>JADGOO010000142.1 GCA_017882905.1 Acidimicrobiia bacterium | reverse complement strand
TTGCCATCCCGACCTTCCTTGGTGCCCGTCAGCGAGCCCAGGACCGCGCCAGCCAGTCGAGCCTGCGCAACGGCCTCACCGCCGCGAAGACCATCTTCACGGACCAAGAGGACTACACGCAGGCCACCGTGGCCGCGCTCGCCGGTGTCGAGCCGAGCCTCACGTTCGTTGCCGCGGCAACGGCGTCGACCGGCCCGAACAACCTCAGCGTGGCGACCACCACGAACACGGTGATCCTTGCCGGGTTGTCGAAGTCGGGCACGTGCTTCTGGATTCAGGACAACGTCACCGGCCCCGGCACCCAGTACGGCAAGGGCACCGGTACGTGCAGCGCAGGCACCGCTCCCCCGAGCGGCTGGCTGTCGACCTGGTAGACCACTGAGACTGCGACGAAGCGTGCACGCGGGCCCGGCGCTCAAGTGCCGGGCCCGCTCCGCTCGCAAGCCGCGGTCGTCTACTCCACGAGGTACGTCATGCGAACGCACAACGTTCGCGGCGGCCGACGGAGCGACACCGGGTTCACGATGATCGAGCTCATGATGGTCGTCACCATCATCGCGATCCTGCTGCTCATCGCCATCCCCACCTTCATGGGGGCACGCGATCGAGCCGAGGACAAGAGGGCGATGACGATCCTCCACTCGAGCCTCGTGGCGGCCCGAATCGGCGAGGCTGATCAGGGGGACTACGCGTGGCTCACGCCGGTCACCCTGCAGGCCGAGGAGCACTCGGTGACGTTCACCGACTCCGTGACGCCGGCACGATCCGTGCAGAACCAGGTGTCTGTGGCCACCGGCACGATTGGTACGAACAGCTACGTGGTGATGGCGTCGCTGTCCCCGAGCGGGAAGTGCTTCGCACTGCTCGACTCAGTAGGGCTTTCGACGCAATACCAAGTGGTGCAACCATCGGCCAGCTGTACGGCGGGGACGTTCAACCCCGCCACCGGATGGACGACGGCGTGGTGACCACACGAGCCGCACGCGACAACTGAGAACGAACACGAGGGACCCGGCCACCAGACCGGGTCCCTCGTGCGCTCATCAAGTCGCTCCACCGGCCGATCGAAGACCGCGACGGTAGAGGCGGCTCGGAACAAGGTCGGTACGGTGTGGAGAGCATGAACGCCGGCATAGCCGCCGCGATCAGCGGAGTGTTCGGCCTCGCAGTCGGATCGTTCCTCAACGTCGTGATCTGGCGCGTGCCGCGCAAGCAATCGGTGGTCCGGCCCCCGTCGCACTGCCCGTCGTGTGACACGCCGATCTCGCCACGCGACAACGTCCCGCTGCTGTCGTGGCTCCTGCTGCGCGGCCGCTGCCGCTACTGCGGGACGCACATCTCTGGGCGCTACCCGCTCGTGGAGCTCTTCACCGGTGCCATGTTCGCCGTGGTCGGCGCACGCTTCTCGAGCGACGGCGTCGTGTTCGCGATGCTCGTGCTCACTGCGTCGCTCATCGCGCTCTCGGCGATCGACCTCGAGCACATGCTCCTACCCAACCGCATCATCTACCCGACCGTTGCGATCGGACTCCCGCTGTTCGTGCTCGGCGCCGCGCTCGAACACGACTGGACGGCACTCGGCCGCGCCGCGGCTGGCGCGCTCATCGCGTTCGTCGTGTTCTACGTGATCTGGTTCGCTGCGCCGCGTGCCATGGGCTACGGCGATGTCCGCCTGGCCGCGTTGCTCGGATTCGCGGCCGCGTACCTCGGCTGGCCCGTGCTCGGCCTGGCGCTCTTCCTGCCGTTCGTGCTCGGATCCGTGGGTGGCATCGCGATCGCCGCACCCATCGTGCTGTTCCCCATGGCGATCGGCGGCGCGCTCGGCTACGCCACGGGCGTCAGCGTCGTGAGCCGCCTCAGCGGCGGCGCCACCGTCGCCGACCCCACACAGGCCCGCATCATCGTCGCCCTCGGTGCCGCCATCCTGCTCGGCTCGGTCGTCTACCTCGCGCTCGCCGCGATGCGCCGCGTCGAACGCGGCCGCCACATCCCCTTCGGGCCATACCTCGCCGCCGGCGCCCTGCTCGCCATCCTCATCCACGGACCGGTCTAGGGCGCCTGCTTCGCCCGGCGCGCTCGTTCGCTCGTCTGACGCACCGTGTCTTTGGCGACGGCTTCGCCTACCGCGCTCGTTCGCTGGTCTGACGCCCCGCGGCGCGTAGCCGTACCGCTCACCGCCGTGTTGTCGGGCAACCGCGTGAGCCCTCACCGGTCCAAACTACAAGAAAAAATCTTGGGGCTGGTGGGGCGAAATCACACGTTTGTGGTTCCGCAGGTCATGGGGCGGATGGGTGTGAAGTCGGCCGTTGTCGTGCGTTGTCTCATGCTGATGCTCGCGTTGACGATTGTTGTAAGTGAGCTTTACTGTGGCCGCAGTCGACGGGAGGGGTACAACTTGAGTGCTGAGCACCGACTCCTCACCGTGCGCGAAGTGGCCGGTGCAATGCGGGTCTCGACGATGACCGTGTATCGCTTGATCCGCGACGGGCAGCTTCCGGCAATCCGCGTCGGGAAGCACTTCAGAATTCGCGCCACGGACGTCGATGCGTTCCTGGCGGCGCGGATGGTGAATGGAGGGGGAGCGTGGCCCGCCGCGTAATTGGTCTTGATGTCGGCACCAACGCCGTGACGGTCGCGGAGATCGCGACCGGGTCACCGCCGCGGCTCACCGCGTTCGGCCAGGTCGCTCTGCCGCGCGACGCCGTCCGTGATGGCGAGGTCGCCGACGAGAACGCCGTCGTCGAAGCGATCCGGCGCCTGCGTACGGAAGTCGGTTTCCGCAAGGCACCCGTGCGGGTGGGTCTGGCCACGCCGCGCCTCATCGTGCGTCAGGTCGAGATGCCGGTGATGAGCCGCGAAGACCTGGCCGGCGCGCTGCGCTTCCAGGCCCAGGACCTCATCCCGATCCCGCTCGACGAAGCGGTCCTGGACTTCACGATCCTCGACACGTACACACCCACCGGCGCCCCCGACGACGAGCCCGTGATGCGGGTGCTCATCGCCGCGGTGCAGCAGCAGACCGTGATGCGCCTCGTCGACGCAGTCGAGCGCGCCGGTCTCCCGGTCGAGTCGGTCGACCTCGTGCCCCTCGCGCTCATCCGGGCGTTGGGCGCGACGGTGTCCGACAACGGCCCCGGCGCCGAAGGCATCGTCAGCATCGGCGGCGGCGTCACCTGCGTCGTCGTGCACGAAGCAGGCACCCCGCGGTTCGTGCGCGTGCTCGCCTCCGGCGGTCGGTCACTCACCGACGCCATCGCTTCCACCCTCGAGCTTCCCGGCGAGACCGCCGAGTCGCTGAAGCGCCAGATCGGATCCGTCGACGACGAAGTCGTCAACCAGGCGCGCGTCGCGATCGAACGGCCGCTCGGCGTCCTGCTCGACGAGATCCGCAGCTCGCTCGACTACTACCGCAACCAGCCTGGCGCGACGCGCTTGCTGCGGGTGCAGCTCACTGGCGGCGGCGCACAGCTCACCGGCGTGCGCGACCGGCTTGGAACGCTGCTCGGCGTTCCGGTGATCGACGCGACGCCGCGCGAAGCGTTGGCGATCGGCGACATCGGCTTCGACCCGAGTGAGCTCCCGAGGCTCGACGCCTACCTGCCCGCCGCTGTCGGCCTCGGCCTCGGTGACGCCACCGGCATGCCGGTGATGAACCTGCTGCCCGGCCGCACCTCGCGGCGCGCCGCGATCACAGGTTCGCGCACGCCGATCCTCGCCGGTGTCGCCGGGCTCGGCCTGCTCGTGCTGCTCGCCTTGCCGACGATCGCACGGCATCACCACGCATCGGATCTGAACTCGCAGGCCAGCACGATCGAAGCGCAGAACAACCAGCTCCAGGCCCAGAACGCGTTGCTCAACACGGCGTCGCATGCCCAACAGCAGGTCGCAACGTTGCAGGCCGGACTCGGCACCGTGCTGCAGACCGATGTGGCGTGGGCGCGCATGCTCAACGAGATCGCCCGCACCATGCCGAACGACGTGTGGCTCACGAGCTTCCAGGGTCAGGTCACCGCGGCGGCCACGAACCCGGTGATCCCGTCGACGCCGACGACCACACCAAGCGGTGCGACAGGGTCGACCACGACGAGCTCGTCCACGCCCGCGAGCGGCTCGCCGGCCACGACGACGCCCGGCGGAACCGGAACGGTCACCCCCGGCGTGGTCACCAGCCCGCTCAGCGGCACGATCACGTTCGGCGCGGTCGGACTCGACTTCCCGTCGGTGTCCGACTGGTTGAAGCGCATCAGCCAGATGGCGTCGTTCCAGGACCTCTGGGTGCCGCAAGCGCAGAAGAACACGATCGGGAACCACATCGTCGTCGACTTCCAGTCGACGGCATCGATCACGAGCTCGGCGCTCTCCGATCGAGCCAAGACCTACGGCGTGGGAGGTGCGGCGCGATGAAGACACGAGTCATTGCCGTGAGCGCACTGGCCCTCGTCGTCGTGCTGCTGCTCTGGAACCTGTTCTTCTACTCGCCTGCGGGCAAGGACGTGAGCAAGGCAAACCAGCGCGTCACGACTGCGCAGTCCGCGCACTCGACGCTCCTCGCCGAGCACCAACGTCTCTTGCAGAGTCAGCAGAACGGCACGAAGATCCAAGCCCAGCTGTCGAAGCTCGAAGCTGCGATCCCCGCAACTCCAGACTTGCAGGGCTTCTTGAACGCGGCCTACGACGTGAAGCTGAAGTCGGGCGTCGACTGGGTGTCGATCGCCCCGAGCGAACCTTCTGCCGGCGCGGGTCCGTCGGAGATCAAGATGCAGATCGTCGTGCGCGGCGGCTTCTTCCAGGTGCTCGACTACCTCAACCAGTTCGAGGACCCTGCGTACATGCCGCGCCTCGTGATCATCGACGGCATCAACATCGCCAGCTCGACGAACACGAGCACCGGTAGCTCCTCGACGCCCACGACGACGGCAAGCGGCAGCGCACCGAACTTGAGCGTCACCCTGACGGCGCGGATGTTCACGCAAGCCACGCCCACGACCGGCACCGGCGTGCCCGGCGGATCGACCGTCACGACGCCGACGACGGCGGCGACGAGCGGGTCGACGCCGACCACGAGCGCAGGAGTGTCGAACTGATGTCGAACTCGGAGCAGCGTCGTCTCGTCATCTTGGGCTCGATCCTCGGTCTGCTCGTGGCCGTGTTCGCGGCCAAGGTCTTCCTGGTCTCCGACAGCAACAGCAGCGCCGGCGGCACGAAGCCGACGGTCACGAACCTGCTCGCGCCGTCGAAGCAATCAACCCGCAAGCTCGCCGCGGTGAAGTCGGTTGCCAAGACGGTGAAGAAGGTCGCAACCGCGACGACCACGCCGGCGACCGCGCCGCCTGCCACATTCCAGGTCTACGCCACGAAGAACCCCTTCGAGCCGGTCATCCAGATCGACACCGGCGGCGGCACCACGCCGACGACCGGCGGGAGCGGCGGCACCACGCCCACCACGTCAGGTGGCGGCAGCACGCCGACGACGACACCGAGCAACGCGCCGCCGCCCGGTCAGACCGTGACGCTCCTCGACGTGTCGCGCGACTCGCACGGCAACCCGCAAGCCCGGGTCCAGGTCGGCTCGACGGTGTACACCGTCGGCGAAGGCGCCACGTTCGCCAACGGCCAGTACCGCGTCGTGACGCTCGACGCCCCCTGCGGTCAGTTCCTGTTCGGCGACTCGCCGTTCCGCCTCTGCGAGGGCGAACAAACGATCAAGTAGCGCGTCCATGGCGACGGCTTCGCCTACCGCGCTCGTTCGCTGGTTCGTCGCACCGCGGCCGGTCGCACTTCCGCTCACCGTTGTCCATGGCGACGGCTTCGCCTACCGCGCTCGTTCGCTGGTTCGTCGCACCGCGGCCGGTCGCACTTCCGCTCACCGCACCGCTGCGTGCGCTCTTTGGGCTTTCGGGTCGTGTCGGTCGGTTGCGCACCACGTAACCTGCGCACGTGCTGCGGTACTTGACGGCGGGTGAGTCTCACGGGCCCGCGCTCGTGGTCACGATCGAAGGGCTGCCTGCTGGGCTGCCGATCGTGCTCGACGACCTCGCCTCCGAGCTCGCCCGCCGCCGGCTCGGCTACGGCCGCGGGCCACGGATGCGCTTCGAGGCCGACGAGCTCGAGTTCATCGGCGGAGTACGCCACGGCCGCACGCTCGGCTCTCCCGTTGCCGTGCTCATCCACAACTCGGAGTGGAAGACCGGCAAGTGGGCCACGGAGATGAGCGCCGCACCGGGCGCCACCGAGGCACCGCTCACCCAGCCGCGTCCCGGTCACGCCGACCTTGCCGGTATGCAGAAGTACGGCTTCACCGACGCGCGCGACGTGCTCGAGCGTGCCTCGGCGCGCGAGACCGCGGCGCGCGTGGTGGCCGGCGCGATCGCGAAGCTCCTCCTCGGGTCGCTCGACATCGAGATCCTCTCCCACGTGGTGCAGCTCGGCGCCGCGCGTGTCTCACCCGACACGCCGCGGCCGCGGCGCGGCGACCTCGTCCGCGTCGACGAGAGCGAAGTGCGCTGCTTCGATCCCGGCACCGAGGCGGCGATGATCGACGAGATCAAGGCGGCCGCAAAGGCCGGCGACAGCCTCGGTGGCAAGGTCGAAGTGCTCGCGTACGGTTGCCCGCCCGGTCTCGGTTCGCACGTGCATTGGGATCGTCGCATCGACGGGCTCCTCGCGCAGGCGCTGATGAGCGTGCAAGCGATGAAAGGCGTCGAGATCGGCGAGGGCTTCACCGTCGCGGGTGTGCGCGGCAGCGAGGCCCACGACGCGATCCATTGGGACGAACAGCTTGGCTACGTCCGCGACTCGGCGCGTGCCGGCGGCATCGAAGGTGGCATGACCACCGGCGAGGTGATCGTGGCCCGGGTGGCGATGAAGCCGCTCGCAACGCTGAACCGGCCCGTGCTCGCGACCGTCGACGTGGTCACGAAGCAAGAGACCGTGTCGTTCAAGGAGCGCACCGACGTCACCGCGGTGCCCGCCGCCGGCGTGATCTGCGAGACGATGGTCGCACTCGTGCTCGCCACCGAAGCGCTCCGCAAGTTCGGCGGCGATTCGCTCGACGAGCTCCGCCGCAACCACGGCTCGTACATGGCGTCGCTCGCGCCACGATGAGCCATCTCGTGCTGGTCGGCCTGATGGGCGCCGGCAAGACCACGGTCGGGCGGCGTTGCGCCGAGCGCCTCGATCGCCCGTTCGTCGACACCGACGACCTCGCCGTCGTGCTCGCCGGCCGCCCGTTCGCGGAGCTGTGGGCCGAGGGCGAGACCACGTTCCGGGCGTGGGAACGCCGCGCCGTCGCCGAGATCGCCAAGTCGCCCGTGCCGCACGTGATCGCGTGCGGTGGGGGAGTCGTGCTCGATCCCGACAACCGGCGCGTGCTGCGCGACCACGGCGTCGTCGTGTGGCTGCGCGCCCGAACCGACACGTTGACGGCACGCGTCGGCGACGGCGCCGGGCGACCGTTGCTCGCCGGCAACCCGCGGGGTGCCCTCGCCCGCCTCGAAGAGGTTCGCGCGCCCAGCTACGAAGGTGCGGCACACGCGATCGTTGATGTCGATGGCACGACCATCGACGAAGCCACCGACGCGGTGCTCGCCGCGTTCGCCGCTACCGAGGCCGCGCCATGACCCACGAGGTGCGCGTCGAGCTCGGCGACCGGAGCTACGACATCATCATCGGACCGGATGCGCCCGGCCGCCTCGTCGACGTGCTCGGTGCGCGACGCCGGGTCGTCATCGTCACTCAAACGGCGATCGAGCCCCACGCGTCGCCATTGCGTGTCGCGCTCGACGACGCCGAGATCGAACACGACATCGTGACGATCGACGACGGCGAAGACGCGAAGTCGCTCACCACCGTCGATCGCTTGTGTCGCTCCTTCGCGCAGCGTGGCGTGCTGCGCGGCGACGCCGTGGTGGCACTCGGCGGTGGGGTCGTCGGCGACACCGCTGGCTTCGCGGCGGCGGTGTACCACCGCGGCATCGCGGTGGTACAAGCGCCCACGACGTTGCTCGCAATGGTCGACTCGGCGATCGGCGGCAAGACGGCCGTGAACCTGCCCGAGGGCAAGAACCTCGTGGGCGCGTTCCACCAACCCATCGCCGTGATCGCCGACACAACGGCGCTCGCGACGTTGCCCGATCGTGAGCTTCGCAGCGGGCTCGGCGAAGTCGTGAAGTACGCGTTGATGGGTGACGAGGTGCTGCTCGACGTGTGCACGCGTCAGTCGGCCGCACTCCTCGCGCGCGACAGCAGCGTGCTCGATGTCGTGATCTCGCGATCTGCGGCGATCAAGGCCGGTTACGTGAGCGCCGACGAGCACGAGCGAACCGGCCTGCGCGCGCATCTCAACTACGGCCACACGCTCGCCCACGCCATCGAGACCGTCGGAGATCATGCACTCACGCACGGCGAGGCAGTTGCAGTCGGGCTCGTGTTCGCCGGCGCGCTCGGCGCCGCGCTCGAACGGATCTCGCCTGCCGACGCCGAGCGCCACCGCGAGCTCGTCGCCGGTCTCGGTCTGCCCGTGGAGGTGCCGCCCGGCGCTCGCCGCGAGGATCTCGTCGCCGTGATGCGCCGCGACAAGAAGGCCGTAGGCGGTCTCACCTTCGTGTTGCGGGGTGCCAACGGTCTCGAACGAGCCGACGACCCGCCGCCGCTGGCGTTGGAGGCGGCGTTCGCGGCTGTCGGGGTGCGAGACTGACCCCACATGGGCACGATCCTGCTCGTCTCCGGACCAAACCTGAACCTGCTCGGCGATCGCGAACCCGAGATCTACGGCACCACATCGCTGGCCGACCTGGTCGAGATCGCGCGTGCCACCGCGGCTGCGCACGGTCACGATGTCGAGCATGTTCAGGCGAACGGCGAAGGCGCGCTGATCGACGCGATCCACGGCGCACGCGGCCGCTGCGACGCGATCGTGATCAATCCCGGTGCGTTCACGCACTACGCGTACGCGATCGCCGATGCTCTCGCCGCGTTCTCAGGCCCAATCATCGAGCTGCACCTCTCGAACACGCACCGTCGCGATGCGTGGCGCCATCGTTCGGTCGTGTCGCCCGTCGCCACCGGTGTGATCATGGGCTTCGGTGCCAACGGGTATCGCCTGGCCATCGAAGCCGTTGCCGGCTGCCTCACCGAAGGACGTTCCTGATGCTCGACGTCGCCACGCTGCCACCGCTCGAGATCGCGCCGCGTATCGGTCGCCTCGCCGCCCGGCTCGCCGGCGAAGGCGTCGACTCGTTGCTCGTGACGCGGCTCCCGAACGTGCGCTACCTCACCGGCTTCACCGGGTCGGCCGGGATGTTGCTCGTCGGCTCCGACGGCGACGCGGTGCTCGTCACCGATGGGCGCTACGCGGAGCAGTCGGTCGATCAGATCAAGGCGGCGGGCGTGACCGCGCGTGTCGAAGTGCGCCTCACCGCCGCCGATCAGACGGCTGCGCTGGTGGCCGCAGTGGCCGATGGCGGCCGGCGTGCCGTGGGTCTCGAGGCGCATGGCGTCACGTGGGCGCACCAGCGCGAGCTCGCAGCCGCGTTCGCGCCGGTCGAGACGGTGCCGGTGGGCACGTTCGTCGAAGATCTCCGCCGCGCCAAGGACCCGGGCGAGATCGCTCGCATCGCCGCGGCGTGCGCGATCGCCGACGACGCGTTCGCGGCGATCCTGCCGAAGCTCGGCAGCGGCATCACCGAGCGCGAGTTCGCACTCGCGCTCGAGTTCGCGATGCGCGAGCGGGGCGCCAGCGGGAACAGCTTCGATCCGATCATCGCGTCGGGACCGAACGGCTCGAAGCCGCACGCGCGGCCGTCGACGCGCGTGATCGAGCACAACGAGCTGATCGTGTGCGACTTCGGCTGCATCGTCGACGGCTACTGCTCCGACATGACGCGCACCGTGTCGGTCGGCGACCCTGGCGCCGAGGCCCGCCATCTCTACGACGTGGTGCTCCAGGCGCAGCAAGCCGGACGCGACGCCGTGCGGGCCGACGCGGATGTCGTCGCGGTCGACGCGGCGTGCCGCGACATCATCGCCGAGCACGGTTGGCGCGAGCGCTTCGCGCACGGGACCGGCCATGGCGTGGGCCTCGAGATCCACGAGGCGCCCCGGGTGGCGACGAGTGGTCGTGGTAGCCTCGTCGTCGGCGACATCGTGACTGTCGAGCCCGGTGTGTACCTCCCAGGTGTCGGCGGAGTCCGCATCGAAGACACGCTGGTCGTCACCGCGACGGGCGGCGACGCCCTCACCCACACGCCCAAGGATCTGATCCTGTGAGCCCTGCTGCGAGCACACCGTGAGCATCTCCACCAACGACTTCAAGAACGGCATGGCGCTCAACCTGCCGGAAGGCTTGATGACCGTCGTCGAGTTCCAGCACGTGAAGCCCGGCAAGGGCGGCGCGTTCGTGCGCACGAAGCTGCGCAACGCCCGCACCGGTGCGGTCATCGAAAAGACGTTCCGGGCCGACGAGAAGGTGGGCTTCGCGCAGATCGACAAGCGCGAGATGCAGTTCCTGTACCGCGAGGGCGACGAGATCGTCTTCATGGACAACGACACCTACGACCAGCTGCACGTGCCGCAGAGCTCGCTCGGCGAAGCCGTGAACTACATGAAAGAGGGCGACACGGTCGTCCTGCCGATGTACAACGACGAGATCATCGGCGTCGAGCTGCCCGCCGCCGTCGAGCTCGAGGTCGCCGAGACCGAGCCGGGCGTGCAGGGCGATCGGGTGAGCGGCGCACGCAAATCGGCGCGCCTCGAAACCGGTCTTGTCGTCCAGGTGCCCCTCTTCGTCGAGACGGGCGAGCGCATCAAGGTCGATACTCGCTCCGGCGAGTACCTCACCCGCGCCTGAACGCGGCTGAGATCTGATCCGTGGTCGCGTCGACCCGCCGTGAAGCACGGGAGCGGGCCCTCGGGCTCGCCTATGAGCGCGAGCAGCGCGGCATCGGTGCCCATGCGGTGCTCGACGGATTGCCGGTGCGCGCCGACGAGTACGCCGAGCGTCTGGTGCGCGGCGTGGAGGACCACCTCGCCGAGATCGACGAGCTGTTGGCGCGCTACTCGCAGCACTGGACGATCGAGCGCATGCCGGTGATCGATCGCGCGCTGCTGCGCCTCGGCACCTACGAGCTCGCCTTCGAGCGTGAGACGCCCACGGGGGTCGTGATCAACGAAGCCGTCGAGCTCGCTCGCCAGTACTCCACGAAGGACTCCGGCCGCTTCGTGAACGGGCTCCTCTCTCGGATCGCCGAGGAGGTTCGGCGGGAGCCCGCGCCATGACGAAGCCCGAGATCATCGAGCGTCCCGATCTCGACGAGAACCTCGACGAGAAGCACGAGACCGACGCGCCGTGGGTCGTGCTCGTGTGGAACGATCCGGTGAACCTCATGACCTACGTGACGTTCGTGCTGCAGAAGCTGTTCGGGTACTCGCGAGCCAAGGCGGAACAGCTCATGTGGCAGGTGCACACGGAAGGCAAGGCGGTGGTAGCGCAAGGCACGCGCGACCAGTCGGAGGCCGATGTGGCGCGGCTGCACGCGCACGGTCTGTGGGCCACGATGCAACGAGATCGCTGAATGGCTCGCCGCACGCAATGGTGGGCACGACGCAACGACGGCAAGGTCACGCTGCGTCTCCTGCCCGACGAGGCGCAACTCCTCGTGCAGGTGTTCTCCGAGCTGCGCACGGTGCTCGATGGCCCACCCGACGACCCGGTCTTGCAGCGCCTCTTCCCGGCGGCCTACCTCGATCCCACCGAGGAGGCGCGCGAGCGCGAGTACCAGGTGCTCGCGCATTCTTCGCTGCTGCGCACGCGCCTCGATTCGCTGCGCGAGATCCTCGAAGCGCTGGGCCCGGTGGCGAGCGGCCGCAAGCGGGTGGAGCTGGTGCTCGACGACGAGCACGTCGGGCGTTGGATGGGTGCGCTCAACGACGTCCGGATCGCGCTCGGTGTCTCGGTCGACGTGGGTGAGGATGCCGATCCCGACGAGTTCGAGCTCGACGATCCCCGCCGGCTCGGAGTGGAGATCTACGCCCTGCTCACCTGGTTCTTCGGCGAGCTCGTCGACGTGCTCCTGGGCGCCATGCCCGAAGACGGCCTCGACTGATCCCACCACCCGACTCGCCACCCGACTCGCCGTGGTCCCTTCTCGGTGGGTCAGGGTCCCACTTCGTGGGACCACGCCGGGCCCTCGAGTCCGGCTCCGCGTCCCGGCCCGCTCTGTCGCACCGCCGAGAGACGCTGCGCACATGCCCAACGATCCGCGTCTCACCGCGCTGCGCCGCAGCGTCAACGTCCAGTACGGCCTCTTCTCGGTGGCGCAGGCGAGGCGTGCGGGGTTCAGTCGAGGGGCCATCGAGCATCGCGTTCGCACTGGTGCATGGGTGTTGGTCGCGCCGAAGGTGCTGCGGGCCGTCCCCGGCTCCGACGTATCGCCGGCCCAGCGAACCTGGGCCGCAGTGCTCTCGGCCGACGCAGTCGCGGCGCGCCGAAGTGCCGCCGCGCTGTACGAACTCGGCCCGTTTCCGCGTGCTCCCGAGGTGATGGTGCGCCGAGAGCGGCGCAACCTCGACCGCGCCGTCCTGCTCTCCACCCGCTCGCTCCCGCAGCACGACATCGTCGAGGTGCGCGGCATCCCATCGGTGACTCCGGCGCGTGCCGTCATCGATTGCTGCAGCGTGTTGCCGCCGCAAGATTGCGCACAGCTGGTGACGAAGGCGATCGTGCGACGCCTCGTCGCACCCTCCGCGCTCGCCGAGCGCGCGCGGGAGCTGCAGAACTCGAGACGTCCCGGAGCGGCTCGTGTGCAGCGGATCGTCGCCTCCCTGCACGGCGATCTTCGTGACGCGCGCAACGAGTGGGAGGCTCGCGTGCTCGAGCTCTGCGATCGCTACGGGCTCGCGCGGCCCGTGCCGAACCTGCGCGTCATGTTGGCGACGGGTCCTCGATTCCTCGATGCGGGCTGGCCGACCGCGATGGTGGGGAGCGAGTTCGACGGCTACTGGGAGCATCTCGTGAGCCGCAAGCGGTTCGACGACGACCGGGTGCGTCGCAACGAGCTCACGGATCTGGGATGGACGATCTACGGCCTCACCTCCACGATGCTGCGCGACGATCCCGATCGAGCGTTTGCGCCGATCGCGCGTGCGTTACGGCGGGCCGAAGCGGCGTGAGCTTGCGGGACGGGCGCACACGCTCGGCCGTCGGCAGGCGCTGTGGTCCCTGTTCGGCGGCTCAGGGTCCCACTTCGTGGGACCACGGAGGGTTCGGCGAGTCCGTGGTCCCGGTTCTGCACGTCAGGGTCCCACTTCGTGGGACCACGGGCTGGGGCTCGACTGACCTGGTCGGAGGCTGAACGGCAGCGATCGGCACTCAGGTCCGGCGTCGCCCGTGCCGACATGGCCTCGTACGATGGGGCCGCCCACGGCGCCGGCTACCCCGGAGACCGAATGCACCTGCAGCCAGTCGGCGACGAGCCGCAAGTCGATCCGTTCGCCGTCGCCGCCGGCCTCCACGCGGCTGTCAGCCAGGCCGTCCGGGGCAAGTCCGAGGCCGTGCGCCTGGCGCTGGTGGCGCTCCTCTCGGGCGGCCATCTGCTCGTCGAGGACGTCCCCGGTACCGGCAAGACCCTGCTCGCCAAGGCCCTCGCCGCGGCGTGCGGCGGCCAGTTCCGGCGCGTGCAGTGCACCCCCGACCTGCTGCCGGCCGACATCACCGGCACGAGCATCTGGTCGCCGGCCACGGGCGAGTGGGAGTTCCGCGCCGGCCCGGTGTTCGCCAACGTGCTCCTCGTCGACGAGCTGAACCGCGCCTCGCCGCGCACGCAGGCCGCGCTGCTCGAACCGATGGAAGAGCACCAGGTGACGGTCGACGGCTGCGGGTACTCGCTGCCGGCCCCGTTCTTGTGCATCGCTACCGAGAACCCGTTCGGGTCGGCGGGCACGTTTGCGCTCCCCGAGAGCCAGCTCGACCGGTTCGCGATCGTCTTGCGCATGGGCCTGCCCGATCGCACCGCCGAGCGCGAGATCCTCACGGGCACCGGTGGCACCGATGCGCTGGCTCGCATCGAAGCGGTCACGACACCCGCTGCCGTGCAAGCCGCGATCGACGCGACGGCCCTCGTGCACGTTGCGCCCGCGGTGCTCGACTATGTGCTCGATCTCGCCGCCGCCACGCGCTCCGACCCTGGCGTGGTGCTCGGCGCGTCGCCGCGCGCGAGTCGAGGGCTGCTGCGCGCCGCGCAGGCGCACGCGGTCATCGCGGGCCGGGGCTACGTGTCGCCCGACGACGTGCAAGCGGTGTTCGTCTCCTCGCTCGCGCATCGGCTCGTGCTCGACAGCGGCATCGACGCCACTGCGGCAGCGGGCGCGCTCGGCGCGATCATGGCGCGCGTCGCCGTCCCGAGACCGTGACGGCTGCGGCACCATGAGCCGCATCCATCTCGACGACATGGTGCCGGAGCCGGGCGCAGGCACCGCAATCGCGAACGAGCCTGCTCCGGCGATCACACCGGGCGCCCTTCCCAGCCCGCCGCCGAGCGCGCCGGGTCCGACCGCCGCACGGCTCGCCGGCGCCACACCGGGCGAGTTTGGTCTGGTGGCCGTGCTCGCGGCCGGGCTCGGCCTGTACTCCGTCGCGAGCGGCGTGGAGGCCGACCGCGCGCCGCTCGTGGTCGTGGGCGCGGCAGCGTGGGCGGTGCTCGCCGTCGGCATCGTCTGGCCGATCATCGCGTTGCGCCGGGTGAGCGTGACGGCGCGCGCGGCGCATGACACGGTGGTGGGTGATCTGGTCGAGGTGTCGATCGACGTCGCAGTGCGCGGTGCGGCGCAGGTGCGGACGCTCGACCCGCCGTCGCCGTGGCATTACGTGGTGGGCCCAACCGAAGGCGTGATCCGCCACACGGCGTCGCGTCGCGGGGTCTTCACGGCGCTGCGCGTCGAGGTGCGATCGGGCGCGCCGCTCGGAGTGTTCATTCGCAGGCGCGTGATCACGGTGCCGCTCGGGGCGCCGCTCGCGGTGGCGCCCCGTCCGGTGCGCATGACGTGGCGACCGCAGGTGATCCCGGTCGACGCCACCCGCGACGCGCATCAGGTGGCGCCGCGACTCGGCGGCGACGCGGTGCGCTCGGTGCGTCCGTACGTCGCGGGCGACCCGGCCCGTCTGGTGCACTGGCCGTCGAGTGCGCGGCGCGCCTCGCTCGTCGTGCGCGAGCTCGAGCCGCCGCCTCGGCTGGGGCTCGCGATCGTGGTCGACCTGCGCGCGGGCGGCGCGCCGGCTGAAGCCGCCGCGGCGCGCGCGGCGGGATTGGCGCGTGCCGTGCTGGTGGGGGGCGGCGAGTGCCTGCTCCTCACGTGCGAGGCGTCGACGACGGCGCTGGGTGCGGGCGCGTCATCGGGTGCGGGCGGCCGGCCGGTGGTGGCAGCCGTGCACGACGTCCGCCAGATCGGCCGCCGCCTTGCCGCAGCAGTCGGCGGCCCCCTGCCCACCCCGCCCGAAGGCTGGCCCACCGAGGTGGTGTCGTGACGCGCGGCGGGCCGAAGCACCCGGCGTCGTTGCGCGGACCGTGGGCGCTCGTGGCCGCCGCGCTGGCCGCGACGATGACCGCGGCGATCATGCTCGGCACCGACCGGGCCGGCCTGCCGCGCATCGTGGCCGTGGTCGCCGGCATCTGCGTGGGCATGCTCACCGTGGCCGGCCTGCCGTCGGTTCCGACGCGGGTGGCCGTGACCGCGGTGATCGCGATGGGCGGGTTCGTGGTGGCGCGTCACGCTCGCCTCGCGGGAGTCGACGGTGTGCTCGTGCTCGCGTGGGCGGTGGGCGCGGTGGTCACGTTGATCCTCGCCGACCGCGCCGATCTCGTGGAACGGCCATCGTTGGCGCGCGACGCGCCCCGCCGCAGCTTCCCGCGCGCCACGGTCGGCGCGTTGCTCGCGGTGTTGCTCGTGGCTGCTGCGTTGGCTCCCGCGATCAGCGCGTCGCTGCACCGCGACGTGCGCACCGGCACGAGTGCTGATCCGTTCGCGGATCCCGGCCAGTCGGTGCTCTCGTTCTCCGACACGCTCGACACGCGCACACGCCCTCGTCTGTCGGATCGAGTGGTCATGACCGTCGACGCGGAACGGCCCGCGTTCTGGCGCGGGCAGACGTACGACATGTGGGACGGCACGCGCTGGACGCGCAGCACCGGCCTCGATTACTCGCGGTTGCACTACGACAACCGGGGTCTCCAGGCGATCCCGGCCCCCGCCGACGACCCCGGTGCGTCGACGGGCATCTCGAACCGCCAGACGTTCACGGTCGAGGCGCCCTTCGCCGATGTGATGTTCGCCGCCGCGTCGCCCCGCACCCTGCTCAGCGACCGCCCCGCGCTGTTGCTTCCAGACGGGACGCTCGCGCTGCCCGAAGGCGAGAGCCTCGGTACCGGCGCGACCTACACCGTCACGAGTCGCGAAGCGAATGCCACGCAAGCCACGCTGCGCGCGTCGGGTGCGCTGGCCGTGCCGAGCGAGATCGACGCCACGTACGCGCGGCCGTCGACCACCACCGATCGCGTTCGTGTGTTGGCGCGATCGATCACCGCCGGAGCACCCACTTCCTACGACAAGGTGCTCGCCATCGAGGCGTGGCTCGCCAAGCACACCCGCTACTCGCTCGACGCGCCGTTGCCTCCCACATCGAGCACCGACGTGGTCGATTGGTTCACGTTCACGTCGCACGAGGGTTGGTGCGAGCAGATCGCGAGCACGCTCGTGGTGATGCTGCGCGAAGTCGGCGTGCCGGCACGACTCGCGACCGGGTTCGTGCCCGGCGACCTCGATCTCGTGAGCAACCGCTACACGGTGCGCGAACGCGACGCGCACGCGTGGGCCGACGTGTACTTCCCGGGCGTGGGCTGGCAAGGCTTCGACCCCACCGCGAACGTGCCCCTGGCGGGGGAGGCGCATCACACCCAGACCCTCTGGCAGATGCTGCGGAGCCATGCCGTGTTGATCGTGATCGTGGTGGGCGCGCTCGGTGGACTGTTCCTCGCCGGACCGTTGCTCGCTCGCGTCGCCCGCCGCCCACCCCGCCGCGCGCCCTCGTGGGCCGAGGAGACGTGGCGGTCGCTCGCCGATGTGGGGGGTCGGGTCGGGCGACCTCCGTCGGCAGCCGATACGCCGCGCGCGTTCGCGCGTGCAGTCGCGTCAGAGACGGGCGCCGACGACCTCGTGGGCGTGGGCGAGCTCGTCGACGCGGCCGTGTACGGCGGCTACGAGCCGTCGGCCGCACAGCGAGAACGGGCGGCGGCTGCCCTCGCGCTCGCTCGGTCGGCGCCCGCGCGCGAGTGATACCGTCTGGTCGTCGCACGGGCTCCGTGCGCACCTGAACGCCCAGCACCCTCACCACCGTGAAGGAGGTCCTGAGAGGCCTCCACGGAGGAGCTTGATGACCACGCCGAACCACGCGCCTCAGGGCGACCACCACGATTCCACTGCTTCCGCCGTCGGCCCGTCCGGCGGCGTTGTTGTTCTCCGGACCGAAGTGTTCGATGCGGCCACGCTGCGCCGCTCGCTCACCCGGGTGGCGCACGAGATCGTGGAGCGCAACCGGGGCGCCGAGGCCGTGGTCCTGGTCGGCCTGTACACGCGAGGCGTGGCGCTGGCCCACCGCATCGCCGACGCCGTCGAGCTGTTCGAAGGGGTGCGGCCGCCCGTCGGGGCGCTCGACGTCGTGTTCCATCGCGACGACATCGGTCTGCGGCCGGTGGCGCCGAGCGGGCCCACCGAGGTCCCCGACGTCACGGGGCGGGTGGTCGTGCTCGTCGACGACGTGCTGTTCACCGGGCGAACCGTGCGCGCCGCGCTCGACGCGCTCGCCGATCTCGGGCGTCCGCGGGCGGTGCAGCTCGCCGTGCTCGTCGACCGCGGGCACCGTGAGCTCCCGGTGCGCGCCGACTACGTGGGCAAGAACCTGCCCACGAGCCTCGCCGAAGACGTGCGCGTGCGCCTCCACGAGGTCGACGGCGGCGACGACGGTGTCGAGCTGTGGGGTCCCGAAGGAGGGCGCGACGCGTGAAGCATCTCCTGAGCGTCGACGATCTCGGCGGCCGGCCGGGGATCGAGACGATCCTCGAGCGCAGCCGCTACTTCCTCGACGTCACTCGTCGCGATCTGCCCAAGGTTCCGGCCCTGCGCGCCAAGACGGTCGTGAGCCTGTTCTACGAAGATTCCACGCGCACGCGGCTCTCGTTCGAGACGGCCGCGAAGCGGCTCTCCGCCGACACGATGAACTTCTCCGTCTCGACGTCGTCCGTGAAGAAGGGCGAGAGCCTGCTCGACACCGTGCAGACGATCGAGGCCATGGGAGTCGACGCGATCGTCGTTCGTCACGCCGCGGCCGGTGCTCCGTACCGCATCGCACAGTGGACGAGCGCTTCGGTGATCAACGCCGGCGACGGCCGCCACGAGCACCCCACGCAAGCGCTGCTCGACGCCTTCACGCTCCAGCGGCACCGGGGCCCATCGCTCGACGGCGCGCACATCGTGATCGTGGGCGACATCGCGCACTCGCGTGTGGCACGGAGCAACGTGAAGCTGCTCGCCGCGTTGGGCTGCCGCCTCACGCTCGTCGCGCCGCCCACGTTGATGCCCGAGTCGCTCGTCGGCTGGCCGGTCGAAGCCCGCTACGACCTCGACGACGTGCTGCGCGAAGCCGATGTGGTGTACCTGCTGCGCATCCAGCGGGAGCGCATCGACGCAGGGTTGTTCCCGTCGCTGCGCGAGTACACCGCACGGTGGGGGCTCACGAACGAACGGTTCGCCCGGTTGAAGCCCGACACGCTCGTGATGCATCCCGGCCCGATGAACCGCGGGATCGAGATTGCCGACGACGTGGCCGACGCACCCCAGTCGCTCGTCACCGAGCAGGTCGCCAACGGTGTCGCGGTCCGCATGGCCGTGTTGTTCGAGCTGCTCGGAGCAGGAGGCTCAGTTGTCTGACATGTCGAACGTCGTCGTGCTGCGCGGAGGCGAGGTGATCGACGCGTCGGTCGGCGGCGCCCGGCTCGACGTGCTCGTGCGCGACGGTCGTGTGGTAGAGGTCGCGCCGTCGATCGACGTGCCGGCCGGTGCCCGCGTGCTCGACGCCGAGGGTTGTGTGGTCGCGCCCGGTCTCGTCGACCTGCAGGTGCATCTGCGCGAGCCGGGGCGCGAAGAGTCGGAGACCATCGAGACCGGTTCGCGTGCGGCCGCGCTCGGCGGCTGCACCGCGGTGGTGTGCATGCCGAACACGGAGCCGCCGCTCGACGACGCCACTGTGGTGCAGTCGGTGCTGGCTCGTGGCCGGGCCGTGGGCCTGTGCGACGTGCGCCCGGCCGGGTGCATCACGAAAGGCCGTGCGGGCGAGGAGCTCGCGCCGATGGGTGAGCTCCACGATCTCGGCGTGCGGATCTTCACCGACGACGGCGATTGCGTCGCCGATGCGAACGTGATGCGCCGCGCCTTCGAGTACTCGAACGCGCTGGCCGGCGCGGTGATCGCCCAGCACGCAGAAGATCCCGCGCTCGTGCGCGGCGGACACATGCACGAAGGCGAGTGGTCGGCGCGGCTTGGCATTCCGGGCCGCCCCGCAGCCGCCGAGGTCACGATCGTGGCGCGCGATCTCGAGCTCGCCCGGCTGACGGGCGGTCGCTACCACGTGCTGCATCTTTCGTGCGCGCAGAGCGCCGAGCTCGTGCGCCGCGCCAAGGCCGAGGGTGTGCGCGTGACCGCCGAGTGCACGCCGCAGCATCTCGTGCTCACCGACGCCCGTTGCGCATCGTTCGACCCCACCTTCAAGATGAATCCGCCGCTTCGAGGCGAAGACGACCGGGCGGGCGTGTTCGCGGCGCTCGTCGACGGCACGATCGACGCGATCGCCACCGACCATGCGCCGCACGCGTCGGAGACGAAGCAGGTGCCGTTCGAGGAGGCGCCGCCCGGCATGCTCGGCGTGGAGACATCGCTCGCCGTGGCGATCACGTTCCTCGTGGGTCCCGGCCACCTCACGTTGCAACAGGTGCTGGCCCGGTTGAGCTGGCAACCCGCCGCGATCGCGGGTCTCGGCGAGCTGCACGGCCGCCCGGTCCGCCCCGGTGAACCAGCCAACCTGTGTGTTGTCGACCCGGCGCAGCAGTGGGTGCGCGAAGCGCGCACGAGCGCCAGCAAGAGTCGCAACGATCCGTGGGAGGGCGTGAAGCTCACCGGCCGCGTGCGCCACACCCTGCTCGCCGGCATCCCGACCGTCATCGACAGCGAGGCAACCCGATGATCCGCCCACCCGAGGCGCAGCTCGTCCTCGCCGATGGCGAGGTGTTCGAAGGCGAAGCGGTCGGCTACATCCCGACCGACGGCGTCGCGGCCGGCGAGGTGGTCTTCAACACCGCGCTGTCGGGATACCAGGAGATCATCACCGACCCGAGCTACGCGGGCCAGATCATCACCTTCACCTACCCGCACATCGGCAACTACGGCTGTAACCCCACCGACGACGAGAGCACCGCGCCACGGGCACGCGGTGTGATCGTGCGCGAGCTGGCGCGGCGGCCGAGCAGCTGGCGTGCGAAGGACGATCTCGACGCCTTCCTGCGCCGTCATCGCATCCCGGCGATCGCGGGGCTCGACACGCGTCGCCTCACGCGGTACCTACGCGACGCGGGAGCGATCCCCGGCGCGTTCGGCACGGCGCCGACCGACGTGCTGCTCGCGGCGGCGCGCGCCGATGGCGGCACCGACGGCAAGGACCTCGCCGCCGAGGTGAGCACAGTGGAGCCGTACAGCGTCGGGCGCGCCGATGCGCCGTTCTTCGTGGTGGCGTTCGACTTCGGCATCAAGACGTCGATCCTGCGCCAGCTCGCCGACGCGGGCGTGCAGGTGGAAGTGGTGCCCGCGGGAACGACCGCGGCCGAGGTGCTCGCCCGCGAGCCCGACGGCGTGTTCCTCTCGAACGGACCGGGCGACCCGGCCGCCGTCACCGGCGCGATCGAGACGGTGCGCGCACTGCTCGGCGAAGTGCCGATGTTCGGGATCTGTCTCGGCCATCAGATCATGGCTCGCGCGTTCGGCGCGCAGACCTTCAAGCTGCGCTTCGGTCATCACGGTGCCAACCATCCGGTTCGCCACCTCAACGGTGGCCGGGTGGAGATCACGAGCCAGAACCACAACTACGCCGTCGACGGGGGCACCCTGCCCTCCGACGTGGTCGTCACCCACGTGAACCTCAACGATGGCGACATCGAAGGCTTGCGGTGCGTCGACCGGCGCGCGTTCTCCGTGCAGTACCACCCCGAAGCGGGGCCCGGTCCGCACGACGCGCGATACCTCTTCGGTGACTTCATCGAGCTGATGCGGGAGGCGGGCTGACGTGCCCCGGCGCGACGATCTCGAGACCATCCTGCTGATCGGCTCCGGCCCGATCGTGATCGGCCAGGCGTGTGAGTTCGACTACTCGGGCACACAGGCCTGCCGGGTCCTGCGCGACGAGGGCTACCGCGTCGTGCTCGTGAACTCGAACCCGGCGACGATCATGACCGACCCCGAGTTCGCCGACGCCACCTACGTGGAACCGCTCGACGTGAGCGCGCTCGCGCAAGTGATCGCCAAGGAGCGTCCCGATGCGCTGCTCCCCACGTTGGGCGGCCAGACCGCGCTGAACCTCGCCGTCGCGCTGCACGAAGCCGGCGTGCTCCAAGAGCATGGCGTCGAGCTGATCGGCGCGAACATCGAGGCGATCCGAACGGCCGAAGATCGTCAGCGTTTCAAGGCCGCGATGCTGGAGATCGGCCTCGCTGTGCCGTCGAGCGGCATCGCCTACGGCCTCGACGAAGCGATGCAGGTGGCGGCCGGTATCGGCTATCCGCTCATCGTGCGGCCGAGCTTCATCCTCGGCGGTGGCGGCACCGGCATCGCGCACGACGAGCGCGAGATGCTCGAGGTCGCGGCGCGTGGGCTCGCCGCCAGCCCGATCTCCGAGATCCTCATCGAACGTTCGGTGGTGGGGTGGAAGGAGTACGAGCTCGAGGTGATGCGCGATCACGCCGACAACTGCGTGATCATCTGCTCGATCGAGAACCTCGATCCGATGGGTGTGCACACCGGCGAGTCGATCACCGTCGCGCCGGCGCAGACGCTCACCGACGTGGAGTACCAGACGATGCGCGACGCCGCGTTCGCGTGCATCCGGCGCATCGGCGTCGACACCGGCGGCTCCAACGTGCAGTTCGCCATCAACCCGGCCGACGGCGACATGGTCATCATCGAGATGAACCCGCGCGTCTCGCGCAGCTCGGCGTTGGCGTCGAAGGCGACCGGGTTTCCGATCGCCAAGATCGCGGCGCGCCTCGCCGTCGGCTACACGCTCGACGAGGTGCGCAACGACATCACGAAGGAGACACCCGCGAGCTTCGAGCCCACGATCGACTACGTGGTCACGAAGGTGCCGCGGTGGGCGTTCGAGAAGCTGCCGGGCGCATCACCGGTGCTCGGCACCATGATGCAGTCGGTCGGTGAGGTGATGGCCATCGGCCGCACGTTCACCGAGTCGCTCCAAAAGGCGTTGCGCTCGCTCGAGCTCGGCCGTGCCGGCCTCAACTGCGATCCAGGGGAGGCGATCTACGACGCCGTCGACACCGACGAGCTCGTGCACATGGCCGCGGTCCCCACACCCGACCGTCTGTTCCAGGTGGAGGCGGCGCTGCGACGCTTCGAGTCGATCGAGCGCCTGCACGAGATGACCGCGATCGATCCCTGGTTCCTCGACCAGATCCTGCAGATCGTCGAGACGCGCGACGAGCTGGCTCGCCTCGGCTTCGCGGCCATGGCCCGCGGCGACTGGCGGCGCGCCAAGCGGATGGGCTTCGCCGACGCACAGCTCGCGTATCTCTGGGGGATCGACGAGTCGGCCGTGCGCGCGGCGCGCCTCGCCGCGGGTGTGCGCGTCACCTACAAAACCGTCGACACGTGTGCCGCCGAGTTCGCTGCGGAGACGCCGTACCACTACGGCACCTACGAAGACACCGACGAGATCGCGCCGTTGCAGCGTCCGACCGTGGTGATCCTCGGCAGCGGGCCGAACCGCATCGGCCAGGGCGTCGAGTTCGACTACTGCTGTGTGCACGCCGCCTTCGCGCTCTCGGATGCGGGTTACGAGACGGTGATGGTCAACTGCAACCCCGAAACGGTGTCGACCGACTACGACACGAGCGATCGGCTCTTCTTCGAGCCGATCACGACCGAGGATGTGCTGAACGTCGGCGCGGCATTGCGCGACGCCGGCGAGCAAGGTGGTGGCGACCTCGTCGGCTTCGTGGTCGCGTTGGGCGGCCAGACTCCGTTGAAGCTCTCGCACGTGCTCGAAGCGAACGGCTTCCCCGTCCTCGGCACCAGCCCCGACAACATCGATCTCGCCGAAGACCGCGAGCGGTTCAATGCACTGTGTGACAAGCTCGGCATCCCGCAGCCGCCCGGTGGCATCGCCGCCGGTGCCGACGCGGCCGTCGAAGTGGCCCGTGCGGTCGGCTACCCGGTGCTCGTGCGACCCTCGTACGTGCTCGGTGGTCGCGCCATGGAGATCGTGTACGACGACGCGGAGCTGCGGCGCGCGATGGCCGAGCTGGCCCACAGCGGATCGCTGGGTCGCGAAGGCGGCCTGTCGGCGGAACGGCCGGCACTCGTCGACCGGTTCTTGGAAGACGCGATCGAAGTCGACGTGGATGCCCTGCGTGACCGCACCGGCGAGGTGGTCATCGGCGGTGTGATGGAGCACATCGAAGAAGCCGGCGTGCACAGTGGCGACTCGGCCTGCGCGATCCCGCCGCCCACGTTGAGCGCCGACGTGATCGCCACGCTCGAAGCCCACACCGTGCACCTCGCAGGCGCGCTCAACGTGGTCGGGCCGATCAACGTGCAGTACGCAGTGAAGGACGGCCTCGTGTACGTGCTCGAGGCGAACCCTCGGGCGAGCCGCACGATCCCGTTCGTGAGCAAGGCCACCGGCGTGCCGCTCGCCAAGGTCGCGGCCCGGGTGATGGTCGGTGCCACGTTCGCCGAGCTGCGCGCCGAAGGGCTGCTGCGGCCGCCCGCCGAGGGCGGCCACGTGGCCGTGAAAGAAGCCGTGCTGCCGTTCAACCGGTTCCCGGCGGTCGACACGTTGCTCGGGCCCGAGATGCGCAGCACGGGCGAGGTGATGGGCATCGACCGCACGTTCGGGATGGCGTTCGCGAAGAGCCAGGCCGGCGCGGGCAACCATCTCCCGAAGAAGGGCACGGTGTTCCTGTCGCTTGCCGACCGCGACAAAGCCGCGGGGTTGCGCGCCGCGCGCCGCTTCGCCGCGCTCGGGTTCTCGGTAGCCGCGACGCATGGCACGGCGCGGTTCCTGCGTGAAGAAGGCATTCCGATCGCGACCGTCGTCGCCAAGGTCGGTGAGCAAGACGGCGTCGACGCGATCGAGTTGATCGCGTCGGGCGATGTCGACCTCGTGGTCAACACGCCACGCGGCCGCGGGCCGCGTGCCGACGGGATGCACATCCGGCGGGCCGCGATCGTGCACAACGTCGCGTGCGTGACGACCGTCGCGGCCGCGATCGCCGCCGCGTCCGGGATCGAAGAGCTCACGACCCGCGCGCCCACGGTCCGGTCGCTCCAGGAGTACCACCGCGACGCTCAGCTCCGGCTCGACGTGTGATGACTCCCGACATGACGGTGCGGGTCGGGCCCTGGGCCTTGGCGAACCCCATCGTCGCCGCGTCGGGAACGTTCGGGCACGGCGCCGAGCTCGCCGGCGCGTGCCCGCCGCACGAGCTCGGCGCAGTCACGGTGAAGTCGCTGGCCCACTTTGCCCATGAGGGCAACGAACCGTTGCGCGTCACCGAGGCGCCGGGTGGCGGCATGCTCAACTCGGTCGGCCTCGCTGGTCCGGGAGTGGCGCACTGGATCGAACACGACCTCCCGGCACTCGAAGCCGCCGGCGCGCGCGTCATCGTGTCGGTGTGGGGCCGCAGCGTCGATGATTACGCCAAGGCTGCCGAAGAGCTGGCGGCGGTGGGGGAGCGCGTCCTCGGGATCGAGGCGAACCTCAGCTGCCCGAACCTCCTTGGCGGTCACGAGATGTTCGCGCAGTCGCCGGCGCTCACCGCCGAGACGATCACTGCCGTTGTGGGTGCGGCAGGCGTGCCCGTGTTCGCCAAGCTCACGGCGCAGGTGACCGACGTGGTCGCCATCGCGCGCGCCGCGCTCGCCGCCGGCGCCTCCGGGCTCACCTTGATCAACACGCTGCCCGGACTCGTGATCGACGCGCACGCTCGTCGCCCGATGCTCGGCGCCGGCGGCGGAGGCCTGTCGGGCACGCCGCTGCTCCCGGTGGCGTTGCGCACCGTGGCTGACGTCGCCCGTGCGCTTCCGGGCGTGCCCATCATCGGCACGGGCGGTGTGAGCACCGGAGCCGACGCGGCCGCGATGCTGCTCGCCGGTGCGTCGGCCGTCGGGGTGGGCACGGCCACGTTCGCCGAAGCGCGCGCCACCATCCGCATTCGCGACGAGCTGGCTCGCTGGTGCGTACGCGAACGTGTTGCTGCAGTCCGTGATCTGATCGGGAGGCTCGAATGGCCGAACTGAGTACCGCACCCGTCGAGGCCCTGCGCGGGCGCCTCGCGCTGTCGCTCGACGTCGACGATCTCGACGCGGCGGTCGCGCTCGCGAAGCGGCTGCAGCCGTGGTTCGGCGTGGCCAAGGTCGGCATGGAGCTGCACGCAGCGGCCGGTCCCGCCGCGATCGACGTCCTGCACGAGCTCGGTTACGCGGTGTTCCTCGATCTGAAGCTCCACGACATCCCGACCACCGTGGGCCGCGCGTGCCGCGTACACGCCCGGCGCGGCGTCGAGTACCTCAACGTGCACGCCGCGGGCGGCCGGGCCATGCTCGAAGCGGCGGTCGCCGGCGCGCGCGACGGTGCGGCCGACAGCGGCGTGGCGCCGCTGCGGCTCCTGGCCGTGACCGTGCTCACGAGCGACAGCGACACGGGCGCTTTCGAAGGGCGTCTCGCCCTCGCCGCCGAGACGGGCTGCGACGGGGTCGTGTGCAGTGCCCACGAAGTGGAGCGGGTGCGCAGGGCCGCCCCTGGCTTCATCACGGTCGTCCCCGGTGTGCGGCTCGCGGGCAGCGACCTGAACGACCAGGCGCGCGTCGCGACACCTGCGGAGGCGATCGCGTGGGGCGCCGACATCCTCGTGATCGGCCGAACGGTCACGCACGCGACCAACCCCGAAGCCGCGGCCGGCATGGTGCACGAGACGATCGCCGGCATCTGACCGGACCTGCGTCAGCAACCCCGCCGGGGGCGCGGATTTTGACGCATGTTCGGGGGGCGGGTGCCTTCTCGTGTCACAACCGCACGATCTGTGGTGTCCTTCCGGGTGGTGGGCAGGGACCTGGATCCGGCAGACGAGCAGATCGTGCGCAGGTGCTACGAGTCGTTGCGGCGCTTCGCCGCGATCGTGGGGCCACCCGTGGCCGAGCCCGACGATCTCGTGCAGGAGGCGCTCGTCCGCACGCTCCGGGTGACGCCGCTCCACCAGCTCGACCACCCTGAGGCGTACCTGCGGCGCACGGTGCTGAACCTTGCTCGCAACGCCCGCCGATCGCGCCGCCGGCGTGACGCCGCGTTCGCGCGCCTCGCGGCGGCCGACGGCACCGAAGACGAGCTGCCGTCGGATCTCGCCGATCTCGACCAGCTGTCGCCGCGCGACCGTGCGCTGCTCTACCTCAAGGTGGTGGAGGGCCGCACGTACGCAGAGATGGCCGGCGAGCTCGCCATGCGAGAAGACGCGGTGCGCGCACGGGTGTCGAGGGCGACGCGGCACTTGCGCGTGTTGATCGTGGAGGAGCTGCGCGATGGATGAGACCGAGCTGCGCGAGATCCTCATGGCGCGCGCAACGCGCGGCGAGACCGTCGGGGCCGACGCGACGGTCGACGCGGTCGCGCTCACGTTGCGGCCACCGAAGCCGCCGCGGCGGCGGCAACGTCTCGTGTTCGCGCTGGCGATGGTCGCGGCCGTGGTGGTGAGCGTGGGCGTGCTCACGGCGCGCGGCACCGATCGCGTCGGGCCGTCCAGTCCGGTGCACACGCAATCGCCGACGCCGACCACGAGCATCACGACACCGGCCGAAGGCGCGATCACATCGGTGCACGCGATCGATGGTGAGCACGCGTGGGTGGTCACCGATGATCGTGTTCTCGCGACCAACGATCAGGGTCGGCACTGGACTGTGGTCGCGAACCGTGCGGGTGCGCTCGCCGGTTCGCGGCGAGCGGCGTTCGCGAGTGCGTCCGACGGCATCGTGCTCAGCGAGGATCACGCGGTCGTGCGCGTCACGCGCCTGCACCAGCAACGCGCGGTCAGCACGATCGTGCTCGCCGACATGCGCGCGGGCGGGAACGCTGTCGAGATCACGCATGCGGCCGACGAGTACGTGGTCACCCTGCGCGACGCGTGCGCGGCGGCCTGCCGCAACCGCATCTTCACGAGCGCCGATGGCGCCCGGTGGACACGAACCTTCGACGGTGCCATCGATCTCACGGGCCTGCGGTGCACGCTGCACGGCAACTGCTGGGCGTTCGCGAGCGATCTCGAGGAGTCGCCCGGCGTGCCTGCGCTGCTGCGCACCGTCGACGACGGGCGCACGTGGACACGCCTCGATGTGCCGATTCCTGCTTCGGCGGGCGCGCCGGTCGCGGCGCGCGTGGTCACCGCGCTCGACACGGCGTTCGCGTACGAGGTCGACGATCTGCGCGCGGGTGCCGCGACGGTGACACCCGTGCTCGTGGTGAGCGACGACGCGGGACGAACATGGCAGCAGCGCGTGTGGCCGACCAACGCCGCGCCGACGACGCGGGAAGGTCTGCGTCTGCGCGTCTTTCGCAGCGCGAGCGCACGGTGGATCGCCACGGTGGGTCGCGTGGTGATGCGCGCCGACACCGACGCGCTGCAATGGCGCGCGCAAGTCGATCCACTTCCGTTCGTCGTGACGATGGCGAGCTGGGCCGATGCATCGACCGCCTGGGTGGCCGGTGCGAGCGCCGGTTCGCGATCTGACGCGGCCGGCGGTGCGCGCCAGATCGCGTACACGACGGATGCCGGACGCACGTGGCATGACGTCGCGCCGTTGTCACGCTGACGTCTACGCGGAGCAAACTGCGCCGCGCTTCGGTGGCGGCTAGCCGAAGTGCCGCTCGCATGCAAGCGCGCTCCAGGTTGCATCGGCGGCGCCGGTGGCTATTGTGACTGCCCGCACCGCCCTAGCTGTTCGCGGCGCCGAACGGGTCCGCCAGCCCGATCGACTCACCGATGGCCGAAGGAGAACCCATGCCGACGCCTCCGCCGCAGACCCCTGAATCGCGTGCCGCCGCGCTCGAGAAGGCGGCGGTCAGCCGGCGGGTCCGTGCCGAGGCCAAGCAGAAGCTGGCAATCGGTTCCCTCACCTTGGGCGAGCTCTTCGAAGCGGCCGACAAGGGCGACGAGTCGGGCGAGATGCTCGCCAAGCTCAAGGTCGTCAGCCTGCTCGAGTCGCTGCCGAGCGTCGGCAAGGTCACCGCGCGCAAGATCATGGCGGAGCTCGACATCAAGGACACGCGGCGGGTCCGCGGTCTCGGCGCCAACCAGCGCAAGGCGCTGCTCGAGCGCTTCAAGGGCTGAGCCCGCTCGGCGCGGGCGGGCACATGGCGCAGCCAGGCACGCTGCTCGTCGTCACCGGCGTGGGCGGGGCCGGCAAGGGAACGATCGTCGACGAGCTGCGCCGGCGCTTCCCCGAGCTCTGGTGGTCGGTGTCGTGGGCCACCCGTGCCGCCCGTCCCGGCGAGCGCGACGGTGAGCACTACTGGTTCGTCAGCCGCGATCGCTTCGAGGCGCTGCGCGACGCCGGCGGGTTCCTCGAATGGGCCGAGGTGTACGGGGTGCTGAAGGGCACGCCGGCCGGCCCGGTGGCCGAGGCGCTCGATCGGGGCCACGACGTCTTGCTCGAGATGGACATCCAGGGTGCCCGCAACATCAAGCGCCTGTTCCCGGACGCGGCAGTCGTGTTCGTCACTGTCGACCCCGACGAGCAGCGGCGCCGCCTCGCCGAACGAGGCACCGACACGCCCGCCGACGTGGACCGGCGCCTCGAAGCCGCCGCCGAGGAGACCGCCGGCGCCCGCGCCGCGGGCTTCCACGTGGTGCGCAACGACGAGCTGAAGCGAGCGGTCGACGAAGTGGCTGCTATCCTGACTGCCCGCCGCGAAGAGGCGTGACGTTGCGCGCCGCGCGGCGTTCCCGACCATCGAAGGAGCCTTTCAGATGGCCGATCGACGCCCATCGCTGATGCAGCCCAAGCTCGAGAACTTGCTGGGCCACGTCGACTCGAAGTTCACCCTGGTGACGCTGTCGTCCAAGCGCGCCCGTGAGATCAACGACTACTACAACCAGCTCGGCGAGGGCCTCGGGCGCATCGTGCCGCCGCAGGTCACGTCGCTGTCACGCAAGCCGTTGTCGATCGCTCTCGAAGAGGTCGAGGCAGGCAAGGTCGTGTACGAGCGGATCGTGGTCGACGAGGAAGTGGTCGAGGCCACCGCCGACGCCACGCTCGAGGCCGTCCCGGTGGCCGCCGGTGTCGACGAAGGGCCCGCGCCGGCCTGAGCGTCGCCCGCGAGGGCTTCGCGTCAGGTCCACGCGCGCACGTCATGGCTCGCGTCGTGCTCGGAGTGTCGGGTGGCATCGCCGCGTACAAGGCGGTCGATGTCTGCCGTCGTCTCGTCGATGCGGGCTGTCACGTCTCGCCCGTGCTCACCGCCGATTCGCTGCACTTCGTGGGCAAGACCACCTTCGACGCGCTCGGCAGCGAGCCGGCGCGCGTCTCGCTGTTCGACGATCCGAG
>JADGOO010000141.1 GCA_017882905.1 Acidimicrobiia bacterium | reverse complement strand
TCACTGGCGAAGAAGTGCTGCGATGCGGCGTGGATGTCGCGGAAGCACGTCTGCAACGGACCGGCCCGCAACGCGTCGGTGCCGGCGCGACTGTGGTGGGCTACGAGTGCGACGGCTGCGTGTTCACGTACCGCGATGGGCTGCCGTGCCCCACAGGTGAAGACGGCACGCCGGACACGTTCGAGATCCTCGGCACATGTCCCACCCAGCACTTCACGCGCGAGTCCGCGCCGCGCCCACCGAAGCCCGGGGAGCCGAGCGAGCTCGAGTACATCGCGTCGCGCGTGTTCGGCACCCGCGAGCTCGACGCGATCGAACGGATCCGGCACGGCCACGCAGTGCTCGGCGCGTACACGAACGACGCGGGCGCGACCGTGATCACGTCGGGATCGACGGATTGGGCGCACGGACTGGCCGGCCGCGACCCGCAGATCGAGCAGATCACTCGGAACATCTTGATCCGCCTGGGCTGATCGACGGCCGACGATTCGACCGTCGACGCGCAGCTTCAGCCCCGAAGCCGATGCTCAGCTGCCGATGAGGGAACGTCCGAGTTCGATGCCGGCGAGATCACTGGCGAAGAAGTGCTGCGATGCGGCGTGGATGTCGCGGAAGCACGTCTGCAACGGACCGGCCCGCAACGCGTCGGTGCCGGCGAGCAGATACGCACGCCGCACGATGTCGGCGCCGTCCTGGGTTGCGTACACGGTCGCTTGGCGTGCGAGCGCGATCTCCGCGGGGTCGGCAGCGCCCGTCTCGATCGCCGTGCGCTCGGCCGCCGCGAACCGCTCGTGCACCCACGCCGCGGCAGCGCGCGCTCGAGACTCGAGGTTGGCGAGCTCGATGAGGAAGCGTTCGCTGTCGCGCAGCGCCGTGGAGGATCCCATCCGCTGCTTCGAGCGCGCGATCGCGGTGAGCTCGTCGAGTGCCCGCCGCACGACCCCGAGCGCAAACCCGGCGTGGCCGGCCGCGGTGAGGCCCATCACGCCGAGCTCGTAGACCGCGCCGCCGCGCTGGCGCACGGGCGCGAAGAAGTCGAACGTCGCGCCCGACGGAACCCACACGTGGTCGATCGAGTAGTCCCAGCTGGCCGTGCTCTCCAGGCCGAGCACGTCCCAGTTCCCCGTGAGCTGCACTTCGGCGGCGGGCAGCAGCGCGAAGAGGAGCTTCGGGTCGGTGCCATCAGCGGGTTCCGTCACGACGCCGGCGCCGATCCACGACGAGTGCCGTACGCCGCTGCCGAAGTGATAGCTGCCGGTGATGCGGTAGCCGTCGCCCTCGGGCACCGCGACGCCGTTCGGTGCGAACTGTCCGGCCGCGAGCGGCACGCCGTCGGCGAACAGCTTCGTCGCGAACTCGTCGGGAGCCCATGCCCCGAAGAACGCGATGGTGGCTGCGTTCGCCATCAGGCACCATCCCGCCGAGCCGTCGGCGCGGGCGATCTCCGCGAACACGTCGATCGCCTCGAGCACCGAAGCGTCGAGCCCGCCCACCTCGCGCGGCGTCATGACCCCGTGCAGGTTCGCGGCGGCCAGCACGTCGACAGTCGCCTGCGGCACCGGTTGGTGTCCGGCCTCGCGGGCGTTGCGGTCCACCACGTCGAACAGCGCACGAGCGGTCTCGTGAAGGGTTGTCATGCCCCGAGCATCGCGGATCCACGGCTCGCCGCGCTCATCCGCAGGTTCGGCGGTGCGGTCGTCGGCGAGAGCTCATTGCCGGCGTCCGAGCGGTGCCCAGATGGCGAGACCGGCTCCGGCGAGCAAGCCGACGATCGGCAAGACGGTGATGGCGATGTTGTCGAGACGGACGGCCCCGAAGAACATCAGGTCGAGCGCGATGAACAGACCGAGGAAGAAGCCGCAGATCGCAGCGAGGACAGGACGACCTCGACGGTTCATGGGGTCACCTTCTTTGCGCGAATTGTGAGCGAGAGGTTCAGGACCATCACGACAGTGAGTGCGAGCGAGGCCCAGGCGAGCGGGCTCGTGCCCTCGATCTGTGCGACGACCGATCCCTGACACAGCACGCCGCCGGGCTCCTGGTCGCGCCCGTGGACGAGGACCTTGATGCCTGCGATCACGTTGGGGAAGTCGTAGTGGTATGTGCCGGCGTTGGCGTTCGAGCCCGTCGACTTGCCGTCCTTGCCCCAGTTGCCGATCTCGACGTCGCCGACCGGCCACGGGAACTTGACCTGTACCTCGCCGATCGCGCGCCGTTTCGTCGCGGGGACCGGCACCGAGCCCTTCCACTTGACGTCGCCCGCGCGCGGGATCTTGGCGAAGTTCGTCGTGACCGCGTCGTACGACTTACCGGTCTGGAGCTGCGTGCCCGAAGCCGTGCACCCTCCGGAGAGCTTCGCTCCCGCCGGCGTCGCGGCGAGCACGACGACGAGTCCCGACAGTAGCGACGCGCCTGCGCATCGCATCACCCACCTCATGAGCTGCTCCGTTCGGTTCGGCTCGCCATCGAGCGCGTGGTCCGTCGGCTCGATTGTCGAGGCGCGACAGCTTCCGAACCAGAGACAGGACGACCCCTCTTGCGCATCGGTAGAAGTACCCACCCCACGCAGCGGTGCCCTGCGTGGCCGACGACGCGACGAGCTACCGACGAAGCCCGAACCGATCGCGCACGGCGTCGACCGACGCGACGGGCCGACCGGCGTCGGCTGCCCAGCGCACCGCACGTTCGACGAGGTGGGCGTTGGTGCTGTCGGGGAACGCCACCGGCGTGTCGCCGACGCCGAGTCGTAGACCGCCTCCGCGCGCGAGCGCGGCACGCGCGAGCTCTTCCACCTGCGCGGGATCGGCGATGCCGTAGGGCACGACCAGCCATTCCACGTCGAGGTCTTCGGGGAGCTGGCGAAGATGCAGGTCGAGGGCTTGCACACTCGGCTCGGGACCGATCGCCGGAGATCCCCACAGGAAGATCTTCACCATCGCCGGCTCGTGCAACAGGCCCGCCCGGATGAGATGTGCGATCGTGCGGGTCGATCCCACGTCGAACGCCGCGACGGTGGGCACCAGACCGACTTCGTCGTAGCGGGCGAGCGCGGCCGCGACGAAGGGAAGCGAGTTGCGGATCACCTCGTAGCCTTCGAGCGGTACGAGTGGCGCGAGCGAGCGCGCGCTGACGTCCCACAGCACGAGGTTGACCGTCGAGACGTCGATGGGGCCGAGCTCGAGCCCGTGGTGGGAGCGCAGCGCAAGACAGTGGCCGAGTCGAGCGTCGACTGTGTCGGGTACGTCGATCGGATACGACGGGTACGCCACCACGCAATCGCGCATGGCATCGAGCGCCGGGCCGTACAGGTCGACGTCGGCGAGTCGTTGAGCCCCGGCGTTGTCGACCGCGTGCCAATGGACGATGGCCGCGCCTGCGTCGGCGCAGCGGCGCGCGTCGCCCGCGCACTCGGAAGGTTGCTGGGGAACGTGCGGATGCGCGGCTCGTGTGACCGCTTCGTTGAGCCCGACCTCGACGATGACGGCGTCGTTGTTCATGACCGACGCGCCGATCGGCTCGGTTTGGCCCAACTGCGGACGCCGGCGCGCATCGCGGCGTCGGTCGCCGCGATGAAGCGATCGTCGGCGCCGGCGTCGCCGTCTTCGATCCACACCAAGACGGCTTCGACGACGTACGTCATCGTCGCTCGGGCGGCCCACCGCAGGTGATCGTGCGGTACGAGCGACTCGAGCGCCGTGATGGTGGGTCGCATCACCCGGCGGCGGGCGGCGTTGCCGACGCGCGAGAAGTCGGGCTCGTGCACGGCGTGGCGCCAGAGCACCCGAAAGGCGTCGGCATCGGCTCGGGCCGACGCGAGCAGCGCCGTCGTGGTGGGGCCGTACTGGCCCGTGGCGTCGGCTACGGAGAGAGCCTCGTCGAGGTTCGCCAGGGCACGTTCGAGGACCGCCCGGTAGATCGCTTCCTTCGATTCGAAGTGGCGATAGACGATCAGATGCGACACGCCCGCCGCGCTGGCGATGTCGGCCATCGACGTGCCGGCGAATCCGCTTTCGGCGAACACGTGCGTGGCCGCCGCGATGATCGACGCGCTGCGTTCCTCGCGGCCGAGTCGCCGCCGTACCGGTGTGATGGTCGGCGTTCGCGTTGCCGCCGTCATGGCTGGCCCGGTTCGAAGAGCCGAGCGTTCTCCCACGACAAGACGCGGTCGTCGGGGAGGATCTCGATCGTCGTGACGACGGTCTCGTAGTGCGAGCGCGTCGCGTCGGGCATCTCGTCGCGTGGCGTGCGGAACTGCCCGTACTTGTGGTCGAGCGCGGCGGCCACTCGTTGTCGGAGCCCAGGATCGTCGACCACGCGGGCCGTCCCGGTGAGATGCACCCCGACCAGGTCGATCCAACGCTCTCCCGACTCGACGAGGAAGCTCACCCTCGGATCGTGGGCGATGCGGGCGAACTTCTTGGTGTGCGCCGGTCCGCTCACGTAGATGCGACGGTCGAGCGCGACGAACCACACGGGCAGCGAGATGGGCATGCCGTCGCGGCGCAAGCTGGTGAGCACCCCTGTGTGCGCGCGGTGCAGCGTGTCCCACACCTCGTCGACGCTGAGCCGGATGCCGCGTGTCACTGCGGACCCCTTGTCCGAGGCGGTTGTTGCATGATCATGCTACCTCCCGGAAAGCCGTCGTAGTGTTGTTACATGGTCGTTGTACAACGTAGGGAACGAGCTCCGCGGTGAAGTTCGGCATGTTCTTCGAGCACCAGGTGCCGCGACCGTGGGAGCCCGGCGACGATGCACGAGTGTTCGCCGAGGCCCTCGAGCAGATCGAGCTCGCCGACCGGATCGGCATCAACTGCGCCTGGCTCGTCGAGCACCACTTCCTCGAGGAGTACTCGCACTCGAGTGCGCCCGAGCTCTTCCTCGCGGCCGCTTCGCAGCGTACGAAGCAGATCCGACTCGGCCACGGGATCATGCACACGATCCCCGCGATCAATCACCCGGCACGAGTGGCGGAGCGGATCGCCACGCTCGATGTGCTGTCGGGCGGACGGGTCGAGTTCGGCACCGGCGAAGGATCGGCCGCGGCCGAGCTCGACGCGTTCGATGTGGATCCGGCGGCCAAGCGGGCCATGTGGGAAGAGGGCACGCGCGTCGCGCTGCGATGCCTGAGCGAGGCGCCCTTCACCGGCCACGCCGGCGAGTACGTACGGCTCGCGCCACGCAACGTGGTGCCCAAGCCGATTCAGCGTCCGCACCCGCCCGTCTGGGTCGCGTGCACCCGACGCGATTCCATTCTGCTCGCGGCCCGGCACGGGATCGGAGCGCTCTCCTTCGCCTTCGCCGACCCGGAAGAGGCCAAGCAGTGGGTCGACGACTACTACACGACCCTCGCCGCCGAAGGCGTGGCGATCGGCGACGCCGTCAACGCCAACCTCGCCTGTGTCACGAGCTTCTTCTGCCACGAGGATGAGCACGAGGCGGTGCGCCGGGGCGCCGAAGGTGTGAACTTCATCGGCTACTCACTCGGTCACTACTACGTGTTCGGACGGCACAAGCCCGGCGCCGGGGATCTGTGGGCCGAATATCGAGAGCGCCGCGCCGAGAAGGGATTCGACCCGGAAGTGGTCGCGCTCGCGGCCAGGAATGCCGAGACGCTCGGCGCCAAGGTCGTGCAGCAGGAGGGGAGCGGGCTCCGGGGCGCGATGGGCACGCCCGCGCAGGTCCGCGAGTACCTGCGCCGTTACGAAGCGTGCGGAGTCGATCAGGTCATCTTGTCGTGCACGGCGGGCCGCAACCGCCACGACCACATCATGGAGTCGCTCGAGCTGTTCGCGAGGGAGGTCCTTCCCGAGTTCGCGGAACGCGACGAGCGGCGGGAGCGAGACAAGGCGCAGCGACTCGCGCCGGTCGTCGCGGCGGTGATGGCGCGCAAGCCCGCCGCAGACCACCCGCCCCTTGATCCCGACTACGAGATCCCCGCCTACCCGCGCCAAGACGCCGACCGCCAGGAAGGGGGCAAGTTCCATCGCTGGCTCGATGACTACCGGGAGAAGATCGCCGCGGGCGAGGACGTGAGCAGCCGGCTGGCGTGACGCCTGGCTCACGAGCCTTGGCATCGACCGATCGCGTCGGTGTGGAACGTGCCGTCGGCGCAGGGCAGGTCGGGGTTCTCGTGCGAGAAGACACCCATTGGGCTCTCCCATCCCGGCACGACCCATGCGTGCACCATCCAGCCGGTGATGGCCATGTAGAAGCCGTGAGCGTGCGCGCACTGCGTGGCGGTGACGCTGGAGTCGGGCGCGAAGAGCACGGCACCAGCTGCCCCGGTGCACACACCACTGTGCCGGTGCCAGTGATCGTTCGGTCCCGCGAAGCCCGCGGGTGGCGCGGTGCCCAACGCGTAGTACATGAGCCCGACCATGTCGGGCACCATCTCGGCCATGACGTCGTGCGCTTTGACGCCGACGACCCGATGGCCGGACAGATCGGTGACGGGCGTGGTCGACGCGGCGGTGGCATCGAGCATGTGGGCCATCTCATACGCCGTCATCGGTCGCATCGTGGTGGTCGACGCGCCCGACACGGCAGGCGTGCTCGCGGCGCGGCCCCCGGTGGCGCTGCCACAGGCGGCGCACAACACCCCAGTCGCGATCGCCGCAGCGAGGCACGCCGCTTGGTGTTCGCGTTGCGGTCACCACACGTCATCTGGGCGCTCCTTCGTCGGCGGGTGAGTGCGAGGGTCACGGCACCAGTGAGGGAGTGCTGAAGCCGATGAGTGCGTCACGGTCTTCGGCGAGCGCGAAGCCGGCTTTGATCGTCGCGTCGGTAGCCGCTGCGTATCGCTGCACGTAGTCGGCGCGCGACGGGTACAGCTGCTTGATCCTCGCGGCGGTGAACGGCCTGGTCGAGCCGAGCAGCAGGCAGATCGTCGAGGGATGCGGGCCCGACGCGCCCGACAGTGCGGCAACGGGAACTACGACGGGCGGCGTGCGGATCCCGCCGAGCGCGATGCCGTCGGCATCGCGACGGATCGTTGGTGCAGCGCCGGGAATGACATCGATGCGTGGCGCGGTCGGCGGCGGCCGGCCGGTCGTGAGCCACGTTGTGAGTGCGCGTAGCGCGGCGTCCGCGACGATGTGCATCGGTCCGTTGTTGATCGGAACGCCGCAGTGCATGGCGCTGGCGTTCGCGCCCATCTGGTGCGCGTCGGCGTGGGCAGTGCCCGCGACCTCCCACAGGTGAAAGTGCGCGTTGTCGGGCTGTCTCGCCGCGTATGAGTTCAGGATGCTGGTGATGTCGGTCTCGGTCTGGATGTCGAGCACGAGCGCGGCTTGATCCGTCCGCATGATCGTCGGCGTGCTGCGGGTGAGCGCGGCCGCGATGTCGGCGCCTTGCGCTCCGTTCACCAAAGGAAGGCTCGAGCCGCCTCGACTGTGGACGAAGAACCCGTCGAAGGCGTGGGTGAGGGGTTGCACGCCGTTGTAGTAGGTGACCATTGCGAAGGCCGACTGTGATTGGCCCGCGGCGATGAGGCGCGCGGGTCGCGCGCCGCCCAAGCCGGCGTCCTGCCGGACCGCGCGGGCGATCTGGGTGAAGATGTCGAACGAGTAGGCGTCGCCCGGGTGCCGCAGCGATCCGTAGCGCGCCGGGTCGATCTTGACGAGGCCCTTCCCCGCGGCGTCGGCGCCGGGCACGCCCGTCACCTTGACCGCGACGGGCCCACCCTCGACTCCGATGCGTTGCGCGGACACGCCGACCCATGCGTCGCCGGCGCGCTGGGTCTCTTCTTGGATGTTCACCCAGTCGGGGTCTGCGTCGATGCCGGCGCTCACGTTCAGCCATTCGACGATCACCGTGCCGCTGAACGCGGAGCGCTTCGCCGGCATCCGAACGAGTACCCGCGTGCGGTACGCCGCGGTGGTGTCGGCCGCGAATCGCCAGCGACCGTCGTGGCTCAGCGCCCCCACTGCTCGGTACGACGTCGCGGTGCCGGCGGCGGCGTACTCGCGTTGCGTATAGCCGGTCGACTGGAGGTCGGGCGGGGCGGCTTCGCCCATGTACACGCCGTGGCCTCCGACGAGCTCGGTCGACATGTCGGCGACCGGACCTGCAGGCCGCGCCTCTGTGGTTGGAGTGGGCTGCGCCGTGGTGGTGGCGCCCGAGCCGGTGGTGGTCGTCGAGTTCGCCGACGGGGTCGAGCTGCTGGTCGAACAGGCCGCCGCCCCGATGAGCGCCAGCGCAATCAGGGCGGGGGAGCGACGCCCCGCACGTGTGTACCCCGCGGCATGCCGTTGGCGCTGACGCATCGACTCGGTCCCCTCGTCAGAACCGGGTCATCATGGCAGTGGGCGCGCATGAAAGCAATATCTGTCAGTAGTGACATGATATGTCATTTTCGCCGAGCCCGAGTATCCTCGTCGGCAGTGGCTCGCTCCCCCCAGCCGTCCGGCGGCCGGCCTGGCCCGGCCCGATCCGGCGACGAGGCTCGGGCCGACGTTCCCGCGCCGCCCACACTCGCCCGCCAGCTGAATGCCAAGCGCTCCGAAATGATGGTGCTGCAGCTGGAGGCGGTTGCGTTGCAGCTCTTCGAAGCCCGTGGCTTCGACGTCACCGTCGAAGAGATCGCGGCCGTCGCGCAGATCTCAGTGCGCACCTTCTATCGCTACTTCCCCGCCAAGGAAGACGTGCTGCAAGTTCGCATCGACCAGCGCACGCAGGGGATGCGCGCTGCGCTTGCCGCCCGACCACCTGACGAAGCGCCGCTCAGGTCGCTGGGCATCGCGCTCAACTCCGTCGTCGGCAGCGAAGATCCCGAGATCGTTCGCCGCTGGACGGTCGTCGTGGCCGCGACACCGAGCGTGCTGAAGAGCGTGCTCGGAGGGATCCAGCTGAAGAGTCATCGGGTGATCGCAGAGTTCCTCGCGCAACGCCTCGGGACTCCTGCCGACTCATTGATCCCGACGATGCTCGCCGCGGCCGTAGGCGGCATCATCCAGGCGGCCCAGACTCGATGGTTCTTGCAGGGCGGAGACCTCGCCGCGGCGATCTCCGACGGCTTGGCCGTGTTGGAGCACGCTGTCGGCACGGATCCGGCGGCCTGGACCTTGTAGCCGGGTTCGCCTTCCAGGACGGGCTTCAGGGGGCCGCCAAGGTTGTCGATCGTGTTGGGATGACGCCAACGGTGGCCGGCCGCGCGGCCGACCGCGCCCCGAGTGGCGCGCCGCCCGGCGACGAGGCGGAGGGGGAAGGCTCTTCGCCCCGACGCCTGCTGTCGCCGATGGCGCTGGCGTACGCAGTCGGACCGATCGCGCTGGTCCTGCTGCTCACGATGCGCCACTTCGGGCTGGTCGCGCGGGTGTCGCCATGGGCGTACGTCGCTGCCATGGTGGCGTCCCAAGCGTCGAGCCGGCTCGTGGAGGCATGGCACGACACCCCACCGGGCTCGCTGCGACTCCACCTCCGTGTGGGTGCCCACGTCGCTTCGGTCGCGGTGATCGTGTACATGAGCGGCTGGGGACCCGCGCTCGGCGCGGCGTTCGCGTTCTCGGCGTTCGCCGATCTGCAGCAGTCGGGTGCTCGGGCCTGGCGGGCGACGCTCGGCTGGTCGTTGACGGGCTGTGCGATCGGGCAGCTCTGCGTGCTCGTGCACTGGGCGCCGTCGTTCCTGGGTGGCGCGCAAGGACAGACCATCGGCTTCCTCGGCGCGTTCCTCTTCGCGATCGAGATCCGCATGGCGGGCGCCGTCGGCGAGCACAAGGAGCGCTCCGACGCGCTCCTCGCGGAGCAGACCGCGCATGCCGCCGCGGCTCGCGATCAAGCGCAACGCAGCGAAGCGCACTACCGCGCCGTCATCGAGAACGCGGCCGAGGGCATGTTGACGATCCGCTCCGACGGCACGATCATGTCGATCAACGAGGCCGCGGAGTCGATCTTCGGCTGGTCGGCGGCCGAGATCCTGGGGCAACACGCGACGGTGCTCGTCCCCGAGGCCAACCACGAACCACTACGAGCGCTGCTCGCCACCTACTCGGCGCCGCTTGGAACGCCGGAACGCACCAACGTGGAGAGCACCGGCGTGCGGCGCGACGGCACGTACTTCCCGATGATGGTCTCGACCACGCCGATCACCGTCGACGGTGCCGAGCCCATCGTGTCGGGCATCGTGCGCGACCTCTCCGAACAGAAGCGCATCGAGAACCAGCTCGCGCACCAAGTGCTCCACGACTCGCTCACCGGTCTGCCCAACCGCCTCATGCTCACGGACCGTCTCGATCAAGCCATCGGTCGCGCCCGGCGCAACGCGCTCATGTTCGGCGTGTTGTTCATCGACCTCGACCGCTTCAAGTCGGTCAACGACACGCTCGGCCACACGATCGGCGATCGCCTGCTGATCGAAGCCGCGGCCCGCATCAACGCTGCGGTGCGTGAGATCGACACCGTCGCACGGCTCGGCGGCGACGAGTTCGTGGTGCTCTGCGAGGGTATCGAGGGCATCCATCACGCCACCGATCTCGCGCAACGCATCATCGACGCGTTGCAGGTCCCGTTCCGGTTCGGTGACGACGAGGCGCACGTGAGTGCGAGCATCGGCATGGCGCTCTCGGCCGAAGGCACCGTGACGGCTGATGCCATCTTGGCCAATGCCGACATCGCGATGTATCGCGCCAAGGACAACGGCCGGGCCCGCTACGAGCTCTTCGACGAGGCGATGCAGCAATGGGTCGCGAACCAAGTGGCCTTGGAAGCCGCGCTGCGCCTTGCTGCCCCGCGCGGCGAGCTGCGACTTTGCTACCAGCCGATCGTGGCGGGCGACAGCGGCGCGGTCCACGGGTTCGAAGCACTCGTGCGCTGGGACCGGCCCGGCGTCGGCATCGTCGGGCCCGACGAGTTCATTCCGACGGCCGAGGACACCGGACTCATCGTCGAGATCGGCGCGTGGGTGCTCGACGAAGCTTGCCGTCGGGCGGCGTCGTGGGCCCAACGCTGGCCCGGCCGGCACCTCGGGATCGCCGTGAACGTCTCCGGCCGCCAGCTCCTCTCCGACGGCTTCCTCGACGTGGTCACCGACACGCTCGCGCGCACCGGGCTCGACCCTGCTCGACTCACGCTCGAGCTCACCGAGAGCACACTCATCGACGACGCCGTCGCGGCCCAGACGTTGCTCCGCGATCTGCGTGCGCTCGGTGTCAACTTGTCTCTCGATGACTTCGGTACGGGGTACTCGTCACTGACATACCTACGCGCGTTTCCGATCAACATCCTGAAGATCGACAAGTCGTTCGTGCGGACGATCGGCACCGAACGACAAGACACCGCGATCGTCGCCGCGGTCCTCGCGCTCGCCAAGAACCTCGACCTCATGGTCGTCGCCGAAGGCGTCGAGACCCACGAACAGCTCGCGGTGCTCGTGCAGCTGCACTGCCCGTACCTCCAGGGCTATCTCTTCTCGCCGCCCACAGGCGACGACGCCATCGCCGCTCTGGTCGACGCGCCGGTGCTCGGCCTCGCGAACGCCACTCCACCCTTGTCTTGAGCAGGCAGCCACCCATCGGGTGGGGTATTCCTACCGACGCTGCGAAGGGGTGGTCCGGTCTCTGGTTCGGCCGCGGTGTCGTGCGCACAATCGAGCCTGCCAATGACGCGCTCGCAACGAACGCGTCGATCGTCGGGAGGTTCAGATGTCTGCGTTGTTCAGCGCACTGTCGAAGCGCCACGTCTTCGGTTGCCGCCCCGGTCCGTCAACCGCGGTGCTGTGCGCACTCGGCCTCACGGTCGCGGCGTGTGGCTCCACGAGCTCGTCGTCGGGCCGTGCGGCGGCGACGGGTACCGGGAACCGATCCTCGGCCGGTGTCACGACCACGACAGGTCGGGCGCCGCGCCTTGACGCGCGGCTCAGTGCGATCAACCTCCTCGACGCCGCGGGATATCGGGCTGCACTCGGCGGGCAAGTGCGAGGACCCGAAGACGACGGAGGTCTGCCCGACGAGACCGGCGGTGAGACGAGCGTCGTGCGCGTCATGACGGCATCGGGCGTGATCCTGTTCGTGCGCCTCGAGACGTTCGCCAGCGCAGCAAGCGCCACGCAGGCGTACGCGACGACGGCGCAGTCGATGCAGGGTGCGCGCCCGCTGACCGTGGGCGATGCTGCGACGTACGCGACCGGCCGCGCGCTCGTGCGCAAGGGCGCGCAGCTGCTGCAGATCGACACCCAGCTCGGCGCCGCCGCGAACTTGCAGCTCGACAAGATCAAGGAGGCGGGTGGCGACCCGACCGCCGCGCTCAACGCGGCATACGCGTCAGCGGCGAAGATCGCGCCCGCGCTGGGCGCGCGCCTGAGCGGCATCGCCGTGAGCAGGCCCGGTGTCGTACTGCCCGCGGGCGCGATCGATCCGTGTCAGCCCGGAAACGTGGCGCTGATCCAGCACGTCTTCGGTGCGTCGAGCGTGACGTCGACGTATGAGGTCGCGGCCGACCCGCCGTCGCTCGGCTGCGTGTACAGCGTGTCGGGCCTCTCGCAGCCGATCGAGGTCACGACGCTCACGGCGTCGCAGCTGTCGTCCTCCCTGCAGCCGCAGTCGATCGACGCGCGATTCGCCGCCGACCGGGCGGGTGGGCAGAACACGGCCGCGGCGAACGAGTTCACGACCGCCTACCTCGAAGACAACGAGATCCTCCATCACGACCCGTTCGGGTGGATTCTCGGCATCAACTTCCCGGGTCTCACACGTGAGCGGTGCATCGACCCGAAGTTCGTCGCCAAGGGCGAGGAGCTCATCGACGCGATGATCCGAGCCTTCGGCCGAGGCGGGGTGCCGGGTGAGGAGCCCTCGGCCGATGCTCAAGAACTGCAGAAGCTCGCCGCCACCTACGACCAGCTCGCCGACCAGTACAAGCAGATGGCCGACGAGGCAAGAAGGCAGAGCGAGTCGTGCAAGTGACGCCGATGGACTGCCTGCGTAGGTTCGGCTGACGGCCGGGTCAGCGGCCTACTGTCTCGCCGCATGGAGCGGGTGGATGTGGTCGTCGTCGGTGGAGGCATCGTCGGGCTCGCCACCGCTCGCGCGATCTTGCGCACCAATCCCTCGAGGTCGGTTGCGGTCATCGAGAAGGAAGGCGCGGTGGGGACGCACCAGAGCGGTCGTAACTCGGGCGTGATCCACGCCGGCGTCTACTACCAGCCTGGTTCCATCAAGGCGCGGCTGTGCACCGCGGGCCGCGTGTCGATGGTGGAGTACTGCCGCGAGCACGGTATCGATCACGCCGTGTGCGGGAAGGTCGTGGTCGCGGCCGACGAACCGGATCGCGTGCGGCTCGCTGAGCTCGAACGACGCTGTGAGGCGAATGGCGTTCGCGCCGAGCTCGTCGGGCCCGACCGGCTCCGCGAACTGGAACCGCACGTGGCCGGGGTTGCCGCGCTCCACGTGCGTGACACGGGCATCGTCGACTACGCCGACGTCTGCCGTTCGCTTGCCAAGGAGATCGAAGGCGCCGACGCGCGCATCCGTCTCGGTTGCGAGGTGCGTTCCGCACGCGAGACTGCGTCGGGGCTCGTGCTCGAGACGAACGGCGAACCGATCGAAGCGCTTCGAGTGGTGACCTGCGCCGGGCTCCATGCCGACGAAGTGGCCCGTGCCGTCAGCGGCGATGCAGCGGTTGCGGGTGTGCGCGTGATCGCGTTCCGGGGCGAGTACCGAGAGCTGGTCGCAAGCCGCGCCCACCTCGTTCGTTCGCTCGTCTACCCGGTCGCCAACCCGGAGTACCCGTTCCTCGGCGTGCATCTGACTCGCGGTGTCGACGGCAACGTGCATGTCGGTCCCAACGCCGTGCTGGCCTTCGCCCGTGAGGGGTACGAGTGGCGGCGCACATCCGGTCGCGACCTGCGCGGGATGGCCCGCTTCCCGGGCTTCTGGCGCTTCGCCCGTCGCAACTGGCGGTTCGGCCTCGACGAGATGGCGCGATCATTGAGCAGCCGTCGTTTCACCGCGGCGGCGCAACGGCTCGTGCCCGAGGTGCAGCGCGCCGATCTTGTCGCCGCGCCGGCCGGCGTGCGCGCGCAAGCGATCGGGCGCGACGGTGCGCTGATGGACGACTTCGTGATCCGCACGGCCGGTCGTGCGATCCATGTGCTCAACGCGCCGTCGCCCGCGGCGACCGCGTCGCTCGAGATCGGCGCCGAGATCGCGACGAAGCTCCACTTCGACGATTGACGGCTCAGATCGGGAGTGCGGCGTTCGCGTCGGCGAGGACTTCGAGCGAGCGATCCCACGCCGCCCGCTCCGTGTCGTTCATCGGCGGCCATACTGGTTCGCTTGCCCCGTCGGGTCCGAGGACACACGGCAGGCTGGCGCACACGCCGTCGGCGACCCGCCGCGACACGGGGATCAACGCCCCGACCTCGTAGGCGAGCGCATTCACGAGCCCGCCGACGGTGAGCCCGATCCCCTGCGCGGTGGAGCCCTTCAGATCGCGGATCTGGTAGGCCGCGGTGCGCACATCGCGTTCGATCGCGGCGAGCCTTTCGGTGGTGAGATCGACGCCGCGCTGGCGGGCGAACTCCGTGAGCGGCACCGTGCCGACGACCGCGGAGTCGAGCAGGAACACGCACGAGTCGCCGTGTTCGCCGACCACCCACGCATGCACGCTGCGCGGATGCACCGAGCACGCCCGCGCCACTGCGTCGGTGAGTCGCAGCGTCTCGAGCGCAGTGCCGGTGCCCATGACGGCCACGTCGCGGTCGTGCCACCGGCGTGTGAGGTATTCGGTCATCACGTCGAGCGGGTTCGTGACCACGAGCACGATGCGCGGCAGCGCCCCCGCCTCGATCGAGCTCGCCACCGAGTCCATGACCGCGATGTTCTGGTGCAACACGTCGAGGCGACTCTCGCCGGGCTTCGTGTGATGGCCGGCGGTGATCACGAGGATGTCTTCGCGGTCTACTTCGTCGAGCGACCGTCCGCGGACCTCGACCCTCGTGAGCAAGGGCCGAGCGTGCATGAAGTCGAGCGCGAGACCGCGCGCCGCGAAGCCGTCGCGGTTGTAGATCGTGACCCGACCGGCCAGCCCGCGCATGACCAGCGCCGACGCGGTCGCGATCCCCACACCACCGACTCCCACGATGCCCACCGCCAAGCCCGCCATCGCGCGCAGAGTAGCGAGCGCAGCTGCCCTCGTGCGCTTCACGACGATCGACATCAGCCTGCCCACCACCGGCATGCACGCGGGCTGACCGAGCAGGTGGCGCCCTACAGCACCGCGGTGCCGTACATCTCGCCGAGAGGGTCGCGGATCAGCTCGAGGCGTTCGCCGTCGGGCCCGTTGAAGTAGAGCGACGATCCACTCATGTGCTCGTACGGCACACCTGCCGCGTCGAGCTTGTCCTTGAGATGCTGCCAGCGGTCGTGGTCGACGGAGATGGCGAGGTGATGAAAGCCGCCGAGCACTTCTGCGTAGTCGCCGAGGTCGAGGCCGGGGAAGTCGAAGAAGGCAAGCAGGTTGCCGTGGCCGATATCGAAGAAGAAGTGCGTGGAGCCCTGGTAGTCGCGGTTCTCGAACAGCTCGGTGAGCGGGAACTCGAGCAGGTCTTGGTAGAAGACGATCGTTCGCTCCACGTCGCTGCTGAGCAACGCGAGGTGGTGCACACCCCGCGCCGACGACGCCGGTCGCGTGCCAGGATCAGCGAGGTGCCGACCTCGCAGGTCGTCCCACTCGGCGCGCCGGTCGACATCGGCACCGTGTCGAGTCATTGCTCGGCTCCCTCATGATGGCTGTCGGGCGTGGCCTGAGCGTATGACGGCGCCTCCGCGATCCGCCGCGCGACGATGGGAAGATCGGCTTTCGTCTGCTCCTTCGCGTCGCCGTTCTCGGCTCGGCCCTTGCCGTCGGGTTCGTCACCCTGCTCACCCTCGGCCGCCTGGAGCTGTGGCCGCTCGATCTGATCGCCGACTTTCGCGTGCAGATCCTCGAGGCCGCGCTCGTGCTGCTGTGCGCCGCGGCGCTGGTACGCGCCCGACTCGCGGTCGTCGTGTGTGCCGTCACGGTGGTGGTCAACGGCGCGGTGGTGCTGCCCAGCTTCGGCGGCTCGCAACCCGCTCCGGCCAAAGGATCGGCCACGCTGACGATCGGGCACCTCAACGCTCAGAGCGGGGCGATCGACGTGGCGCACTTCCGCGCCTATCTCACGGCGAGCCGCCCGGCCTTGTTCGTGCTGCTCGATCCGGAAGCCTCCACGGTGACCGCGCTCGAACGCAATGCCGCGGGCTACCAGGTGTGGCCGGTCGGCATTCCGGGCAGCGACTACGTGTGGGCCGTGGCACTCGCGCGGGTGCCCTTGCGCGGTGTGCGCCACCCGGCGGATCGCGACCTTCCGAACGGATCGCTCGAGTGCGTGGTGGACCTCGGCTCCTCGCCGATCTCGCTGCTCTTCTTGCATACCGAGTCGCCGTTCACACCGGGCCGCGCCTCGCATCGCGACGCGGCGCTGGCCGCGGCGGCACGCTGGTCGCGCGCGCAGCCGTACGAGCACGTGGTGGAAGGCGATCTCAACGCAACGCCGTGGTCCGCGGCGTTCGACTCGCTGGTGCACGGCGGCCGGCTGCACAGCTCGCTCGTGGGCTTCGGCGTCCAGGCGTCGTGGCCGGCGGCCTTCTGGCCGCTGCGCGTCCCGATCGATCACGCGCTCTTGAGCGCGCACCTCACCACGGTCGATCGCGGCACCGGTCCGAGCTTCGGATCGCAGCACCGCAGCCTGCACTTGACGATCGCACTGCGGGGTTGACCTCCGCTCGCCGTCGTGCAACACTTAGGTAAGTGCCTAAGCGTAGTGTCTCGCTCGATCGAATGTTCCACGCCCTCGGTGACCCCAGCCGCCGGGCGATCGTCGAGCGTCTCGTACGCGGTCCGGCATCGGTCAGCGAGCTGGCTCGGCCCTTCGACATGGCCTTACCGAGCGTGGTGCAACACCTCGGCGTGCTCGAAGCCGCCGGGATCGTGACCTCGACCAAGGTCGGTCGGGTCCGCACCTATCAGATCGCCACCGACGCCCTCAGGCCCGCCGCCGAATGGATCGGCCGCCAGAAGCCCCGCGCCGAGGAGCGTCTCGATCGCCTCGGCACCTACCTCGAACATCAGCAGAACAAGGAGCCCATGAGATGAGCGACATCATCGAGCGCAGCGAGACCCACGCCACGTTCGTCATCGAACGCGCCTTTCCGGTGCCCGTCGCCGCGGTCTGGCACGCGCTGTCGGCGACCGACGCCCGCGATCAGTGGTTCGGTGGCGGTGCGCACTTCGACGTGCACGAGCGATCGCACGACTTTCGAGTGGGCGGCCGCGCTGTCGAAGACGGCCAGTGGCACGGCGGCCCGAAGTCCCGCTTCGAATCGACGTACACCGACATCGTCGAACACGAGCGCGTCGTGTTCACTTATGACATGTGGATCGATGACCGCCACCTCTCGACGTCGCTCACCACGATCGCCGTCGAACCCGACGACAACGGCACCCGTCTCACCTATACCGAACAGGGCGTGCACGTCGACGGACTCGACACCGTGGAGGGAAGACAAGAAGGCAGTCGCGGCATCCTCGACGCACTCGGCGGCTTCCTCACCACTTCCAGCTGACCGGATGACCGACCCGCTGCCGAACCACGACCGCGACGCTTACGACGAGCTGACCCAGACACCGCGCGGCTTGCGCGCGGGTGACGTGTTGCGAGCGGTCGACTCGACCGGCTCGCGCCCTCGCATCGTCTGGGTGGAGCTCGTGGAGGCGGCGCGGCCGCAAGGCCGGCACCTGGGCGCGTCGCAATGGGAGGTGCCCGTTCGGCTGGTCGGCACGCCCGACGGCCTGCCGTGCTACCTGCCGTCGGCTCAGCTGCTCGACTGCGGCACGGCGCGGTTCCGGTTCCGCCAGGATGGCGGGCGCACGCTCTTGAGCCTTCGATGGAACGAGCAGCTGCCCGTCTGGCGTCGGCGGGCCTCGCCCCCGCACCGGCCGGCGTAGCCGCGCGCGAGCGGCCCTTCTCGTCGCTTCGACGGCACATCTAGTGTTGCACCGTTGGAGATGCTCGCAGACGAAACGTCGAATCACGCGCGGCCGCTGGTGGATCGCGCGACTCACGGACCAGTGGCGCGCGCGCTCTTGGCCCATCCCTGGGACGCCACACCGCTCGGTCCAGTCGAGACGTGGCCCGACCAGCTGCGACTCCTCGTGCAGGTGGTGCTCAGCTCCGAGTTCCCGATGATGTTGGCCTGGGGTCCCGAGTACACACAGCTCTACAACGACGCCTTCCGTCCGATCCTCGGCACCGGCAAGCATCCCGACGCCATGGGCAGCAGCGCCCGCGACACATGGGCCGAGATCTGGCCCGAGATCGGGCCGCTGTTCGCGAGCGTGTACGGCGGCGAGGCAATCTGGAACGCCGACCAGCGACTCCTCATCAACCGCAACGGCTACCAAGAAGAGGCCTTCTTCACCTACTCGTACAGCCCGATCCACGACGACAGCGACGTGGTCGCCGGCTTGCTCGTGGTCGCCACGGAGACCACGGCGCAAGTTGTCGATCGGCGCCGGCTCGCCGCTATCAGTGCGCTGGGGAGCGCGCTCGTGAGCGCGACCACGATCGACTCGGTTGCCCGGGCCACCGTCAACGCGCTGCGGGGCTGCGCCGAAGTACCGGCCGTCGAGATCAACCTCGTGGTCGGCGAGAGCGTCGTACGCATCGCGAGCCCGCAACGCCCCTTGACGCAGCCGGCCGACCAGGAGCTGCTCCGCCGGGCGGCCACTGCGCCGACTCCATTGGTGCTCGACAGCGAGTGGACGTCGGGGCTTCCGGTGCAGCGAGTTGCGTTCGGGATCGATGACCCGAACCTGCAGACCGTCGTCGTGGTCGCGCTCAACCCCAACAGCGGATTCGACGACGAGTACCAGCGGTTTGTGCAGCTCCTGCGCCAGACGATCGCGGCCTCGATGACCGCCGCGCTCCTGCGGTCCGCCGAGCTCGGTGCGCTCCGGCGCATCAGCGACACGTTGCAGCACGCGATGCTCGACTTGGCGTCGGACCTGCCCACCGTCGCCGCGCGCTACCTGCCCAAGGCGAGTGACCTCACCGTTGGAGGCGACTGGTACGAGGTGCTCGATCTCGGCAAGGGGCGGCGCGCCCTCATCGTGGGCGACTGCGTCGGTCACGGTCTCGAAGCGGCGACCGCGATGGGTGCGTTGCGCAACGTGAGCCGGGCCTTGCTCGGTGAGGGGCGCGGTCCGGCCGAGGTGATCAACTCGCTGCACCGGTTCGCGACCACGACGCTCGCCGCGTTCTGCGCGACCGTCGTGTGCGTGATCGTCGATCTCGTCGAACAGACGATCACGTACTCGAACGCCGGCCATCCACCGCCGTTGCTCCTGCGCGGCAACGCTGCGCAATGGCTCGACCAGGCGTTGGCAACACCGCTGGCGGTAGGCGACCCGATGCGCGGTGAAGCCCGCGTCGACGTGCGCCCCGGCGATCTCCTCGTGCTGTACACCGACGGCCTCGTCGAACGTCCGGGTGAAGTGCTCGATCGAGGCTTGCTGCGCCTGGCGGAGTGCGCGATGCGCTGGCGCGCCGACTCGGTCCAGGGCATCGCCGACCGTCTCATCGCCGAGCTCGTCGACGACACACCGCGCGACGACGTCGCCCTCGTGGTGAAGCGCATCCACTGACCCGACGGTCGTCGTCGGCGAGCGGGATACCGTGCACGGCCATGAGTGGCGATGTGGAGATGCGCGCCTACGCGTCGGGGTTGCCGGCGCCGGAGTTCGACTCGACCGCATGGCAGGTACCGCCCGCGCTGGCCGACGCAACCGTCGCGATCGTGACCACCGCGGCGATCCACACCGCCCACGACTCCGGCTTCACGGGCACTGACACGGGCTTTCGCGTGATCCCGACCGGTGCTCGCGATCTCATGCTCGGCCATTGGAGCCCGAACTTCGATCGCGCCGGCTTCGCGCTCGACCCCAACGTGGTGTTCCCCGTCGACCGCCTCTCGGAGCTGGCGGCGCGCGGCGAGCTCGGACGGGTCGCTCCCCGCCACCTCGCGTTCGCCGGCAACCAGGAAGACACCGTCTCACGCGTGCGGCTCGATTCCGGGCCCGCGGCGGCCGAGCTGTTGCGCGGCGACGGTGTGGACATCGCCTTGCTCACGCCCGTCTGACCGCTCTGCACGCGCACCGTGTGTGTGCTCGCGCATGTGCTCGAAGCCAACGGCATCGCCACCGTCGCCCTGGTGTCGGTGCTGGCCGTTGCCGAGAAAATGCGCCCGCCGCGCGCGCTGTACTGCGAGTTCCCGCTCGGGCGTCCGCTGGGCGTTCCGGGCGACGCCGACTATCAGCACGCCGTACTGCGGCGTGCGTTCGCGCTGCTCGACGCGCCGAGCGGCCCGGTGCTCGAGACCTATCCCGACCTGATCGAGACCGACGACACGCAGCCCATCGCGTGCGACCTGCCGCCGCGATTCGACCCGAACCTTCCGGCGGCCGTCGACGAAGCCACCGCGCTGCTGCCGGCCTACGAGCGGAGCCGCGCCAAGCGCGGCACTTCGGTCGGTCGCACGACCGACGGCCAGGGCATCCCGCACGCCGTTGGTGCGCTCGTACGCATCGCCACGGGCACACCCTGGACGGAAGCCGGCCTGCCCGGAGATCCGATCAGTGTGGCGCACGACGTGCGCACGTTCTACGAGGAAGCCGCGATCGAGCTCGCGAGCGCGCCGGCTCACGCGGGTGGCGCCGAAGCGTGGTTCTACGAGCAGACCGAGTGCGGACGCACGCTGCTCGCGGCCCGGCGCGCCATGAAAGACGCCGGCGCGCCGTTCGCGTTCTGGCTGTACATGGCCCGCGCCACCCGCCAGTAGCCGACGCGACCGGCCCGCGGCGGTCGACGGTCGGTGCGAGGATGGTCGGGTGGAACGCGTGCCGCGGTTGGGTCCCGACGACCTCGAAGCGGCCGGCCTCTACGAACCCGGCAGCGCGGGCGCGAGCGAGCGCCTCGCGCTGCTCGAGTACCTGATCGAGATCGGCGTGACGCTCGACGAGCTGGTCGCCGCCCCGCCCGACGATCTGCCGCTCGTGGCGTCGCGAACGGCGCTGTGGGGCGCACGGGAGCTCATGACGATCGACGACGTGGCCGCGGCCACCGGTGTGTCACGCGCCTTGGTGGCCCGGGCCTGGCGCGCGGCCGGCTTCCCCGACCCCGAGATCGACCCTCACGCTCGTACGTTCTCGAGTCGGGACGTCGAGATCATCGAGATCTTGCGTGCCGCGATCGAGCTGTTCGACGAAGCCGTCGCGATCCAGCTCCTGCGGGTGCTCGCCGCGGCCGCGGCGCGAGTGGCCGATGCGTCGGCGAGCGCGTTCATCGTGAACGTCGCGTCGCGCGCCATGGAAGAAGATGCATCGGGCCTCGCGCTGGCTCGTGCCAACGCGGAGTCGATGGCGTTGCTCGATGGCGTGACCCGGGGCTTCGACACGCTCTTGCGCCACCACATGGAACGAGCCTTCCGCCCACGGGGCGCAATCGGCATCGTCGGTGGCGTCGACCTCGTGCAACGCAGCGTCGGCTTCGCGGATCTCGCCGACTCGACCGCGTGGGCACAACAGCTCGAGCTCGGTGAGCTCGGGCAAGCGCTCTCGGCATTCGAGGCCACCGCGGCCGAGATCGTCGTGGCACGCGACGGTCGGGTCGTGAAGCTCATCGGCGACGAGGTGATGTTCGTGGCCAACGAACCGGCCGCGGCGGTCGATATCGCACTGGCGCTCGTCGACGCCTTCGCCGCGCATCCCGTCCTGCCACCAGTGCGCGTCGGGATCGCTACCGGCGAGGTGCTGGCCCGCGACGGCGACTTCTCCGGCCCGGTGGTGAACCTCGCGGCACGCGCGGTCAAGTCGGCGGAGCTCTCGACGGTGTTGGCCGACACGGCAACGGGCGCCGCCCTCCACGACCAGCCGGCCGTGCAGTGCGGCGCCCCGCGCGCGTACCCGCTCAAGGGATTTCGCGACGACGTGCAGCTCGTTGCCGTGCACCGCGCTGCCGCCTCATGACACGCCGGTCGCCGGTGTGATCGTGACGGTGAAGCTCGTGGCGGGCGACGAACCCGGGTTGCAGCTCTCGTCGGTGAAGTGGAGGTAGTACCGCCCGCGAGCGCTGAGGATGAACTCGTGGCCGGTGTTGCGGTTGAGGCCGAGACCGGTGATCGTGGTGCCGCTCGCGTTCGTCACGATCGCTGAGAGCGCGGCGCACGTCGAGAGGTTGGTCGTCGTGTTCTGCACGCTGACGGTCACCTGTGGTGCGCTTCCGTTGTCGTTGAGGTCGACCCATGCGTTCGTCGTGGAGCTCGCGATCGACGACGTGTAGATGACGCCGCCCGCGAGGGGGCCGCCGGCCTTGGCGAGTGTTGCGCCGACGGGCATGCTCTTCGTCGGTAGCTGCGCCGGGTGGTCCCAACCCGCGGCGGGCTCGGGCTCGATGCGGTAGGTCGTGCCGCCGGCGGCGCAGCCTTCATCGGTGAGCTCGAGGTAGTACCGGCCCGGGTTGACGACGGTGAGCGTGACAGCAGTGTTGTCATTGAGCCCGGAGCCGCTGACCATGTTGCCGTCGGTGTTGCGGAGCGCGACCGACATCGCGACACACGTCGTCGAACCGACGACGGTCGTGTTCTCGACGCGGATCGTCGCGGGGCTCGTCGACGAGTGCTTGTCGAGCACGTACCACGCATCGGTGAGGCTGCTCGCGAGCGTGCCCGTGTAAGAGCTGGCGCCTTGCAGCGGCGGCCATGCGCTTCCGATCGAGGCACCGGCTGCGACTGCACCCGCCACCGGTGCCGGCGCGACGCCCCCGCCTCCGGCCTGGAGCTGCAGCGAGTACGTGACGGCGTGTCCAGCTTGCGGGTTGCAGTTCGCGGTCTTCAGCTCGATGAAGTAGCGATCGGAACCAACCTTCGACACGGGCGAGCTGAAGCTCGTGTTGGGCCCCTGACCGGTGCCGGCCAGCATCGTGCCCGAGCTGTCGCGCACCGCGACTTCGAGGGCCGAGCACGTCGGCGAACCCGCCGTCGTGTTGGTGGCCTTCACCTGGATCACGCCGCCCGAGGTGGCTGGGTAGACCACGTACCAGTCGTCGGCGACCATGCTCGCCAAGGAACCGCTCGCCGATGCGGTGAGCTGCTTGGCATTGGCGATGTTGGTGCCGGCGCCGACCGCGCCGGCGGGCAGGGCCGTCGCCGCGGCGAGGCTCAGGCCCAGGCAGAGCACCACTGCCCCCGCACGCGAGAGCTGCCTGCGATCGATCTTCCGAGTCATCTGAACCTCCGAACGACGGGGCGCCCCAGTGAGCGCTGCATGTCGTTCGATTGTCGAGATCTCGGCCGTCGCGGGCCAGAGACCGGACAACCCCTTCGCGACGTCGGTAGGAGTACCCACCGTCGGCCAGCCCGTCCGGGCGAACCTGTCGACTCAGGTCGGATCGGGCTCTGGTGCGATGCCCAGGCGATGCGCAAGGTTGGTGAGCTCGGCGCGCCGCCGTGCGCCGGTCTTGTCGCGGATGCGATCGAGGTGCGAATGGACCGTGGTCTTGGCGATCATGAGCTGGTCGGCGATGTCTTGGTCGGTCTCGCCCGCCGCGACGAGCGCGAGCACGTCGCGCTCACGCTTCGTCAGCGTGGATGACGGGCTCGACCGGTCGGCTCGCAACAGGTACGAGGCCAGCGTCGGCGACACATACGTGTCGCCACCCGCGACCGTGCGCACGGCGCGAGTGATCTCGTCGGCGTCGGCCTCTTTCGTGAGGTAGCCGGCGGCACCGGCGGCGATGGCATCGATGACGTCGTCGGACGTACCGGCCGCCGACACGACGAGCACTCGGTTGCCTTGTCCGCACACGTGCGCGACGCCGGCCGCGCCCTCGATGCCCGGAAGGTGCAGGTCGAGCAACACCACGTCGGGCTTGACGTCGAGCGCATCGAAGGCTTCGATCGAGCTGGCCTCGCCGCGCAGATCGAGATCGTTGGCCTGGTCGACGGCGACGGCGAGCCCCTGGCGGTACACAGGATGATCGTCGACGATCACGACGGTGATCATGCCGGCCCCCACAACACCACGGTGGTGCCCCCTTCTCGTTCGCTGTGGATCTCGGCAACGCCTCCGACTTCGCTGAGCCGCCGAATGATCGACTCCGTGGTTCCGAAGCCGGTCTCGGTGCGCGGATCGAAGCCGATTCCGGCATCCCGAACCGTGATCTCCACGCCGTTGCGCACAGGTCCGATGTGCAGGCTCGCCTCGCTCACGCCCGAGTGCTTGGCCGCGTTCGTCAGCGCTTCGTTGCACGCGTCGCGCAGTGCGCTCGCGACCGCGGCGGGAAGATCGGGAACGGCACCCGCGACGAGGTCGACATGGAAGCCGCGCGCCTCGTGCGCGCTCGCGACGCGTTCGATCTCGGCTGAGATCGAACGCGATCGGGCCGGGCCCCCGTCGAGCTCGCTCTGCAGCCGCTCGGCTTCGTCGAGTGCTCTCGATCGCATCCGCTCGTGATCGAGCGCGCGCCCCGCGGCCACTGCCTCGAGCGTTTGCAGCGCGCTGTCGTGCAAGAGCCGGAGCTGTCGTACGCGCTCTCGTTCAGCAGCGAGCACGATGCCCTCTTCGACCGCTCTGGCTCGAGCGAGCTCGAGGCGATGTGCGCCGCGACGGATCTGTTCGGCGAGCACATGACCGCCGGCGACGAGACCCGCCATCGCGCCGAGGTTAGTGACGAACTCACCGGGTCCGGCGCTCAGGGCCACGCTCGTGGTCGTGCCGACTGCGGCGGCCGAGGCGAGCGCCGAGACGGGCGCGTACGCGGCCGCCATCGCCTGCCCGGCGACGGCCGGCGCGGCGAACCCCCACGGCGCCCAGTTGACGAACGCGCCGCGATCCACGGCGGCAACGTTCGAACGGCCCGATGTGACGGTCGCGATCGCGGTGACCGCGTCGACGCCCATCGCCAACGCGTCGCGTCCGCCACCGCGCCACAGTCGGCGAGCGATCCATGCCGACTCTGCGGCAGCGGCAATGAGCTGCACGGCGGCGGCCGGTCGGGATCGGTATCGACGCCGCCCGGCGATCACGGCCGCGAGTCCGGTCGCGATCCCGGCGAACCGGTACGCGACGAAGCCGGAGATGATGGTGCGCCCGGTCCGGCGCTCCTCGTCGAGGTCGCCCGAGCCGACATCACCGGAAAAAGGGGTAGTAGTCCCCACGACAGCGCTTCGTGAAGACGCCATCCTCGGAGTGTGCAACGGCGTTCGTCCGCGTGGGTCGTAGCCCACCGCCCCCTCCTGCGCAGCGGGCTCGAGCGGGTCGCGCGCGGCGCCGGCCTGCGCGTGGTCGACGACGCCGGGGCCGATCTCACGTTGTCGTGCTCCGACGAGATCGATGCCGAGCGACCGCACGATGTGGTGGTCTCGGTCGGCAACGTCGTCGTCAGCTGCAGAGGCGTGCCGAGCGCCGACGCGTGGGAGGACGTGCGCCGACTCGTGCGTCTCGTCCTCGACGACTGACGGCGGCGCCGTCGGCACCCGCAGCGTGAGACGGACACCGCGCCCGGGCGCCGACCAGAGCTCGGCGCCGCGGCTTGCATCGACGAACGTCGTCGTCAGCGCGCGCAGGCGTTGCTCGTGATCGGACGCCGAGTCGATCTCGAAGCCTTCGCCTTGGTGGCGCAGCGTGACGGTCATCGTCGTCTCGTCGTTCGCGGCGCGTACCACCACTCGAGACACATCGTCGATGTCGCTCGCCACCGTCAACGCCTCCACCACAGCAGCGTGGAGCGCGGCCGTGTCTGCCTGATGGGCATCGGCGGTGAGCTCGGCAGTGACGAGCTCGATCGACAGCGCTCGGCGATCGAGCGCCGCGCACGCTGACTCGAGAGCAGCACGGACGGACGATCGCGGCTCGCGCGATGTCCGGAGCGCCCGGCGAAGACGAGATGCCTCTCGACGCGCCAGCGCCGTGGCGGCGGTTGCGTCGGTAGAGGTGGCGAGCTCGCGGAGCACCTCGACGGTTCTTGCGTGCAGCTCACGTTGCTGCCGGTTGCGCTCCGCCGCGGCGGCTGCTTCCTCCGCACGCGCCACGGCGACCTGACCGGCCAGCTCCGCGAGCACCGCGTGGCGACGATGGGCAGTGACGTACATGCGCGCGGCTGCATGCTGACCAACCCAGTTGATGACGTCGTTCACGCCCGAAGCCAGCGTCTCTCCGTCGCCTGCGCCACCGCCGCGCGTGCTGCACCACAGCGCCGCCGCGCTGAGCATGCCGAGCGCGCCAATGCGGTCGACGGCCGCGTCGGGTCCGCTCGTCCCGTGGGCCGCGCCGATCGCAAGATTCTTCATCCACAGCGCGCCACCTCCATCGCCGAGGCCCGCCTGGCACACGACCAGTCCCGTCGTCGCGAATGTCGTGTCGACCCACATCGCGAGACGATCCTGATATCGGCCGCGCCGCAGCAGCCGTGCCGCGAGCCACGTGGACTCGACGGTCGCTGCCGCGAGCAGCGTCCATTGCAGCGCCGGTCGGCGGAAGCGGCGGCGGTCGTTGGCGACCATGAGCGCCGAGAACGCGAGCTGCGCGGTTCGGCCGGCGATGTGCACGCCGACGACGGAACGTTCGGCATCGCGTACCGCAGATCCCGATGGGACATCGCGGCCCGCCACGCCCGTCGAACCTAGCGCGAGCGACGAGCGGACGCACCGAGTCGTCGTGTTACGTGGGTGATCGGAGCATGGTCACGGCGTAGATGTCGATGCACACCATGGGCGCGGCCATCGCAGCCGAGATGACCCCGCGCACGCCGATGGAGCGAGTGCTCGCCGCGCCCGCGGCGACGTCGAGTCCGTCGCTCACGAGGCCGGCGAGCAGCCATCGGCGAAGGTCTTGGGGCGTGCCGGATCGCACCGCGCTCAGCGTGCCGAGGCCCACTGCGAGATCACGGATACCGACCGTTCGCAGCGTCAACGGCATCGAGCTGCGCGCAACGCTCGGTTCCCACCGCAGGAATCGGCCCGGGGAGGCGCCGAGCGCGACACCGGCGCCGACGCGGACCGCGGCGATCGCCAACGCCGCATTGCGCACGCGCCTCGGGTTCACGACGGCGACAGTAGCGATACCGGCACGGGGCGCGGTGGCCCCTCCGGCCGGACGACCACAGTGACCCCCGAATGTCGCGGCGCCGGCTCGCTCTGAGAGACTTTGCTGTGGGCTTCTACGAGCGACAGGTCTTGCCGCGGCTGGTCGACGTCGCGCTCGGCAGCCGCGCGATCGGGAAGCTGCGGCAGCGGGCAATCGCTGGGTTGACGGGAACCGTGCTCGAGCTCGGCTTCGGGAGCGGCACCAACATGCCGTTCTATCCGCCGTCGGTGCAGCGCGTGTACGCGGTCGACCCCGCGCTGGTCGCGCGCAAGCTCGCGGCCAAGCGGTTGGCGGCATCGCCGATCTCGGTCGAGTTCGTCGGCATCGACGGTGCGGCCGTCGCGCTCGATGACGCGTCGGTCGACGCGGCAGTGAGCACATGGACGCTGTGCACGATCCCCGATGTCGACCAAGCGCTGCGAGAGGTGCGGCGTGTGCTGCGGCCGGGCGGTCACCTCGTGTTCCTCGAGCACGGCCTCTCCGACGACCCGAAGGTGGCGCGCCGTCAACATCGCTTCGACGCGCTCCAGCAGCGCTTCGCCGGAGGGTGTCACCTCGATCGCGACCACGCGGCCCTGATCGCAGCATCGGGGCTCGAGATCGAGCACCTCGAGCGCTTCTCCATAGCCGGACCGAAGATGCTGAGCTCCATGTACGCCGGCCGAGCGGGCAAGTGAGCTATCGCCCGGTCACATGAAGTTGCGGGTGTGCAGCGACGACAGGGCTTCAGATTCACCGGCCGTGAACCCGAGGCGAGCGAGGCGCGCTCGGCGCGCGTCGCTCATCTCGACCTGCAACGCCTGCACGTGTTGCCATCCGGTGCGCACGCGCTCGGGTGTGATGTCGCCTGCGGCGAGCACCACGAGGGCATCGAACACGTCTTCGTTGAGGCCCGCGGTGCCTTGCAGCGCGCGGTGGCGCTGCTCGACGGCGCGGGCGAGCCGGCTGCGCAGGTCGGGCTCAACATGGGCGTGGCGCTCGAGGTGGGCCAGGGAGAACGCGACGTGGCGCGCTTCGTCGGCGCGGGTGAGATGAGCGATCCGCCGCGTGCTCGAGTCGGGTGCGTGCCGTTCCAAGAACCCGAGCAGTGAGACGAATGTGCCCTCTCCCATCACGGAGAGCAGGAAGCTCGCCGTGGCGTAGTCGGGTTCGTCGAGCAACGTCTGCAGCGACGTGCGCCCGCCTACCGTCGACAGCGCGAGGTCGTGGCCCGACATCGTGGCTCGCCGGCTGAACACCTCGATGTGGCGCGCCTCATCGGCAACCGTGACGGCGAGGAACTGCTGGATCTCTCGGAAGTGAGGATGGATCTGGCCGAGGAACCGGGCGGGCACCACGAGCGCGGCTTCCTCGTTCTCGATGAGGAACGTCATCACTTGCACGATGGCGGCCTCGACCCGAAGATCGTGCTCGATGGGCGCCGACCAGTCGACCGCCGTCGCGGGGTCCCATTGCGCCGCCGCGGCCTGCGCGTAGAGCGGTGCGGCGCGGTCGGTCCACACTTCCTCGCGAACGCCAAGGCGGAACTGCGGCGTCGGGCCGCCGGGTTCGACTGCGGCGCCGCGCGCCGCGAGGCCCCACGAAGCCGGGGGCGCAGCATCGATCGCGCCCTCGGTCGTCGGATCGGCGTGACCGCAGCGTTCGGCGCCGATCCATCGCGCGCTCACGGCCGAGCCCCGCTCGATGAACCCGATCGCGTCGCCGTCGGAGGGCGAGTCGGTCGACCGCCACCGGTGGCCCTGTTGCCGGCACCACGTGGCGACGTGACCCGCGAGATCGGGATGCTCGCCGCGCACCGCGATCTCGTCGCCGACTTGACGGTCGGCGAGCGCGAGCTTCACGAGCACGTCGGCGCCACCGTCGAACCCGAGTGCTCCGAGGTCGACGGTGGTGCGTTCGCGCGTCACCGCGGGTAGCCCTCCACCAGGATCGTGCCGTCGGCGCCGTAGAAGCCGAGGCGGTCGACGGCCTGTTCCAACAGCTCGTATCCCGACGTACGGCCCGGCCGCCACGCACGAAGTCCTTCGAGCTCGAGCAGCGGACGGACCTCTGGATCGTCGAACGACATCGACAGCAGTAGCTCGATGAACCGCTCCACGATGAACCGGGGCGCGTCGTCGAGCACCGTCATCGTGCAGTGGTCGTACACGCCCGTTCGGCTGAGCACCCGCACCGCGTCGGGAGCGATCGTGCCCTCCTTGGCGAACAGCAGCTGATTGCCGTCGATCACGCACGCCGCGTCGACTTCGCCGTCCATGAGCGCTCGCACCGCGTCGCGCTCGCCGCCCACGTGATCACCATGCTTGGTGACCATCACATCGAAGCGACGAACCGTGAACGAGGTACCCGGATCGAGGCCGCGGTCGGCGAGGTGCGCAAGCGGCAGCAACGTGGCCTGCGGCGAGTCGATCGCACCCGTGGCCACAGCTCGACCAGCGAGCTGCGCCACGTCGATGATGTCGCTGGCGGATCGTACGAGCACCACCGACGTGAGGTTCTGATCGGTGTCGCGCATCGCCACCGCACGCGCTTCGCGCCCTGCCGCGGCGGCGAGTCGCCGTGTGCGCACCCACGCCAGCGGGGAGTCCCACGTGACATCAACGTCGCCGGCGAGGTGGGCCTCAGCCTGCGCTTCATAGCTCGAGTACAGGACGTAGTCGAACGCGAAGTCGCGTGTGGCGAACCAGTCCTTGAACCCCTCCCAGATGGTGACCACCTTGGGGTCGTAAGCGACTGCGCCGAGAGTGAAGGGTCGGGTGATCGTCATGGCCTGACTCCTCACCCGAACAGCGGCATGCCGCAGAGCGCTCGGCCGATGAACTCCTGGAGCGCATCGATCGTGGGTGCCATCACAGCCGACGCGCGCGCGTCGCGAAAGTGGCGCTCGATGCCGATGTCCTTGCGGAACGCGGCACCACCACCTACTCGCATGGCGCGGTCGAGCACCTCCAGGGCAGTCTCGCCCGCGACGGCCTTGGATTGGAGCATTCGAAGCGGCGCGTCGGACCGACCGGTTGTGAGTGCCACGATGGCGTCGGCCACCAGCGTGGCGGCCGCGTCGGCCTGGTTCTTCATGTGCGCCACGTGCTGGCGCGTGACGGGCTGATCGGCGAGCGTCTGGTCGAGATGCTCGAAGCGTGCCGAGGTGACATGGCCGATCACCTTCGCGATCGCCGCGTCGGTGAGGCCGAGGCTGCACGAGGCATTCAGGATCTGGAACACCGGGAGCACGACGCCGAGCGCGATGTCGAGGCCGGCGCCATCGTCACCGAGGCCGCTCGACGCGGGCAGGCGCACGTCGGTGCCGAGGACCGGACTCGATGCGTTGCCGCGCAGCCCGAGCCCGTCGAACGGTGCGGCGACCTTCACGCCCTGCGCGTCGGCGGGCACCAGCCACAGCGTCGCGCCGGGTGTGCCGGAAGCCGGCCGGCTCGTCCAGACATAGGAGTCGGCTTCGCCCGCCGACGTGACCCAGCTCTTGTGTGCGTTGAGGACCACATCGTCGTTGTCGATCACGGCTGTGCCCATCGGAGCCCAGAACTGGCTGCGTGACCCCGTCTCGGAGAAGGCCAGCGTCGACAGGTGATGGCCGGAGGCGATCGCACGACGGATCTCGATCGGACCGAACTGCTCGATCGCGGACGTTGCGCAGTAGTGCATGCACACGACCATCGCGGTGCTCGCGCAGCTGGCGGCGAGGCGCCGTACGACCTGGGCGGCATCGTCGAGCGTGCCACCGTGCCCGCCGACTTCGGTGGAGCTCAGGAGGCCGAGCAGCCCTGCCTCGCCCAGGGCGGTCACGGCGGCGCGTGGGAACGTTCCGTTGGCGTCGACGTCGGCCGCGGACGGTTCGACGACACCGGCGATGAGGTCCTCGAGCACGTCGAGGAAGGGTGTTGCAGTCATGTTCGGTCTCCTGTGAAACGGGTCGGCATGGCGACTCCTTGGTTGTGGGGTACGCCCGAGTCTGCCAGCCACGCCCGGTGGTGTGCTACGCACGGCACATGCCGAGCTCACCGTTCACGCACATCGCCTACGAGGTCGACGACCACATCGCCACGATCACGCTTGATCGGCCCGACAAGCTCAACGCGTTCACCGTGCGCATGCAGCACGAGCTGTGCGCGGCGATCGACGCCGTCGACGCCGATCCCGACGTGCGCGCCGTCGTGGTCACCGGCCGAGGCCGCGGCTTTTGCGCGGGAGCGGATCTCGGCGGCGGCGGGCGCACCTTCGATCACGGCAGCGACCTCGCTGCCGACAGTGGCGTGGTCCACGAGGCCGACGGTCGCCACCGCGACGAAGGTGGCATCGTGGCGCTGCGATTCTTCGAGTGCACCAAGCCTCTGATCGCGGCGATCAACGGCCCCGCGGTGGGCGTGGGCATCACGATGACGCTCCCGTTCGACGTGCGCCTCGCGTCGACGACCGCCCGCTTCGGGTTCGTGTTCGCCCGGCGCGGCATCGTGCCGGAAGCGTGCTCGTCGTGGTTCCTGCCCCGCGTCGTCGGGATCAGCCGCGCCATGGAGTGGTGCGCAACCGGTCGAGTGTTCGACGCGGCCGAAGCACTGTCGGGCGGGCTCGTTCGCTCGGTGCACGAACCCGAGGCGCTGCTCGACGAGGCGTATGCGTTGGGCCGTGAGATCGCGACGAGCTGTTCGGCCGTCTCGGTCTCCGTCACCCGCGCGCTCATGTGGCGCATGCTCGGTGAGCCGCACCCGATGGGTGCACACCGTCTCGACTCCGCGCTCATGGATGCGTTGGGAAGTAGCGCCGACGCCCGTGAGGGAGTCGAGAGCTTCATTGCGAAGCGGGCCGCGGCGTTCCCCGGTCGTGTCCCGGCCGATATGCCCGCGCCTTACCCGTGGTGGAAAGACCCACAGTTCTAGAGCGGCCGGTCGGCCTCACGGTCGACAAGTACCGTTCGGCGATGCCCGACGATCACGCAGCGCCGCCGCCTCTCGACCCTGCCGCCTTCGCCGCTCGTTATGGCCCACGCGCGCTCGTGGCCGGCGGGGCGAACGGCATGGGCGCCGAGTACTGCCGCCAGATCGCGGCCATGGGCATCGATCTCGTGGTGCTCGACCGCGATGAAGCGGCACTGGCGACGACTGCGAGCGAGCTGCGCGCGATGCCCGGCGCGGTGGATGTCGTGACGGCGGTGGTCGATCTCGGTCAGCCCATGGAGCAGCTGCTCGACGCGGTGCGGCGCGTGATCGGTGATCTCGAGATCGGTCTCCTCGTGACGAACGCCGCCTGGTCGCCGGTTGGTCCGTTCATCGAGACGGATCTCGCCGCGCTCGTCGCCGCGATCGACATCAACTGCCGCGCGCCGGTCGTGCTCACCCACGAGCTCGGTTCGCGCATGGCGGCCCGCGCGCGCGGCGGGATCATCGTGATGTCGTCACTCGCTGCCGAGACCGGCACCGCCAACGTGGCGCTCTACTCGGCGACGAAGGCCTTCGACCTCGTGCTCGCCGAAGGGCTCTGGTATGAGCTGCGAGGGCGCGGTGTCGATGTCGTTGCCATCCGGCCCGGCTCCACGCGCACGCCTTCGTGGCAGTCGACGCAACCGGCGAGCGGTGACCTCAAGGGTGTGATGGAACCCGCCGCTGTGGTGGCCGACGCGCTCGCCGCGCTCGGCACCACACCGTCGATCGCGGCCGGTTCGGCCAACCGTGCGGCCGAAGCGATGTTTCGCAGCATGACGCGGCGCGACGTGATCGAGCTCATGAGCGGGATCACGTCTCGACTGGTTCCCCCCGACGCGTCGCGCGCCTGACCGGTCCGTCATCGCCGGACGACGAGGGGGTACCAGCTGGGGTACCCCCTCCGCCCGTGGCGCTCGAAACCAACCGCGCTCGTGGCTCAGTCGTCGTTGATGATCGTGCCGATGCCGACGCCGTTCATGATGGTGGCGCCGCCCGTTGCGCCGGAGAGGTTGACGGAGAACGTCTCGTTCGGTTCGACGGTCGTGTCGGCGAACGTGCGGACCAGCACCGCTTTGTCGTTCTGGCCGGGCGTGAACGTGAGCGACACGGGGGTGGTGACCTTGATGAAGTCGCAGCCCGTACCCGGCCCGGTGCAACCCGTCGCGGTGCTGCCCGTCACCGTGTACTTCACGACCACGTTGGCGTGGCCCGACGGCACCGGGCGGGAGAGCGTGACGTGGAACTCGACCGCGTTCGATCCACCGACGGTGGCGACCGAGTTGCCTTCGACGATGCCGGCGTTGCCGACCGTGAGCCGCAGACCCGATCCGGCGTCGTCGTTGAGGATGCTGCCCCGCGACGATCCCCGGCCGATCAGAGCGCCGGACGCGGTGGTCAACGACGCGGTGAACGACTCGTTGGCCTCGACGGTCGTGTCGCCCTTGATCGTGATCGGGATCAACGCCACCGTGGGTGTCAGCCCACCAAGGGTGGGTGAGAACGTGAGTGTTCCCGACGCGGCCACATAGTCGGTGCCTGGTGTGGCGGTGTCGGACGGACCCTTGAACACCTTGTATCCGACGGTGATCGTCGAAGACGACGGGTCGCTCAACGTGACCGCGATGTGCTCGACGTGGGTGGCGGAATCGCCTTCGTAGAACGAGGCACCACCGATCGAGACGAACGGCTGTGGTGTGATCGTGCCCAGGTTCACCGTGACGGGCGTGTAGCGGTCGGTGCTCGTGCCGTCACCGATCTGACCGTTGTAGTTGGCACCCCAGCACTTCACGACGCCCCCGGTAGTCAGGGCGCACGTGTGGTTGCCGCCGCCCCAGACGCCGGCGACACCACTGCCCATGCCAGAAACGGCAACGGGCGAGTACTGCGTGCCGCCGGTGCCGTCGCCGACGTCTCCGTTGTAGTTGTCGCCCCAGCACTTCGCGGCGCCGGAGGTGGTCACTGCACAGGTGTGGTACGCGCCGGCGTTGATGTACTTCACGCCGCTCGTGAGTCCCGACACGTTCACGGGGACATACGTCGTCGAGCCAGTTCCGTCGCCGAGCTCGCCTTCGTAGTTGCGGCCCCAGCACTTCGCGCCGCCTGCGGTGGTCACCGCACAGGTGTGAAAGGCACCGGCGTTGATGAACTTCACGCCGCTCGTGAGACCCGACACGTTGCCCGGCGCATAGCGCGTACTCGTCGTGCCGTCACCGAGCTCTCCGTTCGGGTTGTAACCCCAGCACTTCGCGGCGCCTGCGGTGGTCACCGCACAGGTGTGCC
>JADGOO010000140.1 GCA_017882905.1 Acidimicrobiia bacterium | reverse complement strand
GCTAGGGCGTGACTGTCACCGCGACCGTCGCACCGCCGATCGACAACGTGTACGTGCCGGGCGCGATCGGCGGACTCGTGCTCACTCCGTCGGTCGTCGCGTTCCAGACCCACTCCCACTTCCGCTTGCGGAACGCGGACAGCACCACGACCCGGCCCGCGGGCGGACACGCCTTGGGCGGCAGGTGCACGACGCCCGTGGTCGACAGCACCGGGCAGCCGGGCGAGACCACGGTTCCCGCTATGGGATCGAGGTTCTTGGCGAAGACGAAGCCCGCAGCGTGCCCGCCGGCCGCAACCGTCACCGTCGCCGGGCTCGCCGTCCAGGTCACGTTGGCCGCGTGCAGCGCCACGCCGGGCGCGGCCGTGGTTCCGGGCGAGCCGTGACCGTCGGAAGCACCCGAACCGGATCGCGATCCCGACTTGGCGGCCGTCGTGGCGGGCGACGACACAACGGACGCAGGCATCAGCTTGCCCGATGCATCCCGACGCACCGCCTTGGTGGTCGGCACCCGCAGTCCCCCGGGCGCCGTCGCCAACGATGCCAGGGCGGCGGTCGTCGGATCCGACTGGCTGCTGGCACTCGAGCCACACGCCGCCACCGTCAGCGCCGCGCCGAGGATCGCTACCGCGCACCGCCCCACGCCGCGCCGCGCCAGTCCCGCCCTCGCCTCACCCGCCCGCATGACCCCATGATGGCAGTTCGCGCCAGTCGCGACGAGGCGGGCTCTCAGCCTCGTGCCCGAGCGTGAACGCTGCGACGACGCCGGGTTTTTACCTCGCGTGAAGGGCGCCGAAGCGTGGAAGTCGCTACCGTTGCGCCAACTCTGGGCGGAAGGCGAAGGCGATGGTCTTCAGGGCATTGCTCGCGAGGCGGTTGGTGGCCGGCGTGGTGACCGCGGCGGTGATGGGCGCAGGCGGCTTGGCCGCGGCGGGCGCGGCCGATCACGGGCCCCGCGCCGGGGCCCACAAGACCCACGCCGCGCACGTGAAGAAGGCCGCGCACGCCAAGCACGCTCATGTGCCCGGGAGCCAACGGCACGCCGCGCTCATCGATTCGATGCACCCGTTCCGCGTTGCCGCCAAGGTGATCGGCATGAGCACGCGCGACCTCTATCAAGCCGTGATGCACGACGGCATGTCGATCGCGGCCGTCGCGCAGGCGCACGGCGTCAATCCCGCCACCGTGATCGCCGTGCTCGAACGAGCTGGCTTCGGCGCGCTCAGCCATTCGGCCACGATGCTCGGCGCGCCGGCAACGGCACGAGTGAACGGCCATCTCTCGGCGCTGGTCACGAACCTCGTGAACGGCCATCGCGGTGCGCTGTTCCACAAGGCGCGCGCCCACAAGGCCGCCACGAAGAGCACCGCCGCCGCGAAGCATTGAGGCGGCGCGCTCAGCTCCAGAGCGCTTCGAGCTCGACACCCACACGGATCCCGGCGTCGATCGAGACGACCGGCGGACTCTCGGCGCACGTGGCGGTGCTGGTGTCGAAGCACTGGGTCACGTGCTCGGAGAGGAACCGGCTCGGCTGACCGAACGTGTGGTCATCGTCGCGCCCGCGCGGCCGGTAGTGGAACCGCAGCGGCACGTACACGTGCAGATGTCGGCGAGGGCGGGTCATGGCCACATAGAAGAGTCGGCGCTCCTCTTCGAGCCCTTCCTTCGATGTGAGCGCCATGTCCGACGGGAAGTTGCCGTCGGCGGCGTTGAGCACGTGCACCACGTCCCACTCGAGACCCTTGGCGGAGTGCACGGTCGAGATCACGAGCCAATCCTCATCGATCGCCGGTTCACCGGCGAGGTCGCCCGTGGAGCTCGGTGGCTCGAGCGTGAGGTCGGCGGCCACGTCGGACAGACGTATGGCACTGTGCGCCGCGGTCGTGAGCGCATCGAGGTCGGCGAGCCGCGCGCTCGCGTCGGTGTACGCGGCGGCGATCAACGGGGACAGCGCATCGCGGAGCCGCTCGCCGTGCGCGCCGATCGACTCGCCGTCGGCGCGCCGCAGCGCCACGATGAAGGCGTCGGCCGTGCGGCGCGACGGAGCCGGGAGCTGTTCCGCGGCGAGTGGCCAACGCATGAGGATCTCGGCATCGGTTCCGGGCTGGTCGACACCGAGCGCTTCGATCGCCCGCCGGGCCCGCACCGGGCCGACGCCTTCGACGAGCTGGAGCAGCCGGAACCAGGCGAGCTCGTCGCGGGGGTTGTCGGCGAGACGGAACAGGCAGATGAGATCTTTGACGTGGGCGGCTTCGAGGAAGCGCAGGCCGCCGTACTTCACGTAAGGGATGCGCCGGCGTGACAACTCGAGCTCGAGCAGGTCGCTGTGATGCGCGGCGCGCACGAGCACGGCTTGCTCGCGCAGCGCGATCCCCTCTTCACGATGAGCCAGGATCCGATCGCAGACCGCGTCGACCTGCGCGTCTTCGTCGCCGCAGCGCACGAGCTGCGGCCGCGCACCGTCGACGGCCGTCGTGTGCAGCCGGGTCATGAAGCCCTCGGGGGCACCATCACTGATCGCGTTGGCAACATCGAGGATCGGCTGCACCGACCGGTAGTTGCGCTCGAGCAGGATCGTGGCGATCGACGGGAACACCGTCGCGATGTCGAGGAGGTGACGCGGGCTCGCGCCGCGAAAGCCATAGACGGCCTGCGAGTCGTCGCCCACCACGGTGAGACGCGGATCGGTGCGCCGCAACGCGCGCAGCACATCCACCTGGAGCGCATTGACGTCTTGGTACTCGTCGACACAGATGTGATCGATCTCGGAGGCGAGACGGGGCCCCAGGCGATCATCGGCCGCGGCGGCTCGCCAGTAGAGCAAGAGATCGTCGAAGTCGACGAGGCCGAGGAGGCGCTTGCGCGCCACGTAGCCGCGACAGATGTCGGCGATCGCCTCGAGGTGCTCCACGCACCACGGCGCCACTTCGTCGATCACGACCGACAGCGGTCGTTGCGTGTTGACCGCCCGCGAGTACACGTCGAGCAACGTGGCCTTGCGCGGGAACCGGCGACCGGCCTTGGCCACGCCGTGCTCGTCGCGCACCATGTCGACCACGTCGGCGGCGTCGCCGGAGTCGAGCATCGAGAACCCTTCGGGCAGCCCGACTGCGGCGGCATGCCGCCGCAGTGCGCGGTGCGCGACCGAGTGAAATGTGCCGCCCAACACCCGACTGCGCCGGCGCGACCGGGTGGATGCCGACGACTCGGCCAAGAGCGTGGCGGTGCGGTGCACCATCTCGCGCGCGGCGCGGCGCGTGAATGTGAGCGCCATGATCCGCTCGGGCTGGATGCCGCTGTCGACGAGCCACGCCACCCGTGCGGTCAGCGCGGTGGTCTTGCCGGTGCCCGCGCCGGCCAGGATCCGCAGCTGGTCGCCCTCGAAGGTGGCCGCCGCGTGCTGCTCCTCGTTGAGTCGCGCCAGAGCTGGGAACACGCGTTCGATCATAGGCGCCCGGGTCGTGCGGGGCGATCCACCCGCGTCGCCACTCCCAGTTCACGGGCGCGCCACCGCGATGTACGCGGCAAGTCGCCTCACTCTGTCACGGTCGACGCATGCGCATCGTGCGAACGCGAACACCTCGACAGTCCATACAGGTCGCGTTGCTGGTCACCGCGGCCGCGTGCGTCGCCGCGGCGAGCTTCAGGGTGGCCGCGAAGCTCGAGGCAGCCACCCGGTGATGCTGTGACCGTCGCGATCGCCAACCCGCGCCGCCATCTCCACCTCGACGGCTGCTTCAACTTCCGCGACCTCGGTGGCTACGCCGGCGAGTGGGGACGCACTGTCCGGTGGCGACGCCTGTTTCGCGCCGACGGTCCGCACGACCTCACCCCTCAGGACGGCGATGCGCTCAACGAGCTCGGTCTGCGCAGCGTGATCGATCTTCGGGCGCCGAGCGAGCGCCACGCGAGCTACGTCGACAGCATCACGGGTGCGCGGTGCCATGCGTTGCCGATGGTGGATCTCGTCCCGGGGCTCGACGAGCTCGCGGAGTGGTCGAACCCGGCCTTCGTCGCCACGCGGTACCGCGACATGTTCGAATCGGGCACCGAGGCCATCATCGAGGTCGTGGCGATCCTCACCGATCCGAACGCCGCGCCCGCCGTCGTGCACTGCAGCGCCGGCAAGGACCGCACGGGCATCGTGAGCGCCCTGCTGCTCGGCCTCCTCGGAGTCGAAGACGACACGATCGTGGCCGACTACGCGCTGAGCGCCCGACCGATGCGACGCTTCAGCGCGTGGCTCCTCGCGCAGTACCCCGACGACCGGGAACGACTGCGCCGAGCCGTTCCGGCGCTCGTCGCGGCCGAGCCCGTAGCGATGCGCCGCTTCCTCGACGGGCTCCGATCCGACTACGGGTCGCTGTCGGGTTGGGCGGCCGCCAACGACGTCGACTCCGCGATCCCGTTCCTGCGCGCGTCGTTCCTCGAACGTTCCTGACATCGGTCACCGCCGGGACGTTGGGCCCTACCGGGCGCAACGGTCGCAGGCCACGATGGCGTGGTGGACGCATCGCCGATGGCCAGCGTGGCCACGCGCTCGTTGGGCGCCGAGCCGACCGACCAGGGATCCGCCTTCCTCGAGTGGCGCACGACGCTGGTTGACGGCCGGGCCGCGCACTATGGGGTTGCGGGCCACGACCAGGATCCGGCCGTCGTGTTCCTGCACGGCTGGGCGCTGTCGCATCGCACCTACAAAGCGGCCCTCAAGCGACTCGTGCAGCGCGGCTTTCGCGTGCTCGCGCCTGCGTTGCCGGGTCACGGCGGCACCGCGGCGCTTCCCGACACCGAAGCCGCCACGCTGGGCGACTTCGCCACATGGGTCACTCAGCTCCTCGACGCCCTGGGCGAACACGGTCCGGTGGTGTTGATCGGTCACTCGTTCGGTGGCGGCGTGGCGATCCGCCTGACCTACGACCGACCCGATCTGGTGCGCGCCCTCGTGCTGATCGACTCCATCGGCGGATCGGCGTGGCGCGAGAACGGCTCGATCGTGGAGACGATGCGATCTCGCCCGCTGTGGGATTGGGGTCTGCACTTCCCGCGCGACGTGTTACCCCTGCGCCAGGTTCGGCGCGTGCTCCCCGTGATCATGCGCGACGCGATCGCGAACGCTCTCGCGAACCCGCGCGCGGTCTGGCACACGGCGAACCTCGCGCGGTTCGCCGACCTCACCGACGAGCTCGAGGTGCTGAAGCGCCGAGGCGTTCCGGTCGTGGTCGTGTGGGGGGCGAGCGATCAGATCATCGGCCGCCTGTCGATCGACTCGCTCGTCGCCGCAGTCGGTGCCACCGACGTGCACACGGTATCGGGAAGTCATGGGTGGCTGCTCTCGGATCCCGAGGCCTTCGGCGAAGTGATGACGAATGTGCTGTCGGTCGCGCAACGCGCGCAGGCGGCCGGCGGCAACGAACCGACTGAAGCGCAGCGCGACCGCACCAGCGGGTCGTGACCACGATGGGCGCGTGAGACCGCCCGAGCCGGCGTCGTGCGGCGAGGGTTCGCGTCAGCGGCCGGCGGGCGCGGCCGCGATCAGCTGGCCGCCGATGGCGCTCGAGTCGGTCATGTCGCAGCGGTGCACTTCCACGCCTTCGACCTGCAACACCCATAGATCGCGACCGTCTTGCGTGCGCACCGTGCTCGGCGCGGTCGGACGATCCAGATTCACGTCGAAGCGCTGTCCGCACCCGGCGCAGAAGTAGAACACGGCACCCATCGATATCCCCTCCGACTCTGCGTCTCGCATTAGGCCGCACTCCGCGCGCGAGGTCAAGGACCCCCTGCACTGCCCGTACACGACGTGACATCTCTCTCAGCCGGGCTTACCCCAGTTTGCGTGCTCTCACCCGAGATCAACGGCACGGCCGTTCCGGAGCGTCGGTGGCTCGCGCACGGCCAGTAGGGTCGTGGGCGATGCCCTCGGATGCCTCGGTCACGCGCCGGCGGCTCGTCGACGAGGCCACACGAGCCTTCGCGGCCGACGGCGTGTACACCGCGTCACTGATCGACATCACGAGGCGGGCGGGGCAGCGCAATCGGGGCGCCCTCTACTACCACTTCGGCTCCCGGGCGGGCGTGCTCTGCGCGGTGCTCGAACAACACGTCGACTTCCTCGCCCGGCGCGAAGGCGAGCTGCTCGAGATCGCGCGGCTGCGACCCGAGCACGATGTGCAGTCGGTGGTCGAAGCCATCGTTCGACCCGCCACCGAGCTGGCCGAGAGCGGCTGGCGGGGCCGCTGCTTCCTCCAGATCCTCGCCGAGCTCGTGCAGGAAGATCCGACGACGCTCGATGCCGACGTGAGCGCGCTCCTCGCCCGCACGGGCGGCTACCCCGTGTACGACCTGCTCGGTGAGCGCATGGCTGCGGTCGCCCCCGACATCGCGCTCGAGCGCTTCGCACTCGCCACCGGGTTCATCCTGCGCGCCGTGGCCGACCGCGCACGGGTGCTCGGCCGCCGCGGCCATCGCAGCCGCCCTCAGCTCGATCAGGACCTGTTCGTGGCCAACCTCGTGGCGATGATCGCGGCGGCGATGTCGGCGCCGCTCGGTCGCGCCGGCAAGCGACGTTGACATGGACCGACGTCGACATGAAGAGGCGTTGACATAAAGAAAGGTGCTTAGTACGTTGCCTGCGACCCGGGGGCCGACCTCGGGCGCGAGCTGCGGACGGCGAACGATGCAGGCACTGGCGGTCGACGACCTGTGCGCCCAGGCGTGCGCCACCGCGCAGCTCGACGACTTCGGCAGCGACAGCTTCCGCGAGGGCCTTGCGCACTACTGCGAGTCGGTCAACGCCGAAGCGCAGCTCAACGACATCGGCGTGGCAGCCATCCCAGGCACTGTCGTCGCCAGCCTGGTGAACCGGCTGAAGGTCGTCGACTGGGCGCGCCGGCACCCGGAGGTGGCGCACGAGCGCATCGACGCGCCGCTCGTCGTGATCGGCATGTTTCGAGCCGGAACCACGTTCCTGAGCGCGCTGCTCGAACAGGATCACCGCAACCGGGCGCTGCTGCGCTGGGAAGCGGGCGACAGCGTTCCGCCGCCCACACCCGACACGCTGCACACCGACTCGCGCATCGACATCGCGCGCATCGGCGGCGACATGCTCGAACAGCTCAACCCGCGAGTGCGCGCGATCCATCACGAAGAGCCAGATGGGCCCACCGAGTGCATCGCGGTGATGAGCCAGGACTTCAAGAGCCTGTCGTGGGAAGCGATCACGAACGTGCCGAGCTACGGGCGGTGGTTGCTCGGCACCGACCAGACCTCGGCCTACGAGTACCACCGCCTCGTACTCCAGATACTCCAACACGGCGGCGCGCGTGGCCGCTGGACGCTCAAGAGCCCACACCATGCGATCGCCCTCGACGCGCTCACCAACGTGTACCCCGATGCCCGCCTCGTGCTGTTGCACCGCGACCCCGTCGAGCTGTGCGGCTCGGTCTGCAGTCTCATCAGTGCGCTGTCGGCCACCTTCAGTGACGCTGATCACCACGCCTACATCGCCGAGCACTGGACGGCGATGCTCGAAGAGTCGATCGCTCGCATCGACGACTTCCGGGCCCGCAAACCCTCGTTCCCGATCCTCGACGTGCAGTACGACGACTTCGTTCGCGATCCGCTGACGACGGTCGAGACCATCTACGCCGGATGCGGCGGTGACGACGTGCGGAGCGTCGACCCGACCGCCCGTGCGGCGATGTCGGCGTACATCGCCGAACATCCGAAGGGAGCGCTCGGCGTGCACGGCTACTCGCTCGCCGATTTCGGTCTCGACCGCCGAGAGATCGCCGCCCGCTTCGCCGGCTACGTCGAGCGCTACGGCGTACCCACGCACTGAGCCTTCAGGCCGGACCCGGCTCACCCGCCTCTGCCCGCGACGCGTCGAGCGCCACACGCTGCTCATAGATCTGGCGCAGCAGCCAGAAGCGCAGGAACTTCGCGAGCGAGTAGCGCAGGAACAAGAAGCCGCCGCTGACGCTGATGGCGAGCCCCGCGATCGCGAGTGGCGTGTAGGAGTTCGAATCGAGCACGTCGACGTTGGAGCCGAGCGTCGCCGTGACGTCGAGCGACGCCCGATAGGCAAGCAACGCGATCACGATCCCCACCACCATCAGCACCGCGCCGAGAGACTGGAGCAGGGTCTCGATGTTGGCGCGCCCGGTCCGCAGCTTCATCTCCGCGATCTCGGACTTGAACTGCGCGGCACGGTCGGTGGTCTCGCTCATCGCTGACTCATCCCTCATTCACCCAGATAGGCAGTCGAAAGGTCGGCTTCCACGGCGCTCGGCGACGCGAACTCCTGGATGCGGCCCCGGATCATGATGCCGACCCAGTCGGCGATGCCAAGCACAGCGCGAGCGAACTGCTCCACCACGAGCAGCGAGACACCCGTCTCGGCGATGTTCGCCACGATCTCGTACAGCTCTTCCACCACGAGGGGTGCCAGCCCCATCGAGAGCTCGTCGAGCAGCACGAGCGCGGGATTCGTCGACAGCGCGCGCGCCATCGCGAGCATCTGTTGCTCGCCACCCGACAGCGTGCCGGCCAGCTGGCGCCGGCGCTCGCCGAGGCGCGGGAAGCGCTCGTACGCGACGGCTTCGATCGAGGCGAGCGAACCACCCACGTGGGTTGCCATCCAGAGGTTCTCGCGCACCGAGAGGTTGGGGAAGATGCCCTTTCCCTCGGGCACGAGGCATACACCGCGGCGCGCCAGCTCGTCGGGTGACGCGCCGTTCACCCGGCGCCCGGCGACGCCTACATCGCCCCGAGAGACCGCAAGCTGACCCGCGATCACTCGCAAGGTGGTCGACTTGCCGGCGCCGTTCGGCCCAAGGAGCGCAACCACCTTGCCGTATGGCACCGCCAGGTCCACACCGCGGAGCACTTCGATCGAGCCGTACGCCGCGTGCACGTCGCGCAGCTCGAGCGCGAGCTCGGGATCGCCGACCATCGGCGTTCGGTCTTCGCCGCTCAGTGCGTCGTGCCGCGTCGCGTTCACGACGAGCTGCCGAGGTAGGCATCGCGCACACGGCCGTCGGCGCGCACCGCTTCGGGGGAACCGACGGCGATCACTTCGCCGAAGTCGAGGACGTAGATGCGGTCGCACACATCCATCACGAGATCCATGTCGTGTTCGATCAGCAGCACCGTCAAACCGTCGTCGTGCACGAGGCGGCGGACCAACGCTTCGAACGCGCGCGTCTCCTCGTCGGTCTGGCCGGACGCCGGCTCGTCGAGGAGTAGCACGCGAGGCCGGATCATCAGGGCGCGACCGAGCTCGACCACCCGTGCCGTGCCCGTCGGGAGCTCCGATACCGGGACGTCGGCGAGGTCGGTGAGACCCACGAGATCGAGCACGCGGTCGGCCTCGTCGGCGGCGTCGATGCGCGCATGGCGCTCGAAGCCGCTCCGGCCCCGCAGGCCGAGACGCGGGAAGCCGCGCCACGTGTTGCGGATCTCGGCGGCGACACGCAGGTTGTCGCGCACGGTCAGATCGGTGAACAGCTCCAGCCGTTGGAAGGTGCGAGCGATCCCGAGGCGGGCGCGACGGTGCGTCTCCAGGCGGCTGACGTCCCGGCCGTCGAGTAGCACCCGACCGCGAGTGGGCGCGAGCAGGCCAGTGATCACGTTGAACAAGGTCGTCTTGCCGGCGCCGTTCGGCCCGATGAGCCCGGTCACCTCACCCGCGCGCACCTGCAGATCCACGTCGGACAGCGCTCGCTTGCCACCGAAGCTGACCGTCACACCATCCACGCTCAAGAGCGCATCGGCGGTCATGGCCGGACCGCGCCGATCCCGATCGCCTGGTCGAGCCGTTCCCGGTCGCCGGGAGTGAACGCCCGATCCACACCGATCAGCTCGAGCGGTGTTGCCTGGTCCTCACCGATCAGTTGACGGCGCGGCTCGCGACTCGCGGCGCGCCCCGGGCGCGTGACGGCATCGGGATGGAGCAGTGCAGCCACGCGTGGGAGCACCGTCACCAAGACGATGGTCACGATCGCGAACGCCCAGTTGTCGACCACGCCACGCCACGCGAGGAACCAGGCAACGAGCTCGATCGTCACGCCGACGGCGAACAGTGCGCGCGCGTGGCGAACCAGCACGGCGAACTGGGCGAACGCGTCGCCGATGAACCCGCTCGGATCTCGACCCAGCGAGATACCGATGAGCGCCGGGAGCAACACCGTGAGCTGCACGAGCCAGGCTGTCGGTCCCTGCAACGCCGAGACGTGTGCGCCAAGGGCCGTCAGCAAGTTCGAGATGGCCACGAAGACGGCGCCGTAGAGCAGGCCGGCAGTGAAACCGCCCGACACGTATCCGGCGCCGGCCACGACGAGCAGCATGAGCATGGTCATCGACTCGAACACGCTGAACCGTTCCGCGGTCACCGCACCGATCTCCTGCGCGAAGAGGCAACCGCCGAGACCCGCCAGCGCGGCCGAGAGCATGAACACCGACAGCTTGAGGCGCACCACGCTCATGCCGAGCGTTGCGCAGGCGGCTGGGCTGTTCTTCATGGCCGTGAGGCGCCGGCCGTACGCGCCGCGGCGCAGCGCCACCAGACCGAGCCCGAGCGCGGCGAACACGACCGCCAAGAGGATCACGAAGCTGCTCTGTGACGCCAGATCGATACCGAGCAGCCGCGGCCGCGGCACCTGCAGGTTGCCGTTGGGGAAGATCGCGCTCCACTGCTCGTGCTGCAGCCAATGGTTCGTCGCCGCGATCACGACGACCACCGCGGAAAGGGCCGCCGCGATGGCCGCGCGGCGCGCGCCACGACGGCGAAACGCCTGGTACACGAGGGCGATGCCGAACGCGATCAACACGATGAGCGTCGCCGGATAGATGCGCCGGCTCGCCGCGTACTCCTTGAACAGCATCTGCTCCACCGCGAGCGAGAACGCGGCCGTCGCCAGTGCGAGGTACAGCCCGCGCAGTCGCAACGCGGGCATCGCCATCAGCGCACCGATGAGGGCCGTCACCGCGATCGCGATGATGTACGCACTGAAGCCGGCCCGACTCGACGCGTCGTGGCCGACGTGGTGGTACAGCACGGTGCCGCCGATCCCGGCCAGCGCCATCGTGGCCAAGCTCACTTCGCCTGCGTATCCGACGAGGAGCACGAGCGACAAGATGATGATCCCAGCCGCGATCGCATCACTGAAGCTGATCAGCGCCGAGTCGGCCATGATCCGAGAGAGCAAGATGATCGCGACCACGAACCCGCCTGCGCCGATCACTGCGTCACGAGCGCTGGGCACACGGAACCGTTCGCGCGTCCGGCGGATCACGGTGCCGCGCAGCCGGTCCTGGGGCAGCACGAGCAGCACGATGAACAACAGGATCATCGGAACGGCTAGACGGAAGTTGCCGCCCCAGTCGAAGCTCTGGGGCATGAGACCGGTCGGCTTGTTGAACGCCATCCGGGTCGCGAATCCGAGCACGACCGCGCCCACGAAGGTGAGGGGCAGGTTGCGCAACCGGCCGAACATCGCCGCCGCAAACGCGTTGATCACCAGCAATGTGAGCAGGGTCGAGCTGAGTGAGCCACCTTGGAACGGCGTGATGAGGATGCCGGCGAGCGCCGAGAGCGACACGCCGATCATCCAGCTCACGAGCGACACGCGATCGGGACGCGCGCCGTTCAGCTCGAGCAGTGAGCGGTCGTCGACCACGGCACGCATCGAAACACCCACACGCGTGCGGTAGAGCAGCACCCGCAGGGCGATCGCAAGCGCGATCGCCACGAAGAGGATGGTGAGGTCGTGCCACAGCAGCACGACACCGAAGATGGTGACCTTGTGGTCGGCGCCGAAGAAGGGTTGCAACGAGTGCGGGTTGTCGGTCTTCCACACCCAGTTGGCCAAGCCGATCAGGGCCAGGAGCACCGAGATCGGCACGACCAGCTTGACGATCTCCGACGTGTCCTGCAGGCCCCGGATGACCACGCGATACAGGACCGCGCCGATCAGCGGAGCGATCACGAAGAGCACGGTGAACAACGCGAGCGGGGCCGGCCACGCGCCGTGCGGGAGCAGCGGCCACTGGTGCGCATCGTTGACGCGCAGGTCCCAGTAGATGTACGAGCACAACATGCCGAGCGCGCCGTGCGCGAAGTTGAACACGCCCGACGTCGAGTAGGTGACGACGAGCCCGCTGGCTGCTATGGCGAACACTGCACCCGTGATCAGTCCATTGATCAGCAGGTTCATGTTCGACCTCGAGCGCGTCGCCGCACGGCGGCTGCCTCAGTTCGGGGTGAAGGTGCCGTACTCGGTGGCGATGCGCTGCGCGTTGAGCTTCGCGGCGGTGAGGGCGGTGGTGGTGATGCCCTTGATCAGGTACTTGGGGTTGCAGTCGAACATCGTGTCGGTGGGCGTCACCTTCACCCAGTTCGGCCCGGTGAGCTTCAAGAGCATGCCGCAGGTCGGCCCTTCGTTGTCGCCCGGGTTCGTGGGGATGTGCAGCCCACCGCCGGTCCAGTTCGTCTGCTTGGCGGCGGCGTCGAGCACGCACTTCGCGGTCACGCCGGAGCCGCACGACTTCACGGCCGTCGCCCACAACAGGAACGACGATGTCGACTGCTCACCGAGCAGGCCGATCGTGCCGTGCGAATCCTGCACGATCTTCATGTACTGCTGCACCGCGGGAGACTGCGACGCAAGCTCGAACGGCACTGCGGTCATCCGCACGTAGACGTTGTCCGCGGCACCACCGTTCTGTCCGTTCCACTTCGCGAACTCGGCCGTGTACTGGTTCGGGTCGGTGAGCCACACCTTCGGCGCGAAGCCGACCTGCCGGGAGGCGTTGAGGAGGTTCTCCATGTTGGGGTTCGGTGACCCGACCCACACCACAGCCTGTACGCCACACGACTTCAGGTTGCTGGCGAAGGGCTTCCAGTCGGACTCGCCGCCCACGCCGTAGATCTGATCGCAACCCTTGAGGAAGGTGAACCCGGCCGCCGGGTACCCGGCGGCTTCGCGATCGCGTGTCTCGCGCGTGGCGGGGAACTCGGCGAACACGAACGCGGCCTTCTTGACGGCGTCGGGGAACATCTTCGCCACTTCGAACGCGGCGGAGTCGGCGACCTGGTCACCGGGGCCGGGGATCGGCTGCTGCATGCCCGAACCGTGCGCGAACGCGGTGGCCACCGCGAAGCCGGGGATCGTGGAGATCTTGCAGGCGATGCGCTCCTGCTCCTGACCCGAGTCGAGCACCCAGCCTTGGCCGACGAGCATGAACACCTTGTCGGTGCAGGCTTGCGTGATGGCCGGCGTGACCGCCAAGACCTTGGCGTCGTAGTAGTTGCCGACGATCTTGCGACCGTTGATGCCGCCCTGGGCGTTGCACCAGGCGATCATCGGTCGCATCGCGTCGGACATCTCCTTGTCGAGTCCGGGCGCGGCGGCATAGCCGGCGTCGTCGCCGTAGCCGATCTTGATCGACGTGTCGGTCACGCCCGGCGCGGTGGCGCCCTTGGCGGTGCCCGGGCCGCACGGCGAGTCGAGCGTGCCGAACTTCGTCACGCCCGGCGCGGTGGTCGTGGCACCGGGCGCCGTCGTGGCGCCACCTGGCGCGCTCGACGGAGTGCTGGAACCGTGGTTGGAGCTGCATGCCGCAACGAGCACGGCGATCACCGCGACGGCGGCCATGCCGCGCGCGCGCATCGAGAGCTTTTCTGGCACGTACAACCCCCCGGTCGCGACCGTTGCGAGTCTAAGCACCTCTCTCTATATTTGCAAGGTTCGTTCGCAGCACGAGCACACGCGACTGGCCACGCGCCATCATGGTGCGCCCCATCATGTGCGGCGAGGGCATCCGACACGAGACAGGTGAGCTCATGGCAAGCGACGACGGTTCGATGCGCGCGTGGCGGTTGCACGAGTACGGCGAGCCCACCGACGTGCTCCAGCTCGACACCGTGCCGATCCCGGAGCCCGACGCCGGCGAAGTGGTGGTGCAGGTGCACGGCATCCCGCTGAACCTCAACGACCTCGAGCGCATCACCGGCGGCAACATGATGGTGCGCCCGGAGCTGCCGTACAGCCCAGGTATGGAGGTCATGGGCGTCGTGGTCAAGTGTGGTGCCGGCACGGAGGCGTGGATGGGCCGCAGGGTGGTCGCCACCACGAAGGCCGCGTACGGCGGCTTCGCCGAGTACTCAACGTGCCCCGCGGCATCGATGTTCGACATGCCCGAAGCGATCCCGCTGCCCGATGCCGCGGCTTTGTTCTTCCCGTTCCACCTCGCCTGGCTCGGCTTGTTCGACCGCGCGGACCTCAAGGCCGGCGAGACCGTGCTGATCCATGCCGCCGCAGGTGGCTCGGGTTCGGCAGCGATCCAGCTCGCCGTGCACGCCGGCGCGCGGGTGATCGCAACAGCAGGTAGCGACGCCAAGGTGCAGCTGTGTCGCGATCTCGGTGCGCAGGTGGCCGTCAACTACACGACCACCGACTTCGCCGAGGTGGTGCTGGCCGAGACCGCGAACCAGGGCGTCGACGTGGTGTTCGACAACGTGGGCGAAGCGGTGATGGAAGCCTCGCTGAAGTCCACGAAGTACAACGGCCGGTACCTGATGATGGGCTTCGCATCGAACAAGCTCGTCGCCGATGAACCGTTCATCGTGCCGCGTCGGATCGCGCTCGGGAACCTCAAGCTCTGCGGTGTACTGCTGTCATACGCGCAGCCCGACGCATCGGAGTTCCTCAAGACCGCGATGGGCTGGAACTTCGCGCCGGCGGCGTTGGGTGAGCGCATCATGCGCGAGATCGTCGATCTCGTGCTCGCCGGCCACGTGAAGCCGGTGATCGGTCAGGTCGTCGACTTCGACGGGACGCCGGCGGCAATGGCCGCCATGGCGGCCCGCGAGACGGTCGGTCGCATCATCATCCTCACTGACGCCGGCCGCGCCGCGTCGGCCTAGGTCGAGACTTCGCGCTCGGGTGCAAGCGCGGCCGTCATCTCGTCGAGCACGCCGCTGCTGTCCACGTCGGGGGTCTCGATCCGCCACGTCAGCGCGTCGTGGGCCGTCGAGACCGTGAAGGCGAAGAACGCACAGCACTGCGACTCGCGGTAGGCGAGGTCGTACACGCGGCGCTGGATCTCGCTCGACATGGCAAAGCGCAGCGTCAGCGATCGATCGGCTCGCCACCACGCAACGACACGGGCGAACAGCGCCGTGAGCTCACCGGCGCGAGCAGGGCGGTCACCGGGCGCCAGCGTGCACGCGATCCCCGCCCGCTTGCCGTCGAGCAGCGCACGCAGGTGCGCCTGCGTGGCCGCACACGTCGTGCCGTCCTACACAGCGACACGATCGGCCACCTCGTCGAGCGAGAGGCCCAGGCGCTTGCTCCGGGCGATGAACGTCAGGCGCCGCGCCGCCTCAGGCGTGTACGAGCGGTACCCGGCGGCCGATCGCGCGGGCGCCGGGATCAAGCCGATGCGCTCGTAGTAGCGGACCGTCGACGGGGCAACACCGGCCTGCGCGGCCAGCTCGGAGATGAGCAACCCGTTCATGCATCCACCGTAAGCCTTGCACTCTGGTGCAAGGTCAAGGCCACGAGCCGACATCCGGGCGCGGGCGCGGAGGTCTGCGCCCGGCAAATTCACAGCCCGAGCTCGCACATGCCGCTCACGGGGTCGCCGCGTCGGGTCGATGACTCTTCGCCGGCAGGCTGCCGGTCTCTACGAAGGGAACGTCGTCATGGGCATCTCAGGGGTTGGCATCGCGGCGAGCTACGCCACGCAGGTCCGCCAGCAGCAGCACGCCGCGCCACAGGCGAAGGCCTCGGCGCCGGCGGCGAGCGCCGCCCGCGACGCCGACGGCGACAACGACGGCAGCTTGGGCGGCACCGTCGACGTCCGCGCCTGATAGCGCACGGCTGCGACGCGTGCGATGGCGCGCGTCGCAGTCGGGCTCAACCCACGATCGACGGGATGTCGTGACTCGCGGCATGCGCGGCCGCGCCGAGATGCGCGAGCCCGTAGCGCGACTCGATCGACCGGAGCAGTGAGTAGTGGTCATACGCGGTGCGGTCGGAACCGACCGGCACCTGCGGCCCGACGACGATCGTTGCCACGTGGCCGCCATTCGCATCACCGCCACAGCACCCGTGGGGTGGCGGGCTCACTCCACCGCCCTCGTCCCAGGTGATCACGAGCCTGGTGTCGGCCTGCCACGCGGACGACGACGAGAGCAGGTCGTAGAGCGAGCCGATAAACGCGTCGGCGCGCACACGCGCCTGCGGGTCGTCCTGTTGCTCGGTCCGACCATGCATGTCGTGATCGACGTCGGGGATGACCATGGCGAAGGTGGGCAGCTGGCCCGACTTCACGTCGATGCTGAACTGGTCGTACGACACGATGTGGCTGCACAGCGCCTGTGAGCTGCGGATCGACGCGAAGTACAGCAGGGCCACGTGGCGTCGGGTGTACGCACCGCGCACCGCGGCGTGCGCGCACTGCTTGGGGAGGCCTTGGGCGTACACCTTCCAGCTGATGCCGGCCTGTTGGAGCTGTTCACCGAGGTTCGGGCCCGTGATCGAGCACGTACCGCAGTCGTCGTGGAAGCCGTGTGTCGAGCCGCTCACCAGCGCGAGGTAGTTCGGCAACGACGGGTGCGATACGGCGAAGTAGCGCTGGAGCACCGTGCCGCTGCGCTCGAGCTGGTTGAAGTGCGCAAGGTCGGCGGCGCCGAGGATCGTCTCGGCCGAGTGGTTCTCCTCGACGACGACCACGATGTGCCCCGAGCGGTTCACGACCGCCACGGGATCTCGGTTCGGGCTGCTGCTCGAGCAGCCCACCACGAGCGCACTGGCCAGAACGGCCGCGAGCGCAATCGCGAATCGGGCGCGGCCGCGTCGAGCCGTAGGGACAAGCCGCATGAGCCTGCCAGTATGCGTCGCCGGCCGGGGCGCCCCGCATCAGGGCCTGGGATGCCGTTCAGGTCTCATGCCGGTCGTCACCTCTGCTCGCCGATCGGCAGCGCCGCGCTCACGCGGTCGAAGTGGATCCCCGCCGCCACGGCTCCGGCCACGACATGATCGGCGGACGGCGCGACGATCGAGCACAGCAGCATGCCGTCGCCGGGCACGAACGTCGCCGTGACGAGATCCGTCACGCTCACGGGGCCGAGGCTGCGCCGCAGGCGCGCCACGGCCTGCTCGGCGAAGTCGGTGGTGGCATCAGGCGCGTAGAGCTCGGCGAGGAACAGCGAACGGACGGTCACACTCAGAACGTAGCGAGCGGGACAGTCGGCGGAATCGGGGAAACCCCTATCCCCACGTCCCTGTCTCGCAGCCCGCTCCCGCGCCGCTACCCCCGACGGCCATCAGCCATCAGCGCGGCCAGCTCGGCACGTGAGGTCACGCCGAGCTTGCGGTAGATGCGCGTCAGGTTCGCCTCGACGGTCTTCACGCTGATGTACGCCGCCGCCGCGATGGCGCGGGTCGACGCCCCGGTCGCGGCGAGCTCGGCCACACGTCGCTCGGTATCCGTGAGCTCCAACGACGTCGAGACTCGCCCGCCGACCCGGTCGATCTCGTTCGAGGCGCGGGCGGCCCACAGCTGCGCTCCGAGTCGCGTGAACTCGTCATGGGCCGCCGCCAGCACCTCGCGGGCGGCGCGGCGGGCCTTCCCGCGCCGCAGCGCCTGGCCCTGCGCCAGCAACGTGCGCGCCCGCTCGAACGGCAGCGGCACACCGTCGAGCGCGGCGAGCGCAGCGGCGAACGCATCCTGCGCGCCACTCTGGTCGCCGTCGCGCGCGAGGAGCAGCCCGCTCCCCCGTTGCGCGGCGCTGATCCCCGACGGCCGCCCCACCGCGACCGATCGGTCGTACACGAGCGCAATGAGGTCGCGCGCTTCGTCGATCTCGTCGCATGCGATCAACGTCTCGATGTGGTCGCCGAGGAACCGCGAACGGCCCGGCTCGCGCAGGCCCATGGCCTCGCGCTCGACGAACGAGCGCCGCAAGTGTGCCAACGCGCCAACCGCGTCGCCGTCGCTCCACTCCACGAAGCCAAGCAATGCAGTCAGGGCCGCGATCGTCCACCGATCGTTCGCCGCGATCGCGACCTCGAGGTCGTGGAGCGCGTGGGCGCGCGCGGGTTCGAGGTCGCCGCGGTGGGCGGCGATCATCGCGAGGTTGAAGCGTGCCTGCACGATCTGCCCGTGTTGACGCGTCGCCTCGGCCAGCATCAGGTGCTCGTTCGCCCATGCCTCCGCCACATCCCAGCTCCCCGTGAACAATTCGAGCTGGGGTAGGTGGCTCAGCGCGAAGGGCCGAGAGCTCTCGTCGCCGCTGCCCAACGATTCCTCGTGCAGCGCGAGCAAGGCGATGCGAGCGTCATCGAGCTGGTCGGCGTACTTCAGGTCGGCGGCGAGCGCGGCGCGAGCCGAGTCTGCGAGTCGAGGTCGACGCGCGCTCGTCGCTTCGATGTCGGCCGCTCGCTCGTAGGCCGCACGGTCGAGACCCGCACCGGCGAGGAACGCCGTCGTCGCCGCGGTCAGCTCCGCGGCCGCGACGATGTCGGCCGGTAAGGAGGGTTCGCGTTCGACGATCGCGCGGGCCTCGCGGGCGTGCTCACAGGCTTGGCTGAAGTCGTCGTAGTACACGCGGGCCAACGTCACGCGCGCTTCGGCCTCGAGTGCGGGCGTGGGGGCGTCGCGCACCGCGCGGGTGGCGTACCCGATCGCGACCGACGGCGTGTCTGACTCGAAGGCGATCTCGGCGAGCAGCAACATCGAGCGGGCTCGCAGCGCTGTGTCGTCGATGGAATCCAGCGCCTCCTCGAGGCCACGGCGGGCAAGTGCCGCATCGCCGGCCCGGAAGCGGTGCTCCGCCAGCGCGACCTGACGGCGCCACAGGTTGGGGTCGGCCGCAGGCGTGAGGCGCACCGCCGCTTCGCCCAGATCGGCCGCGGCGTGCGGCGCACCGCGGTTCGCCGCGGCCACTGCGGCCGCGTCGATCTCACTTGCGACGGCCGCATCAGGCTTCGAGGTCGCGAGCGCCAGGTGGTGGGCGCGTTCCTCGAGGCTGCCCATGCTCGCGGCGAGCCGCGCGTGCATCGCGATCCGCGTCATCGTCGGCGTCGAGGCGTAGATCTCGGCGGCAAGGAGCGGATGCGAGAACTCGACTCGACCGTCGCGGATCACGATCGCACCGTCGGCTTCCACGCGTTCGAGATCCTCTGCGGCCACGAGCTCGCTCACCTGCGCGAGCGAGGGGCGGCCGAGCGCGGCAACGACGAGCAGGGTCGCTCGCGCGTCGTCGCTCAGCGACGACAGGCGCCGGCGGAGCGAATCGCGCAACGTCGGCGGCATCGGCGCCGCCCCGGTCGCCTGACCGACCGGCTGGCCGACACGGCTGCCCGCGGTATGGCGAGCAAGCTCGATCGCGAAGAGCGGGTTGCCACCTGACATCTCGGCGATGCCGACGAGCGCGGGCCGGGTGGGGACGATGCCGGCCCGTTCACGAATGATGTGGTGCAGCTCGGCCACACCAACCGGGCCGAGCGCGATCGTCTCGCACGCGAGCGCATCGGGTGGCCGGCTCACGAACGTGCAGCGCGACGACGTTCCACTTCGCCACGCGGCCAGCACGAACATGCCGGCCGCGGGCACGCGGCGGAGCACGAAGTCAACGACTGCGGCGCTCGAGGCGTCGACCCACTGCACATCGTCGATTGCCAAGACCACGGGCGCGGCGAGTGTGGCGAGCAGCTGCGCGGCCGCGAACGCGACCGCACCCGCATCGAAATCGGGCGGTGGATCATCGGCGCGCCGCAGCGCGAAGTCGAGCGCCCGCCGCGCCGGAGCGCTGAGCGCATCGAGGGCCGCACCGGAGACGCCGTCGAGCAGATCGGCGAGCGCGGAGTAGGCGAACGACTCCTCGGCCCGCGCTGGTCGGCTCACGAGCACCGTGGCAGCCGACGCTCGGGCCTCCTCAACGGACGAGCCGAAGAGTGCGCTCTTGCCGATGCCGGCCTCGCCGCTCACGATCACCAGGGACGACAGCTCCGACGCGCGCGCGAGTGCATGCGCGATCCGGCGTCTCTCGTCGACGCGGCCCACCATCGTCGAGATGTTCATCGTCGCGTCGGGAACGTTCCGCCACGCGACGGGTGCCGGCCCTCCGGCGAAACGCCGTGCGGTCGCGCCCAGCCCACACGGCGAACGTAGCGCGCGGCCCGCTGCGTGTCCCGACGCGCGGTGAGGGGCCGATCCGTTGGATCGGCCCCTCACAGTCGACCGCGTTGCGCGGCGGCGTCGTTCGACAGGAAGACGGATCGCCGCCGTTACTTACCGCCGACAATGATCGCCCAGTTGGTGGCGAAGCCACTCAGCGATCGCACGTACTGATAGACGCCGCTCTTGAGCGTGGCGATGCCGGCGGTGCCCGCCGGACCGGTGTAGAAGAACAAGCTGGTCGCCGTGGCGCTCACGCCGAGCCCTTTCGAGAAGCCCGTGCTCGAACCGGTCTGTGTGAACTGGCCGGCGATCAGACGGCCCCACGCGCCGACTCCCGTGCCGGTGTTGTAGAAGATCACGCTGTCGTCGGTGGCCACGATGGAGGTCCACTTCGCGCTGAGGTGGTACAGCGTTCCGCTGCCCAGCACACCGTCGTTCATCGGCATGGTGAGCGTCCCACCGCCCGTGTAGTTGTAGACGAGCAGCGAATCGCACGATGCCGCGACCATCTGCACGTTCGTCCATCCCGACGAGGAACCCGTCTGACTGAACGTCCCGCCGACGAGCGTTCCGATCGCGGCCGTCTGTGTCCTCACGTTGAAGAAGAAGATGGTGTTGCAGCCGGCGACCACGTACGTCCAGCCGGTGGAGAAGTGGTAGGTGTGCATCTGCGTGAACACGCCGTTGATGTACGTGCCGGTCACGCCCAGCCCCGTCGTGGTGTTGTAGAAGATGACGCTGTCGCGGTCGATGGCGACCTGCGACCAGCCGCTCGAGAAGCTCGACGGGCCCTTCGACAGGTAGGTGCCGTTGGCGAGCGTCGCCCGGTACCCGGTCGGGGTTCCGATGTTCCGGTAGAACAGCATCGAGTTGTTCTTCGGCGTGACCGCGCCGGCGTAGGGCGTGCCGGCGACCAGTGTCATTGCGGCCACCAGGATCGCGGCGGCCGCCGCGCGGAGCAGGCGTTGCGTGCGGTTCATCTCGGACTCCCTCGTCGTGGTGACGACTCACGGCGCCTCGGCCATCGGGAATCGGTGTCCGCCGGCGCACCACGAAACCTAGAGATCGAGACCGCCGAAGGAATCGGGGAAACCCCTCGAAAGCGCCGCGCGGAGCTCGGTCCGGCGCGGCGCGGTCAGCTCGTCAGAGCTCGTCGCCGCAGAAGCCACACTTGCCGTTGGCGGGGTACTCGAGGAAGTGGATCGGACAGATCGGCCCCTTGATCCGGGGCGCGTTCTTGGCGTCGCGCACACGCTTGTTCGCGATCTTGGGCGGCAGCTTGGCGCGCCCGCCGTCGGCCGGGATGCCTTCGGCTTCGAAGAACCGATGGGCCTTCAGCCGCTCCTCGGCCGCGTGCACCTCGGGATCCTCGGGGGCCTCGCCATACGCGGCGCGCGCCGCCTCCACGTAGGCCGAGCCGACGGTCTCGTCGGCCCGTACGCAAAAGGCGCAGAGCAGTGGCTCTCCCTTGGCGGCGCACTCGGCCGCGACCGTCCCGAGCACGTCGCCGATCCAGGAGTCGACCCTCTGCTTGGTGCGGATCCCGGTCTCGGACTGCACCGCCTCGGCGAGGTTCTTCGTGCTGATCAGGTCGCCGTAACGGCGAGCGGCGGCCAGCAGCACCGGGCGCGCGGCTTCCACCCATGCGGCCCGGGCCTGCGCGCCGTCGACCTGCGAACCGTCGGACACGCGCCACGCACCGCGGGTGGAGACGGCCTCCGCGGGACTCACGCCGTGGCGATTCGGTGGGAGAGGCACCGGCCGCCGGTTGGCGTGGGCCGGTTCCCACGCCCAGGCTCGGTTGTCGCTGTTCTGCGCACGGTCATGCAATCCCTCGTCCCGCGTGCCGCGATCGACACGCGCTGAAGATACCCGCGCCTGAGTCAGCGCACGCTCGCTGTCTAGTGCGCCGTGACCCAATCGCTGGCAATCTCGTGCTGGGCGACGGCCAGATCGAGCTTTCGGGCACATACGAGCGCGTGCAGGCGGTCCTCGACCGCATCCTTGGCGTGGGCGCCGCCCAGACCGGCCCACGGCTCCGGCCAGAGGTTCGCGACCGCGCTCGGGGCGCCACCAAGTGACAGCGGCACGAGGTGATCGAGGTCGAAGAGGGCGAACGCACCGGCGCGGCGATAGGCCCGGATCTGTTCGGCCTTGATGGCCGCGAGCACCGCGGCCGTGGGCCGGCCGGCCGGCGCAAAGCCCTTGGCGCAGATCGTCGACGCGATGTTCGCCTGAGTCACGGCCGGGTTGAGCGCCCCCGGCGTGCAGTGCGGGTCGGGCAATGCGCCACGAGCGGTGCAGGTCGGAACCGCCACGGTCGTGGTGGTCGGCGGGATCGTGGTGGTGGTGCTGGTCGAGGCCACCGTCGTCGTCGACTCGAACGACGCCCGGTGGATCACCGCCGCCGAGGAGCACCCGGCCGCGAGCGCAGCAACAACCGTCAGAATTACCCGAAACCGCCGCATAAGGCGAACGGTATTCGGTGCAGCGCCCTCCATGCAGTGCGGGCCCGTGGCGCGCGCTGCGGATCAGGCGGCGAGGCTGGGCCAGAAGCGCATCGCGTCGAGGCGGTCGGCCGCCGGATGCCCACGGGAGACAGTCGCTAGCGAGGGCATCACCTGATGATCCCAGACGGCGCGCAGCCGCTCGTGCGTCATGTGCGGGACCATGAACACCCCATGCCCGATCATGTGCGCGGGCCCGAAGGCGACCTCGACGATCGTGTTCAGCCAGAGGAAGCCGTCGACGAGGTCGGGTACCTCGTTGGGTGCGTCGACGTAGTGACGGGCGAGCACGTCGGCGCTCGGCGCGAGCTCGACGCAGCTGAAGCGGCGCCGCCACGACATCTCGCTGCGCAGCGCCGCGCTCGGCTGGGTGAGCGACGTCGCGATGATCGCCAGGCCGGCCGGCAACGAGAAGCCTCGTTCGTGCAGCAGGTCGATGTTCGGCTCGCCATCGCCGCGATCGCGGTCGTCGAGCAGTGGGATCATCTCGCCGAGAACCGTCGGAACGTCGACGTGATGCAAGTCGTCGAGCACCAGCACGCGCCGCGCGCCATCGCGTTGCACGGCACGCGCCATCGACACGAGTGCGCCATCGACGTGCTCCGAGACGCGACGGCCGTTCACGGCGCGCTCGAAGATGCCGCACACGAGGTGCTCGTAGCCGACACCGGGGTGCATCTGCACGACTCGCACGCGGTCAGGCACGTTCGGGGTCGCCACGGCGTCGGCCAGTGCGCGCGCCAGCAGGGTCTTGCCCACGGCCGACGGCCCGCTGAGCAAGAGCTGCGGCGCGCTCGAATCGAACACCCTCATCCACACCGACAGCTCATCGAGCGACACGTGCGCGCGCTGGTCCATCACCGGCCGGGCGTCAGTGAAGGTCATCGCGCCACTCGCATCATCTCGTCGATGCTCGTGATCCCTTCGAGCACTCGGCGGGTCGCGATCGTTCGCAGCGGGTTCATGCCTTCGGCGACCGCCCAGCGCTCGATGTCGTGGCTCGGCGCGCGGGCAACGATCAATCGCTTCACATCGTCGCTCACGACCAGCACCTCGACGATCGCGACACGACCCATGTAACCCGTGCTCTGGCAGGCCGAGCAGCCCACCGCGCGACGCACCAGCTTGGCCGTGTCGACCGCGTCGGGCGCGTCGAGACTGCGCAGCCAGGTGGTCGCGCGCGGGTCGGGTTCGGCGCATTCCGCGCACAGGCGCCGTATCAGGCGTTGCCCGGCGACGCAGGTGACAGCCGACGCCACGAGGTAAGGCTCTACGCCCATGTCGGCAAGGCGAAGGGGCGTGGCGGCGGCGCTCGTCGTGTGCAGCGTGCTGAGCACGAGGTGGCCCGTGATCGCGGCTTCGGCGGCGATGCGCGCCGTCTCGTGGTCGCGGATCTCGCCCACGAGGATCACGTCGGGGTCGGCGCGCAGCACGGCGCGCAACACGCCCGGAAACGTTCGTCCCGCCTTTGCGTGGATCTGGATCTGCTTGATGCCGTCGAGTCGGTACTCGACCGGATCTTCGACCGTGACGATGGCGCGTTCGCGCGAGTTGAGCATCGCGGCGGTGGCGTAGAGCGTCGACGTCTTGCCCGATCCGGTCGGGCCGGTCATCAGGATCGCGCCCTGGGGCCGCTGTGCCTCGGCGATGTAGCTGTCGAGCTCACCTTCACCGAGGCCGAGGCGATCGAAGGTCATGACCGACTGCGAACGATCGAGCAGACGCATGACGACCGCCTCGCCGCTCGCGGTCGGGAGCGTCACCACTCGGATGTCGACCGAGCGACCGCGTGGCGTCACGGTGAACCGGCCGTCGTGGGGGACGCGCGCGTTGGCGATGTCGATGTTCGCGAGCACCTTGACGCGCGAGACCAGAGCGCGTGCGACCGACAGCGGCGCTTCGGAGACGTCGTGGAGGATCCCGTCGATCCGGAACCGGATCTGCATCGCGCGGGAGCTCGGTTCGAGGTGGACGTCGGACGCACGCTCGTCGATCGCCTGATCGATCAGCGCGTTGACGAGCCGGATGATCGGGGCTTCGTCGTCGCCGACAGCAGCCGAGAAGTCGGCGACGTCTTCGTCGGCGGCTTCAGCCGCAGAACCCAGCTCGATGTCGACGTTCGCGCGCGCCCAGATCCTGCTGATCGTGGTCTGTAGCTGCACGGGGTCGGCGAACGCGGCGACGATCGTCAAGCCGGTGAGGAACCGAAGGTCGTCAAGCGCGAAGACGTCGGTGGGATCGGCCATCGCCACCAGGAGCTGGCCGTCGCTGAGCCGCACCGGCACCGCCGAGTACCGGCGAGCAGTCTCTTCGGGGATGCGATTCGCGAGCAGGAAGTCGATCGATTCCTCACTGAGATCGACGAACGGGCGGCCGAGGCGCTCCGCGAGCACGCGGGCGAGGTCGGACGAGCTCACGGCGCCCATGGCCACGAGCGTCTCGCCCATGCGCCGGGAGCTCGTGCGCTGGAGGTCGAGCGCGAACTCGAGCTGATCGGACTGGATCAGACCGCGCTCGAGCAGCAGCTCACCGATGCGCGGCGCCGGTGTGCCGGACGCGCCCGGCTCGCCGGCTGCGACCTCCACATCCGCCGACATGTTCAACGTGTCGGCCGGTCGAGGCCGGAACTGAACCTTCGATCTGCCGCCGCGGCCGGCGCCGCCATCAGCTCGCCAGCTCGGCGGCGAGCTGCGCAGCCTCGGCGCCGAGGGCGGCGAGGCGGTCCTCGACCGTGCGGGCCCGGCTGACCATCGTCTCGCGCACGGCCGCGGCTTCGTTGCGGGCGGCGGCGAGCACCTCGGCGGCCTCTCGCTCGGTGCGCTCCCGCAGCGCCTCCGCGTCGGCGCGTACCGACACTGCGTCGGCGATCGCCGTCTCGAGCTCGATCGCGGCGCGGCGGCGCTCCTCGGCCAGGGCGCCGATGGTCGCTTCGGCGTCGTCTCGGGCGGCGGCGATCCCGTCGATGAGGCTGTGAGCGGCGTGCTCGAGCGGACCGAACATCGCACCGAGATCGTGCGGCGCCGGTTCGTCGATGCCGGCTCCGATGGCTGCCACCCAGCGATGCTTGCTCGGTGCGGGCGCCGGCGCCTCCACCGGCATCGCGGCCGCCGCCGCGGCCGCGAGATCCTCGGCCGCAGCCGCGCGTTGTTGCGCCTCGACGAGGGAAGCCCGAGTCTCGGCCAGCGCCGCTTGCGCATCGGCGAGCGCGGCGTGGGTCTCGGCCAGCTCGTCCTGCGCCGCGGCGAGCTCGGTGCGCGTGTCGCCCAGCTCGACCAGACCGGCCCGTGCTGCGACGAGCTCTCCCTCGGCGGTCGTCAGGTCGCCGCGTACCTCAGCGAGCTCGGCCAGACCGGCGCGCGCCGAGGCCAGCTCGATGCGCAGCTCGCCGAGCTGCACGAGCTCACGACGAGCCGCGGCGAGCTCGGCCTGCACGGAGGCCACGTCGGTCGCGCTGCTGCGCGTCGCCGTCAGGTCAGCCTGCGCGGCGGTGAGATCGGCCTGCACCGTCGTCGTGGTGGCGAGCGCGGCGTCGCGCTCCTCACGTGCGGCGTCGCGCTCGGCGCGCACTGCCGCGAGACCGTCTTGTGCCTGGGCCATCGCGGCCTGCGCGGCGGCCCGTTCGTCCTTCGCTTCGGCCGCCTCGGTCTGCGCGGCAGCCAGATCGGCTTGCAGCGCGGCCACTTCGGCCTGGGCCGAAACCAGTGCATCCGTCAGCTCGGCCATGCCGGCCTTGGCCGTGGCCAGCTCTGCTTGCAACGCGGTCACCTCGACGCGCGCTTCGGCGAGCTCGGCCCGCACGCTTTCGAGCTGCGCCGCGGCAGTTGCCAACGCGGCCCGTTCGCTCGCCAGCGCCTGTTCGAGCGCGGCCGAGTCGACCTGGGCCGTGGCCGGCGCGATGCGCCGTTCGGCCACGGTCTGCTCGAGGGCGTTCAGCTGCTGTTGTGCGGCGAAGCGGGCTGCTTCGAGTCGGGCGAGCTCGTCGGTCTGGCCCACGAGGTTGACCTGCGTGCGGCCGAGCGCCACGCGGAGCTGCTCGAGATCGTGGGAGACGACGTCGTGCTCGCCCTGCACGCGAGCGAGATCACTGCGCAACGGGTCGAGCACCGCGGCCAGCGAATCGCGCTCGGCGCTGAGCGACGTGATCTCGGTCCGGACGCGGTCCAGCGTGGAGCTCAACGCATTGAGCTCTTCGCGCGCCGCGTCGCGGGCGAAGACGAGCTGTTCGTGTTGCGCCCTCGCCAGCTGCGAGTCGGGTTCGGCGATCGGGGCCGGCGGAAGGTCGGGGGTCCAGAACTCGAGCTCCCGGTCGGCGCTCATACCACTGGCGGCGCTCGTACCGCTGGCGGCGCGCGCCGTGGCGAGCGCGGCGCGGATGGCATCGATCGCCTCCGTCTTGTTGTCGAACCGGTGCGCGAGCACCTCGGTCAGACGGTCCTGCAGCGATGCATCGATCGGGTCGCCGGATCGGGGCACCACGGACTCGCTCGCACCGGGCGCGGCGGGCAGCGCCGCGTCGATGCCGACAGCGACTGCGAACGCGGCGTACGAGTCGTAGCCCATCTCATCGAGCGCAACCCGCTCCTCTTCGAGGGCCTCGCGCAGAGCACGACGGTTGGCGCTGCTCACGATCAGCTTCTCGCACCGCGCCGAAGCAGCACTCACGGCTTCGTGCAGCGCTTCGATGCGGGCGCGCGCGTCTACATCGAGGCCGGCCTGGGCGGCCGCCCCGGAGCGCGCGGCACCCTGTTCGAGCGCGCTCAGCAGCGCCTCGAGGTCTTCGACGCGAGGCACGCCGGCGCCGACGGACGTCGACGGGTCGATCACAATCATTCGATCGGCAGTACAGGCGCCGGTCTGAACCGTCAGCGCGGGCGATGACGGGGCGCCCCAGGAGTGGGGACCGCTCACCTCGCCACCGGTCGGGTCGGAAAGCGCCTGATCAGCCGATCGCGCCCCTCGCGCCATTCCTCGACAGTCATGGCGTAGCGCACATGGTCGACGTACTCGCCCGCAACCTGTGCGAACCGTACCGCGAGCCCCTCGCTGCGCAACGTGAGCTTCTCCGCCACCCGCGTGCTCGGATGATTGTCCGGCATGATCACCGCTTCGAGACGATGGAGGAGCAACGATTCGAACGCGTACTGCATCAGCAACACGATGCCTTCCGGCGCAAGCTCGCTGCCAGCGACGGCTTCGTCGATCCAGTAGCCCAGGTAGCCCGTGTGGAACGAACCGCGGTACACGCCGCCCACGCTGATCTCGCCGACGAAGCGACCGTCGAGCAGGAAGATGCCGAACGCGTAGGAGAGGTCGAGCCGCCGTTCGTGCTCCCACGCCGCGCACCACGACGCGAACGCGGCACGGCTGAAGAGCGGGTCGACGCCACCGAGCTCGAGCACGGGCTCCCAACGGCCGAGCCATGTGACACACCGCAAGCGCACCTCACGCCACGCGTCCCAGTCCGAGATCGAGAGCGGACGCAGCAGCACCCGAGCACCGCGCAGGATCGGCGTGCGCAAACCGGCCATCACGTCGCGCGCGCCCGCTCCTGCCGGCGAAGCAAGTTGGTCGCTCGCCATGTCCGTCGTCCACCTCCGCGTTCGTTGACCGCGACCATCGGCGCCGGCGTACGGGATGCCACGCACTCTCATGGAACTGCCAGCCCGCGGCGGCATCTCTCAGGCCAATGCCAGACAGCCGCCGCGGCGGGCCCGCCTCGCCTCGGTAACCTCTCGCGGGCCTTGGCGGGGGTAGGAGTGAACGTGCTGTGTGCTGAATTGCAGCTGAGCGGCGAAGCCAACGAGCTCCCCGTGTGCGAGTCGGCGTCGCAGTGCGCGATGTTCCGTCCGCTCGACCCACAGATCGACCCTCGCCGGCTCGGTCTCAACGCGTATTGGGCGATCTTCGAGCACAGCCTCGACGCGGTGATGTTCACCGTGCCCGACGGCCGCATCCTCGCGGCGAACAATGCTGCCTGCGCGCTGTTTGGCATGACCGAAGACGAGATCATCGCCAGCGGCCGGCACGGTCTCACCGACGCCACCGATGATGGATGGGCTCCCGCGGTGCAACAGCGCCAACGCGACGGGCACATTCGGGCAGAGCTCCGGATGCGGCGCGCTGATGGCTCGGTCTTCGTCGCCGACCTCAGCTCGGTGATCTTCGAGACCGAGGAGGGGCAACGAGCCTGCGTGATCGTGAGAGACATCACCGACCGCCTCGAGCTCGCGCAGCGCCAATCGCGCTTGATCTCGGAGCTCCATCAGCTTGCGTTGGTCGACGAGCTGACGGGCCTTCGGAACCGCCGCGGCCTGGGCGTCGTGGCCGAGCTGGTTCTGGCGATGGGAGACCGCTCCGGTTCACAGGTGCAGGTGCTCTTCATCGATGTCGACGGCATGAAGCAGATCAACGATCGTCACGGGCACGAGGCCGGCGATCATGCGCTCCAGCAGGTTGCCGCGGCGATCACCGACAGCCTCCGGTCGTCGGATGTGGCGGCCCGCATCGGCGGCGACGAGTTCGCCGTGTTGCTGTCGAACGCGACGGTGGCTGATGCCAACTACGTGGCCGAACGCTTCAGCGCTTTGCTCGCGGCGCGCAACGTCGCCGGTTCCGTTCCGGTGTCGGCCAGCGTCGGGATCGCCAGCCCCGAGCGCAGCGACACCACGCTCGAAAGCCTCCTCGCGCTCGCCGACCGGCGCATGTACGAGGCCAAGAGCAGCCGGCCCGCGGGTGGCGCCGAGCCCCACCCGCGCGACTAGCCGAACGGGCCGCCTCGGAGCCTGCCGGCGGGCAACGTGCGGCCGGCGAGGAAGAGTGCGAGGTCCTGGGCGCGGCCGGCGACGGGAGTACCCGCTCCGAGCTGCCAGTCGATGTCGTCGGCGCGCAGCTCGCTCCCCGCGAGCTCGGCCCCGAAGAACTTCATGGTCTTCGGTGCCGCGAGCCCTTCCAACACGACTCGGATGCGCGTCTCGGGAACCGTGCGCTCAACACCGAGCGGCACTGTCATGTCGAGGCCGTGCACGACACTGTGGATCAACGCGCCCTCGTGGCCGCCGCCCGGTGGCGTCCACGCGTGCATCACTTCGGAGCGCAGCGCCGAAACGAGATCGGCCGTGGGGAGCGAGGCGTCGTGGCGAGCGCACCGATCAGCCATCCGGTTGAACTTCCCACGCGCCTTGACGAGCTCGAAGATGAACCGCGCGCTCGAATAGCGCACCGGCATCGTCATGTGCGCAGCAACTTCGCGAACGCGCCAACCGGAACACAGAGTCGGCGTGTCCCACTCCGCATCCGTCAAGCCGTCGAGCACATCGGCGAGCTCGCAGCATTCGGCTGCCACCGCAGCTCGCAGGTCGGCATCGTTCAGCGCTTCCATGATCTTCCCCCGGTCTGCATTGCGTGCGGTCATGTTCAGTCTGTGGATTCGCCGGCGCGTTGCGCGAGGTACGCGGCAAATCGATCCAGCGAGGTGGAGAAGCCCGCTTGCGCCTCCGGGCTGCGGAACGGTTCGGGAACATTCGTCTGGTGGATGCGCACCTCGGTCTGTGTGCCGCCGAGATCGACGAACGTCGCGGTGGTGGTCATGGCCGTGTCCGGTTCCGTCCACGCCAATCGTTCCGGTTCACTGACCTCCACGTAGACGGCGCGCATCCGATAGCTGCTGCCATCGGCGTCGTTCACCATGACGGTCTCGAAGCTGCCTCCGACGCGGGCGTCGACGGTGATGCTCTCGATCGGCGTGCTCGTGCCCGCCGGCCCCCAGAAGTGCGTCAGGTGCTCCGGTGCGATCATGCAGCGGAACACGAGCGTCCGCGGCGCATCGAAGACGCGGGTGTAGGTGAGCGTGCCCGTCTCGAGCATGTCGTCAGTCATCGCGGGCGTTCTCCTCGTCGGCGGGATGCCCCGCGCGGATGTGCGCGCGCTGCACGTCGCGAAGGTGCCGGTCGAGCTGGTCGAAGCGCTCCGTCCAGATCCGGCGCTGTTCGTCGATCCAACCGACGGCGGCGTCGAGGACCTCACCCTCGAGGTGGCAGGGACGGAACTGCGCCTGGCGGGTGCGCGAGATGAGACCGCTGCGCTCCAGCACCTTGAGGTGCTTCGAGACGGCGGGCAGGCTCATCGCGAACGGTGCGGCCAGCTCGTTCACGGTGGCGTCGCCTTGAGCCAGGCGCGCCAGGATCGCCCGCCGCGTCGGGTCGGCCAGGGCGGTGAAGGCGGCATCCAGCCGGGAATCGACCTCGGGATCCAGCTGGGCCGTCGCCGCCATGCCCTTATTTCACCAGACAGTTAGTTAACTGTCAAGTAAACTACCTGTCAGAGCGACGCCATCGTGATGACCGGCTGGTTGAGCGGTGTGCTGATCGTGCCCAAGTACGGAGCCGCGCCGTAGTTGCGCACATGGCCGGCCGCGTCGGCGATCCAGTAGCCATCGCCGGCCGCCGTGGCCGCCAGCCCCACGGTGGGGACCGGGTCGCCGTAGGCGCTGCCGTGGAACGACGCGTCACCGAAGGCGAACACGGCACCGTCGGCACCGACCATCCAGTAGCCGTGGCCGGTGCGCGTCGTGCTCATGGCCGTGATCGGCGCGCCGAGCGGGTGGCCGCCCATCGAACCGTAGAACGGCGCAGTGCCGAAGCTGAACGTCCCGCCGTCGGCGGCGACGAGCCAGTAGCCCTGCCCCGTGCGAGCGGGCGCCATGCCCACGATCGGCTGCCACAGACGGATCGCGCCCGTCGAACCGTAGAAGTGTGCGTCGCCGAAGCTGAAGATGCCGCCGTCGCGCGCCACCAGCCAGTAGCCCCGACCGGTCGGTGTCGCCGCCATGGCGACCACCGGTTGATTGAGCGGATGACCACCCATCGACCCATAGAACACGGCGTCGCCGAAGCTGAAGATGCCGCCATCGCGCGCCACCAGCCAGTAGCCCCGACCGGTGACCGTCGGCGCCATCCCGACGATGGGCTGCCAGAGGTGCATGGCACCAGTCGATCCGTAAAAGCGCGCCGCGCCGAAGTCGAACATCCCGCCGTCGCCCGCCGCGAGCCGGAAGCCGAGTGTGCCCGACGCACCGGGTGCGCGCGGCGTCGGCGGTGCCGGCGGCGTCGCCACGGGGGGCGGAGGCGGGCCCAAGGTGGCGGTCACCGCGCCGAGTTGCACGTTGCCCGCCGGGACGCCCATCGCAGTAGCGACGTTCGCAGGCAGCGCATGGCCGGCGACGCGCGCCGGGCTCGACGGCGCCAACGAGTAGTCGCTCGCGGCCGGATTGGTGAACAGCGACGTGAGCGGCGTGTTGTCGGCCGCGACGCTCCCCGATTCGCGCGCGATCGCGCCGCGGAACAACGCCAACGTCTGCCACGGCACGCTCCTCCCGAGCGTGGGCTGCCACGCGGCGACCATCGCCGGCTGCTGCATTGTGGGTCGCGACCAGAGGTTGTTGCCGTCACCCGCGATCATCTGCAGCGACGTGAGGTGGCGCGGGCTCGACGCATCGAAGCTGTTCCACAACGGACCACTCGCGCTCGGGCCACCGGCCAAGATGTTGTTGAACACGCTCACGTTGGCGGTGTCCATCGTGAGCCCCACGAGCCGCAGCAGCGGGTTCGACTGGGTGCGCGCGTCGTCGTACACGCCGAGCTGCGCCGTCGCGTTGCCCACGATCGTGTTGTTCCACACGGAGGTGTTCGTCGAGCCACTGATCTTGATGCCGTCACGACCATTCGTCGCGATCACGTTGCCGGCGATGATCGCCGAGGTCGAGATCTCGAACGCCACACCGTGCCCGCTGTTGCGCACGATCGTGTTGTCGGCGATGACCACGTTCATGGAGAGGATGTCGAACCAGATCGCGGTGGCGTCGTTGTCGTCGAAGGTATTGCCCCACACGAGCGCGTTGTGGGTGGGCGTGAGCTTGATGCCGCCGATCGACGCCTGCGAGTTGGCAGCCGTCGAGAAGTGCTCCTCGTTCGAGTAGGCGACGCGGTTGCGCTCTACCACGATGCCGTCGGCGAGGTTGCCGTGGATCGCGTTCGCGCCGTTGTACAAGAAGAGGTTGTCGGTCACGACCGCGCCCGGTCGCAGCACGCTCAAGCCACGGCTCGCTGACCACGCGAACGTGTCCTTGACGAAGGTGAGGTTGTTCGTGCCGGCGATGACGGCGGCAGGCACGTCCATGTTGTAGTGCGCCGCATACTCGGCGATGCCGATACCGCGCACCACCGAACCGGTCGCGTTGGCCGTGCTGAACTCCATGGCCTTGTCGTAGAAGGTCGACTCGACACCGTGGCCCGCCGGGTTGCTGCCCACGAACAGCCGATGGCCGATGGTGTCGACCCAGAACGTGCCCGGCACCACTGCGCCCGCGCTCTGCACCTGGCGCTGCGCGACGCCGTCGAAGAACACCTGGTCGGGCAGCCCGGCCGCCGGGTAACGCGGGTCGATGGCACCGGCGGGATAGCAGTTGTGGCAGATCGATGTGGTCCAGCCCGACTTCACCCACACGTTGGCGGCCGGCGCGAAGCCGGTGACGACCAGGCTGCCCTTCAACCACACCTGCTCGTGCGGGTAGGGCTGCAGCGTGATCCGCTTGACGATGTCGCCGAGCGACTCGCGGTAGGTACCGCCGCGCACGACGATCGTCGCGCCTTGCTTCGCGACCGCGATCGCCCACCCGATGGTCGCGAACGGTGCCCCGAGCGTTCCTGGATTGTGGTTCGAGCCGTTCGTGGCCACGAACAGTGCGCCCGACGGCATCGGATACGCGGTGTCGGCGATCGTCGCCACTTCGTAGCCACCGACGACGGTCGCCGACGCACTCGGCGTTGTCGGTGCCACGAACACTCCGGCAGTCGCGAACGCGACGGTGACGATGGCCGCGCCGATCGCCACGGCCGTGGGCCGCGCGCCTCCGAGCCGATCCCGTCCGAGCCACGTGCGCATCACGATGTCTTCGCCTCCTCCGCCGCCGCCGCCGGTTCGCACCGCGGTCGCCGACGATCCCTCTCCAGGAGGTATCGGACGGCCGCTCGCCCGGCGTGAGATCGGCGCGGCGCCAACATGGCCAAGAATCCGCCAAGGACTGCTGTGACCAGGACCGGAGTGGGATGGTCGTGGGCCAAGGACCCAGGCCGAATTGCTTGCGCACACCCGCGCATCACCGAGGATCTGGCCTGCACCACCTCGCGCGGCGTCTGCGTGATCGTGGGCCCGGTCACGCTGCGCACGCCCTGAGCCTGGCAGCATTGTCAGGTGGCGAAGTTCGATCCCGACCCGTCGATGCTCTCGGAAGAGGTGTACCGGCGCGAGCTCGTGAAGCTCCAGCGCGAGCTCGTGAAGCTCCAGGAGTGGGTACGCCAGGAAGGCCTCAAGATGTGCGTGCTGTTCGAAGGCCGCGACGCCGCGGGCAAAGGAGGCACCATCAAGCGCATCGTCGAGCGCACGAACCCACGCGTCGTGCGCGTGGTCGCGCTCGACAAGCCCACCGAACGGGAGCGCTCGCAGTGGTACTTCCAGCGGTACACCCAGCACCTGCCGTCGGGTGGGGAGATCGTGCTGTTCGATCGGAGCTGGTACAACCGGGCCGGCGTCGAGCTCGTCATGGGGTTCTGCACCCAAGAGGAACACGAAGAGTTCTTGCGCTCGTGCCCCGAGTACGAGCGCATGTTGCTCCGATCGGGTCTCGTGCTCGTGAAGTACTGGTTCTCGGTGAGCGACGCAGAGCAGGAACGCCGCTTCCAAGCACGCATCCGAGACCCCGAGAAGCGATGGAAGCTGAGCACGATGGATCTCGAGTCTCGTGCCCGCTGGGCCGACTACTCGCGAGCGAAAGACGTGATGTTCCAGTACACCGACACGAAGTGGTCGCCGTGGTGGGTGGTCGACGCGAACGACAAGCGACGGGCACGGCTGAACTGCATCGCGCATCTGCTGAGCGTCGTGCCGTACCAGGACGTCACGTCGAAGCCGTTGAAGCTCCCGCGGCGCCAGCCCGACGACTACGTGCGGCCGCCGCTCAACGACCAGACGTTCGTGCCAGGGGCGTACTGACGGGCGCGGCACCCGACTGCACACGTTCGCGCCAGACGTCGGCCGTGAGCGCGGCCGGCTGGGTCGTGTCGAGAAAGTCCGTGAGCACCTCGACGAAGCGCTCCGGACGCTCTGCGTGCGGGAAGTGGCCCGCGCCTTCGAAGACTTCGAGGCGGCTTCCAGCGATCGCTTCGTGCGTGGCGTAGGCCTGGTGCACGGGAATGATGTCGTCGCGGTCGCCCCACACGATCAGCGTGGGGACGGCTGCCGCGAGATACAGCCGGTCGAGCGCGCTCACGCGCTGGCCACCGAAGTCGACGACCGAGCGCAAGGTCTGCAGGAACGCACCACGCGTCTCGCCTTCCGACAGCGAGCCGTAGGCGGCCCACATCTCTTCGATGCGCGCACCGGGCCGTACGCCGACCTTGCGCAACCAGCCCGCGACGCGAGCACCGGCGTCGTACACCGACCGTTGGCACCCGGCGGTGAGCACGTACTCACTGCCCGGCAACGTGAGCAACCGCAGCACGACGCTCACATCGGCGCCAAGCCCACCGCTCGACACGAGCACGAGGCGCTCGCATCGCTCCGGGAACTGGTACGCGAACTGCATCGCGACGCCGCCGCCGAGCGACTGGCCGACCACTGTGGCGCGCTCGTGGCCGAGCGCGACGAGCAGATCACGCACACTGCTGGCAAGCGCGCCGAGCGAGTAGTCGCCGCGCGGCTTGTCGGACCGCCCGTGGCCGGGCATGTCGATGGCCACCACGGTCGAGTGCTCGGCGAGTGGGCCGAGCACATGGCGCCATGTTGCCGAGCTGCCGGCCATGCCGTGGACCAGCATGATCACCGGCCCGGATCCACCTATTCGGTACCCGATCGTGTGGCCGTGGATCGACATCTCGCGAACATCGAAGCGTTCCATCGCCACGTCACCGTAGACGTCGGGGCATCGCATCACACGACGCTGACGCCGAACGTCGCCGCGGCTTCCTTCAGGAGATCTTCGAAGCCGAGATCGATGCCACGCAGCACTCGACCGAGATCGGGCGCTCCGTCGCGGTCGCCCGTCACACCGAAGTAGAGATGGCCGCAGTACGACCAGATCGCGACACCGATGCGGATGTGGCCGGCAATCGGCACGTAGGGATACGTCGCCAGCATGGCGCGCCCGCACACGTACAACGGCGTCTGCGGACCCGGCACGTTCGTCGCCACGGTCTGCACGATCTCCTGCGCGTGCACGATCGCGCGAGCAGCGGCCGCGGCCACCACGGGCGGCGCGACATCCTCCAGGGTGAGGATCGCGGTCGATGCGTCGACCTCGTGCGAGCACTTCAGATCGTCCATGTGCGCCCGGATCGCATCGAGGACCTCGACCGGATCATCCAATCCGATCGGGAGTCGCGCGTACACCGCCGAGACTCGGTTGTCGAAGACCCCGCGAGCGTCGGGTGTTCGCATCGATACGGGGATGAGGGTCGTGATCAGTCGGCCGTCAACCGGTTCGCCTCGTGCCAACAAGAGCTCGCGGAAGCCGCGGGTCACGGCGGCGAGCACCACGTCGTTCACTGTGCCTCCGAACGCGGCGCGGATCGTCCGGATGTCGTCGAGCGACACCAACGTGCGCGCCCAGCGGCGGTGCGGACCGATCGGTCCGTTCAACGATGAGCCACCGCGTCGAGTGGGTGCCAGGAGCCGGGCAAGACCTACCGCCACCTCGCGCGCGTGCTCGAACGTCCGTGACGGATGCACGCACGCGCCGGCGCCGTCGCGCGCGAGCTTCCAAGCGGTCGAGGCGGCCATGTCGACGGTGTCCCGGGCCAGCTCGAGCCGCGTCGGTTCCGGTGCCGGCGACCACTGATCGCAGGCCGATCGCGGCGCGTCAGCGCGAGCGTCCATGACCACGCCGAGGAGATCGCTACCCGCGATGCCGTCGACCATGCAGTGGTGCACCTTCGACACCACCGCCCAACGATCGTCGGCGAGGCCTTCGACGACCCACATCTCCCACAGGGGGCGCCGGCGGTCGAGCGGCTGCGACATCACGCGGCCGATGAGCTCGTCGAGAGCCTGCTCGTCGTGGTCGGGCACGGCGGTGTGCCGCAGGTGGTAGTCGAGATCGAAGTGCTGATCATCGATCCACAGAGGCCGGCCGATGCTCGCCGGCGCTTCCCGAACGCGCTGGCGATACCTCGGTACGAGCTGCAGCTTGCTCTCGACGAGGTCGCGCACCGCACCAAAGGGAGGCGGCGGCCCTTCGAAGACACCGACCGAGCCGATGTGCATGTGATTCACCGAGTCCTCGACTGCGATGAACACGGCGTCGAGGCTTCCCATGCGTTCCATCACCGACCTCCTCTGCCGAGCGTCGCGCCGCAGGCATTGGCACGGGAGAGGATTTCGTCCCGTCCTGAGAGACGCGCTCGGAACAACATCCGGATTCGCTCGGCCTGGTGCCACCCGACGCACCGCGCACCACGCGCTGCTCTCAGCACCTTCCAAGTGGGCTCTCGCGCGCCGCTTACCCTGGGGCGCTGAGATCGAGCGAGTCACCGCCGAACGAGTCGGCGCGTCAGACGCAGACAAGCATTGGAGCATGGATGACCACACCGCAGACGAACCGCCGCAAGTGGCTGATCACGACTGCCGTCGTCGCGGGAGCCGCAGTAGGCGGCTTCGGGATCGCCGGGGCGGCGACATCGACGACAACGGGCTCGAGCCCCACGACTGCTGCGGCCGGCACCTTCCACAGCAACGAAGACCCGGCCCACGAGAAGGCCGAGTCGGCGCAGCGCGAGGCCGACGAGAACGCCGGCCGGGTGGGCTTCGGCGGTCACGCTGGGCATGGCGGCTGGGGTGGTGGCCAGGAGACGGCCGTCACCGGTGCCACTGCCGACAAGATCAAGGCCGCGGCGTTGGCCGCGGTGCCGGGCACAGTGATCAAGACCGAGCAGCGCGCCGACGGCACCTACGAGGCGGAGATCACCAAGGCCGACGGATCCGAGGTGCACGTCTCGCTCGACAAGAGCTTCCACGTGACCTCGACGCGGTCGCCGCACTCGCACGATCACGGCGCTCCCGGTGACCGCGGCCCCGGTGACGGCGGCCCCGGCGGCCCCGGCGGCCCCGGGATGCCGGGCGCCTGAGCAGCTCGCCTGCGAGCGCGATGTAGGTGCACGATCCACACGAGCGTCCGCCCGAGCGAGCTGCTCGGGCGGCGCGCGTGAGCTCGCGCACCGCCAAGCCGATCTCGGCGCGCGTACGCCGCCGACGATCGGTACTCGCCGCAGCAGCGCTTGCCGTGCTGTGCGGAGTCGCCGCGATCGTGCTGCGCTCCCCGAGCGGCGAGTCGTCATCCACCGGCGCCACTCCGCGCGCCGGCCTCAGCACGCTCGCAACCGCGCGAGTGCAGATGTTGCGCACGGCTTCGGGGATCAATGTGGCCGTCCTCGGCGGATCGCCGGGACGATGGCGCGTGATCACGCCGTGCGATCGCACGGCGACCATCGCGACCGGTACGCCGATCCGTGACATACGCGTCATCATCGATCCCGGACACGGCGGCGCCGAGGTCGGTGCGGTCACCCACGGCTTGGAGGAAGCGCGCCTCAACCTCCAGGTCGCCGTGGAGCTCCAACACCAGCTCCAGGCCCTCGGTATCACCGCTGCGCTCACGCGCACGGGCGACTATCGCTTGCCGATCGCGACGCGGGCCGCGATCGCCAACGCGGTCGCGCCGGCGCTGTTCGTGAGCGTGCACCACAACGCCGGTGCTGCGGCGCCGCATCAAGGCCCCGGCACCGAGGTGTACTACCAACATCAGTCACCGGCCGCGAAGCGGCTGGCCGGCCTTGTATGGGCGTCCGTCTTCAGCACACTTCAGAGCTTCGGCGTGCCGTGGGTCGGCGCAAGCGACGCAGGGGCCATCTACCGGCTCGGGAGCACGGGCAACGACTTCTACGGCGTGTTGCGCCTGACGCACGTGCCCGCCGTGTTGATTGAACCGGCGTACATGTCGAGCACGCCGGAAGCGTCGCTGCTCGGGACCGCAGCCTTCCGCAGCGCCGAAGCACAGGCGATCGCACGGGGCATCCAGCGCTACCTGACCACGCACGACACCGGGACTGGCTACCGGACCCCGCTGCCCCGCGGCTTCAGCGACGACGGTGGTGGCCGCACCGACAAGTGTCGCGACCCGGCGCTCGACTGACTGCTAGGGCCGCGAGGCGCCGATCGACGTGGCGTAGTCGAAAGGCTGCTCGAGCACGAAGCTGCCAGTGTGCGTCGCGGCGATGACCATGCCGCTGCCCACGTACAGCGCGACGTGCTGGCTGCCACCCGGACCCCAGAAGACGAGGTCGCCCGGTTGGAGCTGGTTGAGCGGCACATGCGGGAACATCGCGTACTGCGCGCCCGAGTAGTGCGGCATCGACACACCGGCCTGCGCCCACGCCATCATCGTGAGCCCCGAGCAGTCGAACGTGTTCGGGCCTGCGGTGTCGTAGATGTACGGCTTGCCGATCTGGGCCTGCGCGTACGCGATCACGGCTCCGACGCTTCCGGACACCTGCGGCAGTCGCACGTTCACCGACGGTGAGTTCTGCGACGACCCCGACGAGGCGCGTGCTGCCGCCGCAGCAGCAGCCGCGTCGGCTGCGGCGCGTGCACGGGCCGCGGCTTCGGCCGCGCGCTGTTGGCGAACCTGCTCTTCGTGGATCAACGTGCCCAGCTGCCCGTTGACCTTGGCCAACAGCTGGCGCTCACTCGCGTTGGCGCTGTCGAGCTGGCGCCGAGCCGCCTCGAGCTTGTCGCGCTCGGCGCGCGCTGCGCTCTCGGCGCGGTCGAGAGTGCGCTGTCGGCGTTGCAGGTCTTGCTGCGCGGCGCGGTAGCCATCGAGGGTGGTTTGATCTTCCGACGACTTCGCTTGCGCGTACACGGAGCGGGCGCCGCTCTCGATTGCGTTCGCGCCCATGTCGGCCTGAGCGCCCTGCGTGCCGCCGGTGATGTACAGCTCCGACGCCAAAGCGACCACGCTCGCGTGCAGCTGCGCGGCGCGTGCTTGCGACGCCGCGAGGCGGCGGGCCGCGTCGCGTTGTTGCGCGTGCAGCTGATCGAGGTGATAGAGGACGCCGTCGTACTGCTCGCCGAGAGCAGCGATGCGGTCGCCATTCGATGCGATCTGCGCCGCGATCCGGCGCGCTTCGGCGCGCAGATCGTCGATGCGCGACGCGGAGGCGATCGTGGGCGCGACGGCCGAGCCGACGAGCGTGAGCACGAGGAACAAGGACCAGCGCACGACCGAACGACGATGCCATTCGTGGCGCGGGGCTGGGTCGAGTCCGGCACGCGTGTGCGCGCCGGAAGCCGGCAACAACCTCATCGAGCGGTAACTGTAGCGATGCGAATCGGGCCCGTCGACCTCGGCCCGCTGACCAGGACGAATCTTTGCCGATGGCTGCGGTGGCGCAGCGGCCCCAGTCAAGGGCGCAACGATGCGCTCACACCGCCGTAGCAACGGTGACAGAAGATTGACGTTGACCGGTTACGGCGCTCCGTCAATCTTGTGACGCCCGGGCGCAAACACGGCGAACACGCCGTCCTGCGCAATGATCGCGTCGAGCAGCTCACGTTCGACGGCGATGAGCTTCACCAACTGATCGAAACGATCCCCATGCCCGCCGGTGCGTCGGTCGCTACAACGGCATGTTGATGGTTGCGGCCTCGGGACGCTACGAGTTGAGCAACACCGCCGGCGAGAGCTTGGCGGTCTTGCCGTTGTCGTCGGTGATCGGACCGACCGGGTTCGAGTGACCTGCCGTCGCGTCGTAGTTGATCAGCTGGAACGTCTCGCCGATGAAGCGATCCGAGGCCGACGTGGACCACGTGGAACCCGCGAGCTGCAGGCCCACGCCGGTGACGCCCGACACCGTGTGCGCCGTGTTCATCACCGAGCCGCGGTCGAGCTTCGGCGACAGCGACAGGATCTTGGCGAACAGCGCTGCGGTGGTCCAGCCGTAGGCCACGATGCCGTCGCTCGTGTCGGCGTCGGGTGCGTACTTCTTCACCTGCGCCTTGTAGAGCTGCATCGCCGGGTTCGAGGCGTTCACCGGGTCGGCGGGGTCCAGCAGCGAGGTGACGCTCAACACGCCCTGCGCGTTCTTGCCCGCGATGCCGAGCAGCACCTTCGAGACACACGTGCCCGACATGTAGACGATGGGCTTCCACCCGGCGTCGCCCATGGCGTTGAGCGCGTTCGGGCAGGCGAGCAGCGTGCCCCCGATGACGAACGCGTCGGCTTTCGTGGCCGCAAGGCTCGTGACCTGAGCCTTCACGTCGGAGCCCTCGGGGTCGTAGCCCTGGGTCTGCACGATCTTCAGGTTCGTGCCCTTCACGAGCGCCTGCAACGTGTCGGCGTACGACTGGCCGAAGTCGTCATTGGCCTTCAGCACTGCGATCGTGGCGTTCGGCTTGTTCTTCAGCAGGTAGTCGACGAACGTCTGCATCTCGAGCGGATACGGCACCAGCTCGGAGCCCAGCATCCACGGGAACTTCGGGTTGCCCCATTGCACTGCGCCCGATGCGATCAGCAGGTCGGGGACGCACTGCGTGTCGGACGTGTCGCGGATCGCCAGGTTGTTCTTCGTGCCTACCGTGTTGAAGAGCGCGAAGACCTTCGAGTCGTTGATGAGCGAGTTCACGTTCGTGACGGTCTTGGCGGCGTCGTAGGCGTCGTCTTTGGCGATGAGGTTGATCTTGTACTTCTTGCCGCTCCCCGCAGGCACTTCGATCCCGCCCTGCGCATTCATGTACGAGAAGTACGACTTCTCACCCTTCAGGATCGCGGTGAAGGCCGCGTAGAGGCCTGATTCGGGCAGGCTCGTGCCGATCGTGATCGTGTCGCCGCTGACGCCCGTGGTGTCGTTCGCCGTGGGGCAGCCCGACGTGTCGACGACCGGCGCCGTCGCTCCACCACCCGACGACGGCGTCTTGCTGGTCGTGGTGGAGCTGGTCCCCCGGTTGCTGCCGCACGCGGCGGCCGCGAGCGCGAGCACGGTGCCGAGCGCGACGAAGCGCAGCTTCCGAGACGAGGTGGAACCCTCAGTGCGGTGAGCGATCATGATCAGATCCTTTCATGTCGCGAGGGGTGCGGGCGCATGGTGCGGCGTCTGATTGCGATTGCGAACAAATCGCGCCCACGCGCGGCGGAACCCACCGACAACGCCGTCGGGGAGCACGAAGACGAACAAGATCAGCATGATCCCGAAGAGCGCAGGCGATGCCGCCGGGTCGCCCAGCACGCGCTTGAGCGGTCCGAGCGAACCGACGTGCTGCGGGAGCGTGTCGGAGATCCAGTGCTGCAGCGTGACGACCAGCCATGCGCCGAGCAGCGGGCCGACGACGGTGGCCGTGCCACCGATCACGAGCGCGACGAGGAACTCGATCGAGAGCTGGAACGTCTGCACCTTCTCGGCGTTCGCCAGGTGGGTCACGAGCACGGAGCACGAACCGGCAATCCCGGCATAGAGCGCACTGAGCGCAAACGCCATCACCTTCACGCGGGCGGCGTTGATCCCCACACTCGCAGCAGCCGACTCGTGGTCGCGGACAGCGATGAGCGCGCGCCCGAAGCGGCTGCGCACGATCAGCAGCGCAGCGATCACGAGCACGACGGCCGCGCCGAGGCACACGTAGTACGCCCACTGGTCGTCGCGGCCGATCGCCGACACCGAGGTGGGCACCCACGCCGGTGGCGACAGCTCACCCCGGTTGAGGGAGACGAGGTTCGTTCCGCCGGTGGCGTGCACGTACTTCTTCGTGAGATCGGGGAAGAGCACGGCGAGGCCCAACGTGACGAGCGCGAGGTAGAGACCCTTCACGCGCAGCGCCGGGAAGCCCACCAACACGCCGACCAAGAAGCACAACGGCGCGGCGACGAGCAACGTCGGCAGGAACGACCATCCGTGGTTGTGCATGAGCAACGCACTCGTGTACGCACCGACGCCGAAGAACGCGCCGTGGCCGATCGACACCTGCCCGTTGTACCCGGTGAGCAGGTTGAGGCCCATCGCGGCCACGCCGATGTAGAGCACCTGTGCCCACCGAAGCGTGTTCGTCGACCCGTTGTGATGCGGCAGCCAGATCAGCAGCACCAGCACGATGATCGACATGACCAAGCCGATCACCTGTGTCTGTCGCCTCGAGACCATCACACGCGCTCCACGGTTCGCCGTCCGAACAGTCCTTGTGGTCGCACCATCAGCACCCCGAGGATCAACCCGAACGGGACGATGAGCACGATGCCGTTGAGCGCGTGCACATACTGCGTGGTGAGCGCCTCGGCCACACCGACGATGAGGCCACCGACCACGGCGCCGACTGGACTGTCGAAGCCGCCGAGTGCCGCGGCGGCGAACGAGAACACCAGGATCGATTGCATCGACGATGCCTGCAGCCCGATCTGCGGGATCACGAGCACGCCGGCCAGCGCGCCGAGCGCGGCGGCCAGACCCCAGCCGAACATCAGCATCTGGCCCACGGGCACACCCGACAGCCGGGCCGACTCCGAACTCGACGCGACGGCGCGCATGGCGAGCCCGATCTTCGTGCGCTGGAAGAGCAGGTAGAGCAGCACGCATACGACGGCGAGCATGCCCACGAGAACGAGCGTGTCGGCGGAGATCTGCACGTTGCCCGGACGCCACGTGTGCTTCGGGTACGCGCGGGGCAGGTTCGTCTTGATGTCGGAGCCGAACTGCACCTGCACGATGGAGTTGAGCGCGAGGAACAAGCCGATCGTCACGATCACGAGCACGAGCGGTGACGAGTGCTCGACGGGCCGGATCACGACTCGCTCGACGAGCGCGCCACCGATGAACGACAGCGCCATCGCGGCGAGGATCGCCACAACCACGGGAAGCCCGCGGTCGGTGAAGTACCAGAAGAGATAGGTGGAGTAGAGGGCCATCTCGCCCTGCGCGAAGTTCAGGATCCCAGTGGTGCGGAAGATGAGCACGAGGGCGAGGGCGAGCGACGCGTACACCGCACCGTTGCCGATCCCGTTCATCAGCTGCGTGAGGAAGAGCGACATCGGCTGCCCCTAGACCCCGAGATACGCACGGCGGACGCCGTCGTCACCCGCGAGCTCGTCGGTCGTTCCCGACACGACGATCGACCCGGTCTCGAGCACGTAGCCGCGCGATCCGATGCCAAGAGCCAGGTTCGCGTTCTGCTCGACGATGAGCATCGAGAGCCCCTCTGTGTGGTTCAGCTCACCCAGCGTGCGGAACAGCTCTTGGGTCACGATCGGCGCCAGTCCGAGCGACGGCTCATCGAGGAGCACGAGCTTCGGGCGCGACATGAGGGCTCGTGCGATGGCGAGCATCTGCTGTTCACCGCCGCTCAAGTTGCCGGCCTGCTGATCGGCCCGTGCCTCGAGCTTCGGGAACACGTCGTACCACCGCTCGATGTCGGCGGCGACTTCGCGGTCGCGGCGGCGATACGCGCCGATGCGCAAGTTCTCGGCCACGGTGAGATCGACGATGGTGCCGCGACCTTGCGGCACGTGCGCGATGCCGATCCGCGAGATCTGCTCGGAGCGGCTCCCTACGATCGAATGCCCGTCGAAGTGCACGTGACCAGACGTCTCGACCATGCCGGAGAGCGCCCGCAACGTGGTGGTCTTGCCCGCGCCGTTCGCGCCGAGGATGACGACTGCTTCACCTTCGTTGACGACGAAGTCGAGGCCGTGCAGCACGCGCACCGCGCCGTACGACGCTCGCAGCTCCGACACCTCCAAGAGCACGCTCATGACGCGGGAGCTCCGAGATACGCCTCGACCACACGGGGGTTGGCGCGCGTCTCCTCCGGCGTGCCTTCGGCGATCTTGCCGCCGAAGTCGAGCACGACGACCTTGTCGGAGATCGACATCACCATCGCCATGTGGTGCTCGACGAGGAGCACGCTGAGATGGAACTCGTCGCGAAGCGCTCGGACGAGCTCGCTCAGCTCGTCGACCTCGGAGTGGGTGAGGCCGGCCGCAGGCTCGTCGAGCATCAACAGGCGAGGCCGGCCGGCGAGCGCACGCGCGATCTCGATGCGCTTGAGCGTGCCGTACGGCAATCCGACCGCAGGGCGGTCCGCCAGGTGGTCGAGTGACAGGCGTTCGAGGATGTCGCGTGCCTCGGCACGGCGCTTGGCGTTGACCTTGCCTTGCGCGTAGCCACCGACGAGCACGTTGTCCGTCACGGAGAGCGCCGGGAACAGCGCAAGGTTCTGGAACGTGCGCGCGATCCCAAGGCGCGCGATGCGATATGCCGGCATGCGCAACAGCTCGTGGCCGTCGAATGTGATCCGGCCGCTCTTCGGCTCGTAGAGGCGGCTGACGCAGTTGAACAGCGTGGTCTTGCCGGCGCCATTGGGGCCAATGAGGGCGCAGATCTGACCCTCGTCGAGCGTGAACGACAGGTCGGCGATCGCGACAACGCCGCCGAACGTGACGAGCAGATCCTCGACCGACAACAGCACCACGCGACGAGCCCCCTCTGAGCGCCGTCAACCTACTCGGGGTGGTCGAGCGGTGCGCTGACGGTGTGGATCAGAGCCCGCAGACCTTCGCCGCGTCGTCGACCAAGCGGTGCGGCCTAGCCCGCGGTCACGTCGCGAACGCTCACCGCGTCGACCAGAGGGAACGCGACGCCCGTGGTGGAGATGTCGGCACCAACACACACACGTACGCTCGTCGTGGCAATGCCTTGACTTGCCGCAATCGTCGTCCAGCTGATGTGGCCGGGTTGTGACGCTGCGATCGGAACTGCTGCCCCGGTGGCACCGAACTGCAGGTTGTACGTGGTGGGTTGGTACATCGACGCGAGATGCACCTCGCCGCGATAGGTGTGCCCCGGCACGAGACCCTTGACGACTTTGCAGAGCGTTCCGGGCGTCTGCGGGGTCGTCGCACCGGCATCGACGAGTGAGACGAACTGCGTGCCGGTGTACGCCGTCACGAGACCGGGAATCGCACGCCCCAGGCTCACGACAGCCTGCGACACCGTCCATCCCTCGAACGACTGGCCCGGAAGGACGTTGTCGTAGAGCGACGAGACCACAGGGGACTCGAAGCTTCCGTCGCTGACGAAGTTGCGGCCCGAAGCCTGGGCGCCGCCTGCCGTGGCCGCGGCCACAAGGGTCGCGACCGCGATCGACGCTGCGAGCTTGCCGCCGACGTGGAATCGCATGTTCCAGACGGTACGACCGCCGTCGGTTCCCCGCAACCGGCTGGGCGCCGGAGACCGCGCCGTCGCTACCGCATGTTGCCGGTGTGGCCGAGCGAGAAGCGGCCCGGCTGCGGCCAGACGGTGAGACCGTGCGGTCCGCTCGGAACGGGAATGCGCGCGATCAGCGCACCCGTCGCCGTGTTGAACACGTAGACCTCGCGGTCGAAGCGCCCCGAGAGCCAGAGTTCACGGCCGTCGGCTGTGAGGTTCCCCATGTCGGGGCTGCCGCCATCGGGGATCGGCCACGTGGCGATCACGCGGTCGGTAGCGGCGTCGAGCACGCTCACGCTCCCCTGCCCGTGCGGTGGCGCGGACGTCAACGTCGAGCCGCGGTTCGCGACGTACAACACCGAACCATCGTGGCTCGGCGTGACCCTGTGCGCACCCACGCCCGTCGGGATGAAGGCGATCTCACGCAGGTGATCGCCGTCGATCACATGGACGCCGCTCAGCAACATGTCGGCGACGTAGAACTTCGTGCCGTCGGGGCTGAGTCGCACGTCTTGTGGCATCGAGGTCGCCATCGAATGATCGGGCATCGTGGCCATGAACTCGTGCCGGCCCGGCGGCGTCGGAAGCTGGAGATAGCCCACGACCTTGCGCCGAGCGACGTCGATCTTGGCGATCGATCCCGAGTACTCGCACGTGACGAGCATGTAGCTGCCATCACTCGAGAAGTCGGCATGGTTGATCCCCCGGCACTTCGACACGGTGAGGCTGCTGTGCAGCGCCATCGTGTGCGGGTCGCGGAAGTCGAGTCGCTGATGCAGCTCGGCAACCACGATCGCGTACCGGCCACCGGGAGTGAAGTAGAGGTTGTAGGGGTCGTTCACCGGGATCGGCGCACCGATCGCGCCAGTGTGCGCGTTGATCGGCACCACCGAGTCGCTCTTGTTGTTCAGGATCCACAGTGTCTTGAGGTCGTACGACGGCACGATGTGCTGGGGGGGCGTGCCCGGACCGGTCGAGAACTGCGCGACGACTTTCATCGTGGCCGGATCGATCTCGGTGATCATGTTGGCGCGGCCGCTCGGCACGTAGACGCGCCGGAGGTCGGTCGCGACATCTGCACGCAGCGTGGAGGTGTGCGCATAGACGTTCACCGGCGCGCCGGACGATCGCCGGCTGGTCGCCGCATCTCGCCCGCTCGCCGCGCCACCCAAGAGTGTGGATGGTGCGGCGCGGCCCGACGACGAGAAATGCGCCGCGATCGCGTACACGGTCGCAACGACCGCGATCAACACGGTGGTGCGGCGGATGAGGAGCTGACGCCGGGTGGGTCGCGGGGCCATCAGCGAGACCGCGACGCCGGGCTCGACACGGCATCGACGCCACGCGGTGCACCGAGACCGATGCTCATCGACTCGACCGTACTCGGAGGTGGTGAGAGCCATGTAAGGAGCGGGGCTGCGCGGGGCAAGAAGGGACCAACGACCCGGTTGGTGAACGCGCTCGATGCGCCCGCTCGCCCCGCGCGAGCGCACCGGTGCGTGGACCGATGGCTAGCCGTGCCCGGCGGTGGGTACCTGACTCGCGTGCCGGACACAACCGGAGCGTCTTCCGGTCCTACGCCTGTGTACGACGGGCCTTCCTACCGTGAGGACTGGGCCCGAGTTGTCCTCGGCGACCGCTACGACCTGCAGAGCACGCTCGGCCGCGGTGGCATGGGCGTGGTGTTCCGCGCCTGGGACCGACGGCTCGCCCGCGAAGTTGCCGTCAAGCTGCTCGCTCCCGCGCTCGCTTCGGACGACGGCATCCGCCGCCGGTTCCGCCAAGAGGCGTGCGACGCGGCGCGCATCACGCACCCCAACGTCGTGACGATCTTCGATGCCGACGAAGACGGCGGCGAGCCGTACATCGTCATGGAGTGCCTCTCCGGCGAGACGCTCGCCGATGTGACGTCGGCGAACCGTCCCGACATCGAGCGCGTCCGCACCTGGGCGCGTCAAGCCCTCAACGGGTTGCGGGCCGCCCACGACCTCGGCATCGTGCACCGCGACATCAAGCCGTCGAACCTGCTCATTGCCGCCGACGGCAGCATCAAGATCGCCGACTTCGGGATCGCCAAGAGCGTCGACGCGCTCGACGTCACGGCTTCCACGGAGATCATGGGCAGCATGGCGTACCTGGCGCCGGAGCGGCTGACCGGCCAACCGGCGACGAGCCACAGCGACCTGTACTCACTCGGGGTCGTGTTGTACGAGGTGCTCGCCGGGACCAAGCCGTTTCGCGGCGACACGCCCGCCGCGGTCTCGCACGCGATCGTCGCGGGCGACCACGAACCGCTGTGGCGGCGGCGCCCCGATCTCGACCGGTCGTTCACGGAGTCGATCGAGCGAGCGATGGCGGCTGCGCCATCCGACCGATTCGCGACCGCGGCCAACATGCGCGATGCCCTGCTCGGGGCCGTGCCTCCGACCACGGCATCGACGGCGGCATCGACGTTCGCGCTGGCCGATGTCACGACACCCATCGAGCCGGCCCCTGGGGCCGACCGGACCGAGATCCTCGCCGTGGCCGCCTCGCCGGCCGCACGTGCGCCGGGAGTGGTCGTGCCGAGCGGCGCGCCCCGCCCGCAGCCGCGCCACCGGCGCCGGCGGGCCGCCATCGCGGTCGCGGTCGCCACGGTCGTCGCCGCCGTCGTCATCGGCACGGTCACGAGATCGCACTCGGCGGGCTCGCCCACAGTCTCCACGACGCCCACGACCGTGACACCCGGCGCGGGTGGATCGACGACGCAATCGCTGCCCGCCCCGCTCGAACACGCCATGCAGCAGCTCGAGTCGGCGGTCCGGCCGTGAAACAGACACTCGGAGCCATTGCGCTCGTGGGCGCGTTGCTGGCCGCATGCGGCGGCGGATCCGCAACGACATCCGCCGCCGACGTCTCTCGAGAGCTTGCCAGCGTCGTCGCCACCGTTCGCGCCGACGCGAGCCGCGGCGACGTCAGCGGGGCGACGTCGGAGCTGCAGCACCTTCGCGCCCAGGTGCTGCAGCTGCGCGCCGACAGGCGGCTCAGCTCGAGCGACGCCACTCGCATCCTCGACGCGGCAAGTCAGGTCGACGCCGACCTCCCCCTGGCGGCCGGGACGAGCGCCGCGACGAACACTGCGACGAACGCCCCGACGATGGCCCCGACCACGACCACATCGACGACCATCCCAACACCGGTGACGACGGCACATCGCCGCCGCCACGGCAAGCACCCCAAAGCCGCCGGCTGAACGAGTGGTCGGGGCCGCGACGCGAACGCGTGCGGGCGCTTGCGATCACGACCATCGCGGGCGCCCACACGCCCGTGATCACCGAGCGCAGCGTCGCTCAGGCGTTCGAGCTGATCGCCGCGTTGCCGTCGATGCCCGCTCCG
>JADGOO010000016.1 GCA_017882905.1 Acidimicrobiia bacterium | reverse complement strand
GGCCGAGACGAGATGCCGCCCTCGATGCTTCGTGCCATCGGGTTCGGGTGAGGGGCGGCTCTTCTTCCCCGCTCGCTGCGCTCGCGCCCCAGGGCGTCTGTCCGCTCGTGTTGAACGACCCGGGCATCAGCGAGTCTGGTTTCCCAGCGTGGCGCTATTGCACGTTGGCTTTCAAGAAGGCGAAGGTGCGCGCGAACGCTTCGTTCGTTGCCTGCTCGTCGTAGACCTCGGGCCTTGTTTCGTTGGTGAAGGCGTGCTGGGTGCCGGGGTAGGTGAAGACCTCGACCTGCTTGCCGAGCGCGCGCAGCTCGTCGGTGAACTGGGCGACGGCAGCGGGTGAGGCGAAGTCGTCATTCTCGGCGTAGTGGCCTTGCACGGGTGCCGTCATCGCCGACCAGTCGACGGGCGCTTGCGGCCAGCCGATCACGCCGTAGTACGGCGCAGCCGCCAAGACGGCGTCGCCGCGCATCGCGGCCAGGCGCAGGGCGAGCGCGCCACCCATGCAGTAGCCCGTCACGCCGACCCCGGTGCTCGCGACCGCGTCGTGCGCGACGAGGAACGACACCGCGCCGGCCATGTCCTTGGCGGCTCGCTCGATGTTGAGCGACATCATCAGCTTGCCGGCCTCGTCGGGTTCCTTGGTGAGCTCGCCGCGGTAGAGGTCGGGAGCCAGCGCCACGAAGCCTTCGCGTGCGAAGCGATCGCACACGCCCTTGATCTGGTCGTTGAGGCCCCACCACTCCTGGATGATGACCACTCCGGGGCCACGGCCACCCTCCGGGATCGCGAGATAGCCGCGGCCCTCGCTGCCGTTGCTCGGAAACGTCACCATGTCACCCATGGCGTCGAATCTAATGAGCCCAGAGACCGCATGAGGATTGCCCCACCGGGGCGCGAGCTCAGGCGAGCGGGGGTGCAGAACCGCCCCGCCTCGACCGACTTGCCGGGACGGAAAGGGGCGAGGCGGTAGGTTGACCCGCCGTGGCGCAGAACCCCGATCCGAGCCTCGCGCTCACCAGCATCAAAGGCGTGACCCGTTCCCTCGACGACTGGTGCACCACCTTCAACCTCGCCGCGGTGCTGTTGCCCGCACGGATGGAGGCAGCCGCCTGGGTGCCGGTGATCGACCGCATGTACCGCACGCTCGGCGACTCCGACGTCCGCACCTGCGTGTGGGTCGCGTCGACGCCGGCGATCACGCGGCGCATCATCGGCGACCTCGGCGACCGGTACCTCACGTTCTGCGACCCCGACCACGCCCTCGCCTCGAGCCTCGGCCTCGAGCGCCTGCCCGCGTTCGTGCACCTGCGCCAGGACACCACGCTCGTGAGTGCCACGCAGGGCTGGAGCGTGAGCGAGTGGCAACGGGTGGCCGACGAGGTCGCCCGCCACGTGCACTGGACTGCACCAGTGCTCGCCGGTCCGGGCAACCCGCCGCCCACGCCCGGCTGGGAGCTGGCGCGCTGAGCGGCCGTTCCAGCCGGTCACTGCGTTATTTGGGCGCCGTGTCGCACGCCTCGGCGAACCGTTGGTAAGTTCGTTTCGCGGCTCAACCATGCCACGCCAGTGGCCTGCGCGAGTCGCGTTGGTGTATATGGGTCGACGTACGACGGAATCCGTTCGTATCGCCGCCCGGGAGCGGTCTCGCCGCCCCGGCCGGACGAGCCTGGTGGCCGCGACGGCCCTCCTGGTCAGCCTCGTCGCGCCCCTGGCCGTCGCAGTGCAGCCGGCTGGGGCCGACAAGATCGGCGACGCTCGCGCTCGTGCCGCGCAGCTCGCCCGCCAGATCGACGCCAACAACGAGCGCATCAGCCTGCTCGACGAGCAGCTCAATGCCGCGAACCTGCGCATCAGCCAGCTGCAGGCCGACATCAAGAGCGCCCAGGCTGCGGTGGCCACCGCCGACCGCGTGAGCGCCTCACTGCGCGGCGATCTCGGCACCCGCGCCGCGGCCCTCTACCGTCAGGGCGCATCGGAGGCGACCGGCGCCACCACCTCGCAGGCGAGCTCGGCCGCGGCGGTCTACAGCCAAGCGCTCGCCGACCGCGACCAGCAGACGCTCTCGCGCTACAAGCGCGCCCGCCAGGAACAGACCGCCCGCCAGAAGGTGCTGCGCGGCGCCGAGCACGCGGCCGAGGCTCAGCAACACGCCACGCTCGTCGCCCGCTCGCAGATCGCCGCGGCCAACGACCAGCAGCGCCGTCTCCTCGCCCAGACGAAGGGCGAGATCGCCAGCCTCGTCAAGCAGGCCCAAGCCGACCTCGCCGCCGCCCAAGCGGCCGCCGCCCGGCGGCGCATGCAACAGGCCGCCGACGCGGCGAACAACAACAGCGGTTCCAGCGCACCCGTCGGCCCCCCGATGCACGTGGTCGCGCCGAACCCGCAGGCCCAGACGGCCGTCGACACCGCGCTCGCGCAGATCGGCAAGTGGTACCGGTTCGCCGCGGCCGGCCCCACCGAGTTCGACTGCTCGGGGCTCACGATGTACGCCTGGGCCGCGGCCGGCTTCTCGCTGCCGCACTCGGCCGCGGCGCAGTACGCGATGTTGCCGCACGTGCCGATCGGTCAGGTGCAGGCCGGCGACCTCGTCTTCTACGGCAGCCCGATCCACCATGTCGGCATGGTCGTGAGCCCCGGCACCATGGTCGAGGCGTCGCACACCGGCACGCAGATCCGGCTCTCGAGCTACTACCGGCCCGACTTCGCCGGCGCCGCCCGCGTTCCGTAGGCGCTCTAGCGTTGCGGTCGATGACCGCCACCACGCACGAGAGCGAACCGGTTCGGCTCACCCGCTTCTCGCACGGCGCGGGCTGTGCGTGCAAGCTCTCACCGGCCGACCTGCGCACGGTGCTCTCGCTCGTGCAGGGCTTCGAGGCGAACACCGACCCGAACCTGCTCGTCGGCTTCGACACGAGCGACGACGCCGCGGTGTACCGCGTGCGCGACGACCTCGCCATCGTGCTCACCACCGACTTCTTCACGCCCATCGTCGACGACCCCTACGACTGGGGCCGGGTGGCCGCCACCAACGCGCTGTCCGACATCTATGCGATGGGCGCCACGCCGCTCATCGCGCTCAACCTCGTGGCGTGGCCGCGCGAAGGGTTGCCCTTCGAGCTGCTCGCCCGCGTGCTCGACGGTGGCGCCGACGTGGCTCGTGGCGCGGGCTGCCTCGTGGTGGGCGGCCACTCGATCGACGATGCCGAACCGAAGTACGGCATGGCGGTCGTCGGCACGGTGCATCCCGATGCTGTGCTCACGAACTCCGGTGCGCAGCCGGGTGATGCGCTCGTGCTCTCGAAGCCGATCGGGTTGGGTGTGATCTCCACTGCAGCCAAGCGCGATGCGGCCACCGCCGACCACGTGGCGCGCGCGGTGACGGTGATGACCGAGCTGAACGCGACGGCGCGCGACGCCGCCATCGAGGTGGGCGTGCACGCGGCCACCGATGTGACCGGCTTCGGGCTCTTGGGTCACCTGCGCGAGCTGTGCGCCGGCAGCGGCGTGGGCGCGGTGATCGACTCAGAGGCCGTACCGGTGATCGACGGCGTACGCGAGCTGCTCGCCGCAGGCATGGTCGCCGGTGGCACGCAGCGCAATCATGCGTTCGTGAGCGACTCCGTCGCGTGGGGCACGCTCGGCGCGAACGAGCAGATGCTGCTCGCCGATGCGCAGACGTCGGGCGGGCTGCTGTTCGCCGTCGCGCCCGATCGCGCCGACGCGCTGGTGGCGGCGCTGGCGGCGCGCAACACGTTGGCGGCGGCCCGGATCGGCCACACCACCGCGCAGAATCCCGGCCCCGGCCGCATCCAGATCCGCTGATGCGCGTCAGGGGATGACGAGCATGCCGAGCTCGGCCTCGAGCTGCTGGCGGGGCTTGGCGCCGACCACCGTGCGCTCCATGCGACCGTTGCGCACGAGCCCGATCATCGGGATGCTCTGCACGCCGTACTCCTCGGCCAGCTTCGGCTCCTCGTCGATGTTGACCTTCACGAACTTGTACGAGCCCTGACGCATCCGGGCCATCTGCTCGATCACCGGCGACACCTGACGGCACGGTCCACACCACGGCGCCCAGAAGTCGACGATCACCGGCACCGTGCTGTCGATCACCTCACGCTGCCACTCGGTCGTGCTCACGCTGGCGACGGCCTCGAAGGGATCGTCGGGCACGGGTTCGTTCGGCACCTCGCCGTCGTCGAGCACCTGCGCGAGCCAGGTGCGCGCGTCGCGCAGCGAGTCGAGCGTGACGTTGTGCTCCATCGCGTACTCGCGCCACACCACCGGCACGCGCCGATGTTGGAGCTCGCGGGCCGTGGCCCGCGACATCTTCACCGGGATCAACGGATCGTGGGTGCCGTGCTGGATGAGCACCGGCACCGCGCCGGCCGCATTGCGGTCCAGATCCAGCGCGTCCATCGACGGCACAGCCGGACTCATCGCCAGCACCGCTCGCGGGTGGGGTTGGTCGCTGTGACCCAGACCGATGCCGAGCGCGAGGCCGGCACCCTGGGAGAAGCCGCCGACCACAGCCTGGTCGCGCGCGAAGCCGAGCGCCGCGCACTGCTCGTCGAGCAGCGCATCGAGCCGTGCGCGCGCGGCGGCGTAGGCGACAGCCCGGTCCTCGGGCTCCCCGCCGAACTCGTACCACGCGAAGCCGGGAGTGCCGGGCGCGGCGACCGGCCCGCGGGGCAGCACGACAGCGAAGCGGCCGTCTTGGTCGAGGTACGGCAGGAGGCCGCCGAGGTCGCGCTCGTCGGCGCCGTAACCGTGGATGAGCAGCAACAGCCGCTCGGCGTCGGATCCCTGCACCACGTTCGTGATGAGCGCCATGGCTTCGAGGTTACCGGCGGTCGGCGCTGCGATCGGCAGGCGCGACGGCGGCTCAACCCTGCGGATACGCCGCCTGGTAGGCGCGCGTGAACGCGTCGGCGATCGCTTTGTGCCCCGCAGAGTCGGGATAGAACACGTGCTCCGACGCATCGATGGCGCCGCTCACGTCGATTGCCGCGACGTCCACGAGCACCGCGCCGGCGGCGCGCACCGCCGTGCGGATCTCGTCGTCGTAGAGCGCGATCGGCGTGCCCGCGGCCAGCACGGAGCCGGCCTTGGCAGGCAGCGTGCCCACGAGCACACGCGCCACACCCGCCTTGTGCACCGCAGCGAGCACGTCGGTGAGTGCCTGACCGAACTGCGCCGGCGGAACACGGAACGCCACGTCGTCGAGGCCGACGAGCACCACCGCGACGCGCGCGTGCAAGACCGGCAGCACACTCGCCTCACGACCCAGCACGTCGGAGGTGGACAGCGGCCCGGTGGCGAGGTTCACGAAGCGCGACGCGCGTGGCAGCGCGTTCACGAAGAACTGCTGCGGCCAGGTGTCGCGCGGCGACGTGTTCACATCACGGGGCAGCGTTGCGTCATCGGCGATCGCGACCGCTGTGAACGCGCTCGGACTCGCCATGGTCGGCGCTGCAGCACCGGTGGAGGCGGATCGGTGGCTGCCGCTGCACGAGGCAACCACCGCGACCGCGACGATCGTGGTCATCAGCACACCCGGGCGTGGGCTCGGCGCACGCCGTCGATGGGTCATTGATCGCCCATCGCGCGGCGCGCAGGGAGCCGTGCCGCGCGTTGTGCGGGGATCGTGCCGGCAATCAGCGCAAGCACTGCCGCGCCACCGATGGTGCCGAACACGATCATCGTGGGCAGGCCGATGTGCACACCCGCGAGGTTCTGCTCCCGCAGGTAGCGATTGACGACGGCCGCGAGCGAACGCGCGATGAGGAACCCGCCGAACGCACCGAGCACACCACCGAGGAGCCCCAGCATGCCGGCCTCGAGCAAGAACATGCGTCGCACATCTCGATCGCGACCACCGATCGCCTTCAGCACACCGATCTCGCGGCGCCGCTCGCGCACTGCCGCGAGCAATGCGTTGGTGATGCCGAGCGCGGCGATGAGGAGCGCGATGAAGCCGATGCCACCGAGCACGATCTCAACCACGTGCACGTAGCGCTGCACCTGGGCGATCAGGGTCTCGGGCGCGCTCGTGGAGAAGCCCACTCGGTTGATGAGCTGGCGAACGGTCGCCACGTGGTCGAGGCTGTCGGCCACGACAAACAACGCGCTGTACTCGCCGACCTGCGTGCCGAACCCCGTGGCGGTGAGCCCCGCGAGCGACCACGACCGCGCCGCTTGGGCCTGCGGGAGCGGCACGAGGAGGTCTCCGCTGCCGGCTTCTTGGGCCACCACACCCACTACCAGGCCGCGCATCCACAGACCGCGTTGCGGCGCGGGCCGGCCGAGCTGCGGGAACAGCCGCGCCGAGCCGTACTCGACCTCGGTGCCGATCACCCGGGCGGCCTGCTTGTCGTTGAGTCCGAGGCGACGCAGGTATCCCACGGTCACGGCAACTTCGTCGCGCGCATCGGGCGACGGCAACCGGCCGCTGAGGAGCGACACCGGCAGATCACCCGAATGGTGCAGGTCGGCGCCGACGATCGAGTCCTGGAACGATGTCGCCGCAGTGCCGGGCGCCGGTGGGATCGGCACGAGACCCGTAGCCGTAGTCGTAGTCGTAGTCGTCGCGCTCGTGGCAGCCGTCGGCGCCGGCAGCACGAGCACGGGCATCACGAGCACGGGCGTCACCGATCGCACGCCGGCCAGCGCGGTGATCTGGCGCAGCGCCCGGGAGTCGATCGTCTTCGGCGCGCCCACAGGAGGAGTGTCGCTGTCGAGCGCGCCCACCGTGGGCGCGGCAGCGTCGACGCGGATGCCGGTGAGCGGACCGCCGCGGGCAACATCGTTGAGCACGCGCTCGCGCGCCACGCCCGCGGCGATCAGCAACGACGACAGCAGCGCCGCGGCGAGCGCCACAGCCAGCACCGTGAGCGCGGCGCGGCCGATCCGCCGGCGAACGCTGCGGGCCGCGAAGACGAATGCATCGCGCCATCTCACGAGAGTCGCTCCGCCGGCGCGAGATGCGACGCGGCGAGCAACACGACTCGATCGGCGCTCGCCGCCACGTTCGCGTTGTGGGTGACGACCACGACCGTGCAGTCGTGCTCACCCGGCAGCGAGCGCAGCAGGTCGAGCACGCGATCGGTCGCGTGCTCGTCGAGGTTGCCGGTGGGCTCGTCGGCGAGCACGAGGCGCGGCCCGTTGGCGAGTGCCCGGGCGATGGCCACTCGCTGGCACTCGCCGCCCGACAGCGCGGCGGGACGATGCGCGGCACGCGCGGCGAGGCCGACAGCATCGAGCAGGTCACGAGCCCGCGTGCGGCGCGCCGCGGCGCGCAGTCCGGCGAACGTGAGCGCGAGCTCCACGTTCTCGAGCGCGGTGAGCGTGCCGAGCAGGCCGTAGTCCTGGAACACGAACCCGACGGTGGTGCGGCGGTAGGCCGCGAGCGCGTCGCCGGAGAGTGAGCCGAGCGACAGATCGGCGACCTCGATGCTGCCCGCCTGGAGGCTCTCGAGACCTCCGATGAGCGACAGCAACGTGGTCTTGCCGGCACCCGATGGTCCGGTGATAGCGACGATCTCGCGCGGCGCAACGTCGAGCGACACCGAATCGAGAACGGTCAGCGGCCCATCGTCGGTTGCGTAGGTGTGGCAGACGTCGCGGACGCGCACCCCGACCGCCTCACGAGCGGGTGTCGTTCGGTCGTCGGCCATCACCCCGACCGTACCGAACGATGGTTGGCGCCCTGCTCAGCGCCTCTCAGGGAGCCTGTCCGGCCGCATGTGCCGCGAGAGATCACCGATGCGGCGCGGGTCGATGATGCGTTCCGCGTACTGCCATCGTCCGTCGAAGCGCGCGAAGCGGTCGCGGTACTCGCCGGCGAGGATCGGCTGCAGCGCGAAGTCGGGCAGGCTCTGCAGCACCATGAAGTAGCAGCGCGATTCAGCTCGGTCGATGTCGCCATCGCCGTCAGGATCGAAACGGACCGTGGTGTTCGTGAGGCAGTGCTGCGTGCACGGCGTGCCATCGGCGTAGAGGATCACGCCGTCGTAGTTCGTGCGGACCGCCGCCATGCCGCGCAGTCGTCGGGCGTGTGTCGTCGCACCCATCTCGGCATTGGCGAACAGTGCGGCGACACCGTCGAGATCGCCGGCGTCGAGGCGGAAGCAGTACTCGTGGAGCAACGTGAGGATCTCCTCACGATCCTCGTCGCGGGAAAAGGCGCGGCTTGCGCCGCGACTCGGGCCGCGACGCGGCCCCCGACTTGGGCTCGGGCTCATGACGGCCGCACCCATTGCGAGGCGTCGAAGATGTCGCGCCCGTCGAGGCTGCGCACGGGCCGCTTGCGCTCGCGCAACAGGTCGAGGCTGCGCGCCACCGCGCCGGTGCCGCGACCGTCGGCTTCGCACAAGGCGAGCGCGGCTTCCACCATCGTCTCCATGGGCTCGCACCATGCCTCGGGGAGATCCATGACGGCCGTGGCGCCTTCGGTGGCGACGGCCGCTTGCGGCGCGAGCCCGTTCACATCGACGCGGCCTTCGTACTCGCACGCGAGCGCGATCGTGAGCCGGTCGAGCGCGGCCTTGCTCACGGCATAGGTCGTGGCGAGGCGCTGGTTCCCGGCAGCCTTGACGTACGGCGGACCGGGTGGCGGATCGACGATTGCCGACGTGATGTTGAGCACGCACCCGCCCCGTTCCGCGAGGTGCGCCATCGCGGCTTGCGCGAGCTGGAAGGGCGCGAACACGTTCACCTCGAACGCCACGTGCAGGCGCTTCGCGCTCACCTTCTCGAACGGCAGGTAGTAGCACGCGGCCGCGTTGTTCACGACCACGTCGATCGGGCCCAGTGCGGCCTCCACGCCGGCGATCAGCGCGGCCCGGTCCACCTCGGGATCGGCGAGGTCGGCGGCGAAGCAGACGGCGGTGCCACCATCGTCGGTGATCGTCTGGGCCACCTCCTCGAGCGAGCCTGGGAGATGACCGCCGCTGCCCGGTTCGAGGCTGCGGGCGGTGATCGCCACTCGCGCGCCCTCGGCCCCGAAGCGTCGGGCGATGCCCGCGCCGATCCCCCGGCTCGCACCGGTGACCAGCACCACCTTGCCGTCGAGCGCGTCTCGCATCCCGCCAGCCTGCCCGATCCGCCGCACACCGGGAAAGTTCACCCCGAGCGCGTGCGCTCGCACCTCGGTGGGGCGTCCAGCGCCGCTGGCGCGGTACCCAGGCGGAGTCGCTAGGTTTCGACGACAATGGAGCACCTCAGCGGCGAACGAATCCTCATCACCGGCGCCACCGGCCAGGTCGGCGGCCCGGTTGCCACAGCCCTTGCGCCCGACAACGATGTTGTCGCGATCGCCCGGTTCGGCGACGCGGCGGCCCGCGACCGCCTCGAGACCGCGGGCGTCACATGCGTGCCCGTCGACTTCGAGGCGGCCGATTTCGACGCGCTCGCCGGCGACTTCGACGTGGTGCTGCACTTCGCGGTCGCCAAGACGAACGACTTCGACCGCGACCTGCGCGCCAACGTAGAGGCGCTCGGCTTCCTCATGGATCGCTGCGCGTCGGCGCGGGCGTTCCTGCACTGCTCGTCGACCGCCGTGTACGAACCCGACGGCCATCACCGATTCGTGGAGACCGACCCGCTCGGCGACAATCACCGTGCGTTCGGCTTCATGCCCACGTACTCGATCTCGAAGATCGCGGCCGAGGCGATGGCGCGCTACGGCGCGCGGGCCCACAACCTGCCCACCACGATCGCACGGCTCTCGGTGCCGTACGGCGACACGTTCGGCTGGCCGCTGTTCCACTGGCACATGCTCTCGCGGGGCCACGCAGTGCCGGTCCACGCCGACGCACCCAGCGAGTACAACCCGATCCATCTCGACGACATCGTCGGCCAGATACCTGCCTTGCTCGGCGCGGCGAGCGTGCCGGCCACGATCGTCAACTGGGCCGGCGACGACGTGGTGAGCATCGAGGAGTGGTGTGCGTTCCTCGCCGAGCGCACCGGCTCCCCCGCCGCCCAGTTCGCGCCCACGGAGAACACGATCGCCAGCGTCGCCTGCGACGTCACCAAGCGCCTTGCCATCACCGGCCCGTGCACGGTCGGCTGGAAAGACGGTCTGGCGCGCATGGCCGCGGCGCTCTCCGCGTGAGCGAGTCGCGCTCCATGATTCGCAGCGAACGGCGCGATCACATCGCCATCGTCACGATCGACAACCCGCCGGTGAACGCGCTCCCCGTCGCCGGTTGGTACGCGCTCGCCGACGCGCTCCGTTCGGCCGGACGCGACCCCGACGTGCACGTCGTGATCCTGCGCGCCGAAGGCAAGGGCTTCCAGGCCGGCGTCGACATCAAGGAGCTCGCCGCCGACCCGACCAACAAGTCGATGATCGGGGTGAATCGCGGTTGCTTCGAAACCTTCGCCGCCGTGTACGAGTGCGAGGTGCCCGTCATCGCCGCCATCCACGGCTTCTGCCTCGGCGGCGGCATCGGCATCGCCGGCAATGCCGACATCATCGTCGCGAGCGACGACGCGACGTTCGCCGTGCCGGAGGTCGACCGTGGCGCGCTCGGCACCGCCACGCACCTGCAGCGGCTCGTACCCGCCCACAAGGCGCGCGCGATGTTCTTCACGGCGGCCACTGCCACGGCACAAGAGCTGGCGCACTACGGCTCGGTCGAGCGGGTGGTGCCCTACGAGCAGCTGCTCGACACCGCGCTCGAGATCGCGGCGACCATCGCGGCGAAGAGCCCGCTCGTGATCCGCAGGGCCAAAGAGGCGTTCCGCATGATCGACCCCGTCGACGTGCTGCGGTCCTACCGCATGGAGCAGGGCTTCACGTTCGAGATCAACCTCTACGGCGATTCCGACGAACTGCGCGACGCATTCGTCACCAAGCGCAGTGCCGAGCTGCGCGAGGGCAGCGAGCTGCTCGAGCCCTAACGACAGCGCGGTCGAGGTGGCCATGGTCGACAACGACAGCTCCCCGCTCGCCGACAGCGAAGTGCACTATCTGCGATCTGAACACGTCGGCGACGAGTTCAAGATCTTCGTCGGCCGTTGCGGCATGTCCGATGGACCGGTGCCCGTCGTGTACGTGAGCGACGCCAACGGCCTGTTCGGAAGTGCCGTCGACGCGGTTCGCTTCATGCAGCTCTCGGCGCATCTCCCGCCGCTGCTCGTCGTCGGGATCGGGTATCGCTTGGGCGCCATCAGCTCCACGCTCGTCGTGCGGGCCCGCGACTTCACGCCGACGGTTCATCGCGCGTATCAACGGCTGTTCCCCATCCAGACGATGATGGGTGGCGCGGCGCACTTCCTCGCGTTCATCCGCGAGGAGCTCAAGCCGTGGGTGCAGTCGCGTTACGACATCGACCCCGGCGACGCTGCGTACTTCGGCCACTCGCTCGGCGGCCTCTTCGGCACCTACACACTGCTCACGGAACCCGACACCTTCCAGCGCTACGGCATCGGGAGCGCGTCGCTGTGGTGGCACAACGACGAGATCTTCGAGCGCGAGGCCGAGTACGCGGCCGGCCACGACGACCTCGCGGCCAAGGCGTTCTTCGCCATCGGAGCCGACGAGGATCACCAAGGGCGCCAGCGCGAAGCGAGCCTCCTCTCCGAGGGGGAGCGCGCTGCGGCCGCTGTGCGGTATCTCGACATGGTCGCCGACAGCGAGCGCATGGTGGACACCCTGCGGAGCAGGCAGTACCCGAGCCTCCAGATCGACAGCGTCGTGCTGCCCGACGAGTTTCACGCCACCGTGGTGCAGCTGAACCTGTCGCGGTCGTTGCGATACTTGTTCGACGCCCCTCGCTGACCCGCCCCGGCATCGTTTCGATGCCCGACTTACACTCCCGCGGTGGCCGCCGACGACCAACTCGGAGCATCCGAGGGGGAGGCCGGCAACAAGCCCGGCGAACGGCCCGGCGAGCAGGCGATGAGCCGGCTCCGGCGCGTTGCGCTCGTCGCCTGCCGCGCGGCGCTCGCGGTCATCGTCGTCGTGTGCCTGGCGCGGCTCGTCTCCTTCGAGCACACAAGCCTGTCGGCCACGAGCCGAGCCGCCGCGGCGCGCGACTACAACCGCTTCAAGTGCGTCGAGCGCCTCGCGATCGAGCGCCTCCCACCGAAGAGCACGGTGTTCGTCGCGTACGGCGCGGGCGGGCTGCTCTGGGCGCTGCGCGGCGCGCTCTACCCGGGCCATCCGCTCACCGACCGACCTGCTCCGGGCGTGCAGGAGATCAGGGCCGTGAACGTGCCGGGCGGTGAGTGTGACGGCGTGCAGGTGAAGGTGGTCGGCCTGTGACACAGACCGTCGCCGCGCTCGTCACGCTCGTCGCGCTCGGCGCGCCGCTCGGCGGCGCGTTCTCACCCTCACTCGGTGGCCGCCTCGTGTTCGGCACGGCCGCGTTCGGCGTGGTGGCCAGCATCGCCGCGACCCTCGCCGTCGGTACCAGCACGTCGTACTGGCCGTGGCTCATCGCCGGCTGGATCGCGGCGGTCGTGGTGGCGCATCGCATCTCCCCCTCCGCAGCCCGCGACGACCCGCTCGTGATGCTCGCCATCGCGGCAACCGCGATCGCATTGGCTCCCGTCATGCGTGCACCGATCGGCTGGGACGCGCGAGCGATCTGGTTCTGGCACGCCGCGTGGCTGCAAGGTGGTGGCGCGGCGTACGCGCACGCGTTCGTGATGCCGACAGTCTCGACCACGCACGTCGACTACCCGCCGCTGGCGCCGGCGACGATCGCCGCGATCCGCGGCATCTGGCACTCCGGCCGCGACGCGCGCATGGCCCAGGCCGCAACGACCTGGCTGTCGTTCGCAGCACTCGCGGCGGCGGCATGGTCGATCGCCCGCGTCGGCCGCCGGCGCGTCGCGTGTGCCGCGGCGGCACTCGGGTTCGTCGTCGTGGCGCTCGAGCTCGCGGGCTCGTACAGCACCAACGGATACGTCGACGTGATGACGGCGGGCTGGTCGGCCGCCGGCGCCGTGTTGCTGCTCGGCCCACAGCGCGACCGCGTTCCGAGCGCGACCGGGCTGCTGGCCGTGGCCGCGTGTGCCGTGACCAAGAACGAGGGCGCGATCGTGGCCGTCTGCATTCTGGCGATCGCCGCGCTGAGCGCCACTCGGCGCGAACGCGTGCGCCTGCTCGCCGCCATCGTGCCCGCGGCAGCCTGGGTGGCGATCTCGAGCGTGCGCGGCGCGCGTGGCGATCTTGTGCTCGATGCCCGCCACACCACGATCGCGAAGATGCGTGACCGCGTCGCGCCCACTGCGAGCGCACTGGGTCATCGAATCGGCCCGCTGTTGGCCGTGATCGCCGTGGTGTTCCTGGTGCACTGGTTCGCGCTCGACCCCGAGCGACGGCGCACCATTTGGGCCTTCGCGGCGAAGTCGGTCGGAGTGTGCGCGCTCTACGTGCTCGCGCTGTCGGGCGCGTACCTCGTGTCTCGACACGACATCCACTGGTACATCAACGCATCGGCGACGCGAGCCGTGTTCGTCGTGCAGTTCATCCTCGTCGCAATGGGCGCGGCGACCGTCGCCGACGCGTGGGGCGCCGGCGTGTCGCCGTCCGTACCCGACGACGACACGCGCCACGACCAGCCGCTCGCCGCGACGCGCTGAGGTCACGCCGGTCGAGCGGCCCGAAGTATCGTCAGCCCGTTCCGCGCCACAACGAGGAGACCTGCTCCGGATGTCACCGCGCCATCACGTTGTCATCTCGGGTACGGGTCGGGCGGGCACCACGTTCCTCGTGCGCTTCCTCGAGCAATGCGGCCTCGATGTAGGCGCTGTCGACAGCGCCGAGCCGCGTGAGCTCGGTCACGCCCGGGCCGGATTCGAGCACAACCTGCTCGACGCTGCTGCGCCGTACATCGTCAAGGACCCGTGGCTGTTCACGTATTGCGACGAGGTTGACACCGACGCGGTTCGCGTCGACGCGCTCATCGTGCCGGTACGGGACCTCGCGGCGAGCGCCACGAGCCGCGTCTTCCAGGAGCGGATCGCGATCGCGGAGACGACCGCCCGGCACAACGAGCCCAAAGATGTCCGCGGCGCCGTCGACGGTGGCGTCATCTACTCGCTCGACCCCGTCGACGAAGCGCGCATCCTGGCCGTTGGATTCCACAAGGTGTTGCGCTGGGCAACCGTCAACGAGATGCCGGTCTTCTTGCTCGATTTCCCACGCGCCGTCACCGATGGCGACTACCTGATCTCGGTGCTCGGCCCATGGCTCGATCAGCATTGCGATCGCGAGAAGGCGCTCGCGGCGTTCGCGGCAACGGCCGACCCGAGCGCGGTGCGCTTCACCGCCGCCGAACCGAGCCCGCGCGCCGTCAGCAGCGCGCCGGCCATGCCGGCTCCCGCCGAGCTCGATCGACGAGCGTTCGCCGCCCTGCTCGACGAGCGGGAGGCCGAGCTCCGTGCGAGCACGCAAGCCTTGGAACAGGCTCGCCTCGAGCTCGCCGCCGCCACGCAGCCCACCGACGATCGCTGCGCCCGAGCAGAGATCGAGCAACGTCTCGCCGGCGCACAGACGGTCATCGACGACCTCTCGAACCGTCTCGATGCTGCGCGCACCGACCGCGATGCGATCTTGCGCAGCACGAGCTGGCGACTGACCCGACCCGTTCGCGCGATGACGAAGCTGTTGCGGCGCTGATCAGCGCGACGGGCGAACCCTCCGGTTCCACAGCGTCGCGGTGCCGAGCGCGAGGCACGCAGCACCGAGCGCGGCGAGCAACCAGTCCGAGCTGCCCGTGAACGCCAGGCTCGTCGTCGTGCTGCCCGTGCGAGTCGCCGGCGAGCCGCCACTCCCCGTGCCCGAGCCGGCGGACCCGGTCGCGACGGTGGGCGGCGACGAACCTCCGGGCGCGGCCGTCGTCGGCGCGGTGGTCGGCGTCGTCGTGCTCGGCGCGCTCACGACTGTGATCGTGCCCGCCATGCCGATCCCGCCCGCCGCGCCGTGAATCCGGCAGTGGTACGGGAACGTGCCCGCCTGGTTGAACGTGTGGTGGAACGTCGCCCCCGCGCCCAAGCACGTGGGCGGGCACCCCGGGCTCGAGTCGAAGGAGCCGTCGTCGGCGGTCACGCTGTGCGGGATGCTGCTGCCGTCGTGCACCCAGGTGACGGTGTCGCCCACCTGGATCGTGAGCGAGCTCGGCGAGAACGTCATCGCGCCGAGGTCGACGGTGTGGTTCGCCGCGCCCGCCGGCACGGCCACGAGCGCGGGTGCCGCGAGCAGCCCCGCGCCCGCCGCGATCGAGAGGAGCGCGGCGGCGAAACGCGATCGAGCCCTCATGTGCCGCCCCTTCATGTGATCGTGAGCGCAGCCGTCTTGGTGACGCTGCCGCCGTCGGTGTTCGTCACGGTGATCGATCGGCCGCCACGCGTGGCGGTTGCGGCCACGGTCACGGTCACCTTCAGGTGCTTGGCGTCGGTGCGCACTGTCGACACGACCGTCACGCCGGTGCCCGAGACCTTCGCCTTTGCACCGGCGAGGAAGCCGGTGCCGGTGACGGTGAGCGCGACGTTCGCATGTCCGTGCGCAACGCTCTGCGGCGCCACGCTCCCGATGGTGGGGAGGGCGTCGACCGTGATCGTGCCGTGCATCACCGCGTAGCCATGCACCATGCAGTAGTAGGTGTAGGTACCGGTCTTGTGGAACGTGAACGAGTACGTCTGCAGGTTGCTCAAGAAGCCACTGCCGAAGCCGGTGTCGGTGCCCGTGCCGCCCGACACGCCGCACGCAGCGGTGCTGCACCGAGACACGCTGTGCGGCGCGACCGTCGTGTTCTTCCATGTGACCGTGCCACCCGACGCGATGGCGACGTTCGCGGGCGTGAAGCAGTAGATCGTCGCCGTACACGTCGCCGAGATCGCCACGTTCTTCGTCGGCACCGCGCCGACGGATGCGCCGGCACCGACGAGCCCTCCCGACAAAGCCAGCGCGCTACCGGCAGCGGTCAAGCCAACCGTCGCCGCCGCGCAACGAACCATCCATCGCCGCTTCACGTGATCCTCCCCCGCAGTTCCGATGTCGCACGGAGTACGGACGACGGCGCGGCACGGTTCAACGATCGCGACGCGTTTCGCGAATCACGCGAAGTGCGGGATGACCTCGCGGCCCATGAGCTCGATCGTCTGCATGACCTTGTCGTGCGGGATCTTGTACGGGTTGATGAGGCACAGGAGCAGATCGACCCCCGCGGCTTCGTAGCGCTTGCACATCTCGACGGCCTGCTCGGGCGTTCCACACACGCACGCATTGAGATCGAGCAGGATGTCGAGCGTCAGCAGCTCGAGGGACCCGTCGTCGGCATGGGCCTTCATCTCTGCCGCGTAGCCATAGTTCCCGAGAGCCTGTTGCCGTTCGGCCATGTACTCGGCGACCGTGGCGATCTGGCGCGCACCCGTCTTCGGATACCACTCGAAGCTGTCGCGAGCCACCTCGCGAGCCTCCGTCTCCGTTGGGGCAACGTTGACCATCGTGAACGTGGCCGCGGCGTTGTGCACGTGACCCGTGAGTGGCGTGGCGCAGCGGGAAACGGCGTCGCGGTAGATCGCGATCTTGCGACCGATCTCCTCGGGCGGCACACCGACCGCGAACGAGCACAGGCCGAGCCCGAGACCACCCACCTCGGCGTGACCTTCGTCGCTCGTCGTGGCGCCGTACACCGGCGGGTGCGGCTTCTGCAACGGCTTGGGCAGCACGCGGCGCTTCGGCATCGACCAGTACTTGCCGGCGAACTCGTACTCGTCGTTCGTCCAGCAGCCGACGACATGACCGATCGCCTCGCGCCACATGTCGCGCGTCTCGTGGGGGTCGAGACCGAACCCCTCGAGCTCGGCGCGCGTGGCCGACCGGCCCGTGCCGAAGTCGACCCGGCCGCCGCTGATGAGATCGAGCACGGCGACACTCTCGGCGGTGCGCACCGGATGGTTGTACGGCTGCGGCATGAGACGCACGCCGTAGCCGATGCGCAGGTTCTTGGTCCGGGCCGCGATCGCGCCGTACAAGACCTCGGGGTTCGAGCAGTGTGAGAACTCCTCGAGGAAGTGGTGCTCCACCGTCCAGAAGGCGTGCCAGCCCACCTGATCGCCGAGCACGGCCTGCTCGATCGTGTTCTGATACGCGTCGTACTCGCTGCGGTCGCCCCATGGGCGGGCGACGGGGATCTCGTAGAAGAGCGCGAACTTCACACCGGCCTCCGGTCTATGGAACAGTGTCACAGTAGAGGTCGATTACGGCGGCGCGCTACCCGCGGCTCCAGGGGGAGACTCACACGATGAGCGACACACCTACTGCTTCCCGTGCCGCGTTGCGCGGTCTGATCGCGACGCTGCAAGAGGTGGAAGACCGCTACTGCGGCGAGGAGTGGGGCGTCATCGACGCACACGACGGCGCCGACTGCGTGCGATCCGTCATGAACACGCTCGAGGGCGGATTGTTCTTGATGTTCGACAGCGATCCCGAGCGGCCGTTCTTCCGGCCGATCGTGACGCGCACACGCAAGATGCTCGGCGACAACCCCGACGCGCTCTACTACACCACCCCGATCCGCGACGACCGGGCGTACCGCGTCTGGGGCAACACCTCCCGGGCGGTGTACCTCTCGTTCACGATCGAGCTCGGATCCGACGAAGGCGGCTACAGCGACCAGACGTCGGGCGTGCTGCGCGACACCGACTTCGACATCGATGCCGACAACAACTTCGATGTGACCTTCGGTGGACCGCCGCGTGATCGGAACTGGATGGCGCTCCCGAAAGGCGCGAGCGAGATCGTGGTGCGCTGCTACTTCGAAGAGCCCACACCCGCCGCCGCCGACCCCACGCGCATCGTCCCCTTGCACATCGAACCAGTGGAGCCGATCGGACCGCCCGCGCGCTGGTCCGACGAGTCGGTCGCCGCCGGCGTCGATCGAGTCACGAACTTCGTACGCGGCCGCACGCTCGAACAGCCCAAGATGGGCGAGCGTGAGCAGCCGACGTGGGTGTCGACCACCCCGAACCTGTTCCACAAGCCCGAGACTCCGGGTGATCTCGCGTTCTCGGCGTTCGATGCCGTGTACGCCATGGCCCCCTATGTGCTCGGACCCGACGAAGCGCTCCTGGTCCACGGGCGCTGGCCGAAGTGTCGCTTCGCCAGCCTGGCGCTGTGGAACCGCTTCCTGCAGACCTACGACTACGCGCACCGTCCGGTGAGCCGCAACCGAGCGAACACCACGCTCGAAGCCGACGGCAGCTTCCGCCTGGTGCTTGCCGGCAGTGATCCCGGCGTGGCGAACTGGATCGACACCGAGGGCCGGCCATTCGGAATGATGTTCTTTCGCTTCTTCCTCGCCGAAGAAGAAGTCGAGACACCGCGCTGCGAAGTGATGAAGCTCGCCGACCTGCGCGCGGCCGGCTAAGCGGAGCGCGCGCCGGGGCCGAGCTTCGTGCGCAGATCCGCTTCGAACGCACGCACCATCGGGCCGGCGTGCTGGTCCTTGAGCCGGGCGAGCGTGGCGTAACCACCGTCGCGTTCGGCATCCCATTCCGTGGCGAAGCGGCCCGACTCGATGTCGCCGGTGAGCTCTTCCATCGTGGATCGGAAGTCGAGGTGGTCGTAGCGGCCTCGCCGCGTGAGCTGGCCGTACTGGCTCGTAGGCGAGTGGAACTCCGACTGCACCGCGTATCCCACTTCGCGCAGTAGCCGGTATGTGCGCTCCACCTCGCCTGAGAGCACGAGCTCCACGATGATCGCCTCGAGCGGGATGCCATGGTCGATCATCGTCGAGACGAACGCATTGTTCACCGCGGCCAGCGCCGGAGAGAGCACCTGCTCCACGGCGAGGTCGAGCACGGCCTCCTGCGTGGCGCTCAGCTCGATCGCGCCCTCGCGCAGACCTCCGATGGCGCTCGCCACGGCGAGCACCCGGTTCTTGGCCCGCCCGGTTGCGTCACGGTGCACGCCGACGGCAGCGATGAAGCCCGCGCCTTCCTCGTAACAGCGCCGCACCTCCGGGCCGAGCATGCGCGGCGCCACCATGCCCACGTCGCCGTCGGGCACGAAGCGATCGAACGCCAGCGTGTAGCCGCTCGCCACGATCGTGCAGGCGTCGGCGCGAGGCGTGAGACCGAGCGACGGGATCACGTCGTCGGGCACGAGCACGCACAGCACATCGGCCGCGTTCGCTTCGTCGACCTCGTGGGCGACAAAGCCGTCGGCGCGCGCCTGTTCGCGCGAGGCATCGGCTCGCACGCACACCTCGACGTCGAGGCCCGAGTCTCGCAGGTTCAACGCCCACGAGCGACCCTGGTTGCCGTAGCCAACCACCGCGACGCGCTCGCCTGCGAGGTCGGCGAGATCAGCATCGGATTCGTAATAGATGGTGGTCATGGCCGATCCAGGTGGCCGTGCAGCACGGCCGCCGCGTCGTCGCTGCGACCGTCGAGCTCCAACATCGCGAAGCGGTCGATGGCCTGCTCATGCGCGACGAGATCAACCCACGTTGCGTCGCCAGGATCCTCGGCGATCGCTTGCAGGCGCTCGAACTTCGTGAGGAAGTCGGGCAACGCGCCGCGCAGGCCGGCCAGGAACTCAGGCCAGGAGCTGGCATCGACCGACGTCGCGAGACGGGCTCCGTCGGCCACCGCATCGGGTGCCTCGTGTTCGAGACCGGCCGCAGCCACGAACGCTTCGAGTCGCCCGGCCGTGCGGGCCTCGACGCGTTGGAGTGCAAGGAGCTGATCCCCGTGTTGCGATCCATGCAAGCCCTTCGCCAACGAGGCGAAGAACGATTCGCCGAACCGCTCGCCGCGATACGCGTCGAGCAGCAGCTCTCGGTATTCGTCCATGCCCGCCATCTTGCCCGACATCGGGTGCCGCCCACCAGGGCGCGGCATCGGTGACCGAGACACAGCCGCCGAGCCGGTGCGCCCCCCACCCGGGCGCACCAGTCGAGCTCGGCTGCTCACCGGAGCAGGGCGCTACCGCTCCAAGGCCTGGATCTGTGCGTTCGCCGCTCGCAATCGCGCCGCGAGCACACGCGCGATGTTCGCTTCGATGTGCCGGCCGATCGACGGATGATCGGCCTCGATCGCGCGCAACGACTGCACGGAGAGGAACGCCAATCGAGACGGCTCGTCGCAGATCACATCGGCCGATCTGGTCGTCTCACCGAGCAGTGCCATCTCGCCCACTGTCACGCCCGGCCCGAACGTTGCGAGCCGTCGGCCCAGCATCGACGGCTCTCGTCCAGCGGTGCGGCTGAAGTCGGCGACCGCGGGAGCTGCGAGGCGCACGCTCACGCGTCCTTCGAGGAGGAAGGCGACGCCGTCGGCCGGTGCGCCCTGCTCGAAGACATGCGATCCCGCTTCGTACGCTCGTACGTCGACGCGGTGCTCGATCGCTTCACGTTCCTCGGCCTCGACGCCGCTGAGGAGATCGAACTGTGCGAGGTCGAGCACTGCATCACGAGACGACGCGAGCCCGAGGTCGTCGAGCAACGACTCCTCGCACCATTCGAGTGCGGTATCGGCATCGGCGAACTGGCGCACCGCGTCGGGCGCGCCGTGTTGACCGCCCCGCAGGCCTTCCGGTGCACGCACCGCTACGAACGTGCGTCCTGACGCGACCACCGATGCTTCGAGCTGCCGGAGCACGGTGATGGCAGGCTCGTCGACATGCCCGACTCGGCCGAAGTCGACCACCACGAGGTCGACGCCGTCGAGCTGCTCGTCGACGGCGCGGTACGCCATCTCCGCCGAAGCGAAGCAGAGATCACCTTGCAGCTCGTGGAGCACGATCGCGTCACGGTGCTCTGCGAGCCGCGCGTCCTCCGCGGCGCTGCGCACCCTGCTCGACCGCAGCTCGCTCCCGCGCACGCTGCGCCGCACCACCGATCGCAGCGACGACGGCGCGCGCAGCAAGTGCAGCTGCAGCTCACTCGACAACCTTCGGCACGCGGCCACGCCCCGCACGCTGTTGCCGTGACCGTCGAGGCGCGGTGAGAACACGCCGATGCCCAGCTGGCCGGGCAACACCGCGATCACGCCGCCGGCCACTCCGCTCTTCGCGGGCAGGCCCACCGTGTACACCCACTCGCCGGCCGAGTCGTACATGCCGCAGGTGGTCATCACGCTCAGCACGTTGGCGACGTAACGCGCGTCGATCGCCCGCTCCTGGGTGATGGGGTTCACGCCGCCGTTGGCGAGCGTCGCCGCCATCACCGCGAGATCGCGGCACGTGACCTCGACCGCGCACTGGTTGAAGTAGACCTCGAGGGTCTCTTCCACGTCGTGTTCGAGCATCCCGAAGCTGCTCATCAACCAACCGAGCGCCCGATTCCGATCACCGGTGGCGCGCTCCGACGCGCACACGCGCTCGTCGATGGGCAGCGGGCGCCCCGCGTAGGTGCTCAACACAGACTGCACCCGGTCGAGTCGGTCGTCGAGCGAGTCGCCGCCCACGAGCGCGGTCGTCACGATCGCGCCCGCGTTCACCATCGGGTTGAACGGACGGCTCGTCAGCGGGTCGACCACGACGGCGTTGAACGGATTGCCCGAGGGCTCCACGCCCACATGGCGAGCGACGGCATCCACACCACGGTCCTCGAGCGCCATGCCGAACACGAACGGCTTCGAGATCGACTGGATCGTGAAGGGCTGGGCGGCGTCGCCCACCTCGGACACCTGCCCGTCGATCGTGGCGACGCACATGCCGAACCAAGCCGGATCGGCGTTGCTCAGCTCGGGGATGTAGGTGGCGACATCACCGTCGTCGACGCCCGACAGCTCGGCGTGCAGGCGCGCCAACATCGCTTCGATCGGCGACGATGCGAGCCCCTGTGTGCTCGCGCGCGAGCGACGCCCGCTCGCCGCTTCCACCAGCATCCACCGACCCCCAGAGCAACCCACCCGACCCGTCGTCCCTATTCAACGCGGTCCGCAACTTCGCCCGGTTGCCGCTTCGCGAACGGCTCGTCAACGGTCACTGACTGCGGGCTGACCAGTCCGGTCGCAGCGAGCCGCCCGCGCGAATTCGCTGGCACCGAGCGGACGAACGTGCTGGCATCGTGGCATCCGCCTGGTGGCGGGACGGAAGGTTCGATGATGGTCATGGTGCGCCGTGGCCGGGCAGTCGGCGTCGCGTGCAGCGCGCCGGCACTCGCTGGACCAGCACTTCCTCGAGAGTGAATCGCTCGTCGGCCGCCTCGTGGCCGAAGCGCACATCGCGGGCGCCGAACGCGTCGTCGATCTCGGCGCGGGCTCGGGCCACCTGACCGGGGCGCTCGCCCGGCAGGCCGCGCACGTGCTCGCGGTCGAGGTCGATCCTGTGCTCGTCGCCCAGCTCGTCCGGCGCTTCGGCCGCCACGCCCAACGTGAGCGTGCACCTCGCCGACGCGCTGGAGTTCCCGCTGCCCGCCACGCCCTTCCGCGTGTTCGCGAACCCGCCGTGGAACCGGACCGCCGACGTGCTGCACCGGCTGCTCGACAATCCGTCGTCGGCGTTGACGCGCGCCGATCTCGTGCTGCAGTGGCAAGTGGCCCGCTCCCGGGCCCAGGGCGACGATCTGCTCGGCGCGATCTGGGCGCCGTGGTGGGAGTTCGGGCGTGGTCGCCGCATCCCTGCGGCGTTCTTGCGGCCCGCTCCCCACGTGGATGCGGCCGTGCTCACGATCACTCGGCGCGACCCACCGCGCCTCCCGCCCGGCGACTTCGCCGCCCACGAGGCGAGTCTGCGCCGATGAGGTTCGCGGCCGTGACGCGGTTCGGTGGAACCAATCGCCTTCGTGAGGGATCGTGGTGGTGATGGATGCGTTCGAGACGCTGCTCGGCCCGCCCGCGCCGCCCACCCCGACGGCGACAAGCGGTGGCCGACACGACGAGGGCCACGACCTCCCTGACCCCATTTGCGGCGACGCGGCGACCTTCGACGAGTTCTACGCACGCGAATGGGTCGGCGCGGTGCGGTTGGCCACGTTGCTCACCCAGCACAGCGCCGCGGCCGAGGACATCGCTCAGGACGCGCTGACGCGTCTCATGGCTCGCTTCGCGACTCTCGAGAACCCGTCGGCGTACCTGCACACCGCGCTGGTGAACGAGTGCCGCAAGTGGCACCGGCGCCACCGCCTCGAACGATCGAAGCTCCCATTGCTCACCCAGGCGACCACGTTGCCGGCGGGCGGCGCCGAGCTCGCTGACGCGGTCGCCAAGCTCCCGTATCGCCAGCGCGCAGTGCTCGTGTTGCGCTACTACGCCGACCTCCCCGAGGCGACGATCGCGTCGGCACTCGGCTGCCGGCCCGGCACCGTCAAGTCGCTCGCCGCGCGGGCACTCGCCCAGCTCCACAAGGAGATCGAACGATGAACGGCCTGATCGACGACGACCTCGAACCCCGCCTGCGCGCGCTGTTCGACGCGCAGGCCGCGGCGGTGCGCAGCACCGTACCGACGTGGCGTGCCCAGAGCGACGACATCGTCGTCGTGGTCAGCGAGCTCGCACCGGCTCGCGCACCGCGGCCGCGCGTTCGCATCGCCGTCGTCGCGCTGGTGACCGTGGCGATCGCAGGCCTCGGCGTCGTTGCAGCTGTGATGCCGCCGGGTGCACTGCGTACCGCAGGTTCCGGTGCGGGCGCATCCGTGCACTGGACGACGCCACAGGTTGATCTGCAAGCCGACGACTTCTCGATCACCGTCGACGGCGTGCAGTACACCGCGGCCGGCGCGGCCGTCGACGTGCACAGCGACCCGGGCGACCCGAGCTACCAGACCCTGGAGCTCGTGTGGCAGGAGCACGGCCGCGAGATGCGCTGGTTCATCTACTTCGCGTCGTGCGCGAACCAGTGGTGGTCGAACGAGATGCGCACGTACAACGGCAAGGCGGCCGGCGACTGGGTCACCTTCCACGGCGACTTCTTCCGCCGGGCGCTCGGATCCACCTACTCGGGCGACCTCGACGTGACCGCGACGGAGGGAGGCGTGACCAGCCATCTCGTCGCGCACGGCCTGCGGTTGCAAGCGTTCATCACGAGCGGGCCGGCAAACCCGACGCCGCCCACCACCGCCCTACCGGGCGCGACCTGCGCACCGGCCAACCCCGTCGGGACCCCGACCTCCACCTGACCCGAACCGGAACTTGCGTGACTCGCAAGTTCGAGAGAGGGAGCGCGTCAGCCGAGCTCGTTGCCGACGATGCCGACGAAGCTGACCATCTCGCCCGGGTAGCCACCCAGGTTGTGGCACAACGCCAGGCCGCGGTCGACCGTCTTGATCGAGCGCTCGTCGGGAGCTTCGCGCCGCAGCTGCAGCCACGCCTCGAAGAACATGCGCAGACCGCTCGCACCCACCGGGTGGCCGAAGCTCTTCAGGCCACCATCCGGGTTGATGGGCAGGTCGCCGTCGAGGTCGAAGGTGCCGCCGAGCACTTCCTTCCACGCCGTGCCACGCTCGGCGAAGCCGAGGTCTTCCATGATCAACAGCTCGGCCGGCGTGAAGCAGTCATGCACCTCGGCCATCGCCAGCTGCTCGCGGGGGCTCGTGATGCCCGCCTGCTGGTAGGCGTCCTTGCCCGCCATGTTGATCTCGGGGAACCACGTGTAGTCGTAACCGGGGTCGGCGTTGCCCGAGCAGCTTCCGGCCACGAACGACAGCGCCTTGATGTAGAGCGGCTTGTCGGTGTACTTGTGCGCGTCTTCAGCCCGGCAGATGATCGCCGATGCGCTGCCGTCGGCCACGCCCGAGCAGTCGTAGACGCCCAGGCCGCCTGCCATGAGCGGCGCGTTGCAGATCGTGTCGATGCTCACTTCGCGGCGGAACTGCGCCCGCTTGTTGCGCGCGCCGTTGTAGTGGTTCTTCTGCGCGATGTGGGCGAGCACCTGGCGCATCTCGGTATCGCTCACACCGAACTTCTTGCCGTACGCCGGCGCACACATCGCGAACATCGCGGCCGCGGTGAGCGTGCGCGCCGTGCCGTCGCTCGGCGCGTGCGACGCGCCCACGAGGCCTTGATAGCCGGAGTCCTTCACCTTCTCGACGCCCACGGCCATCGCCAGGTCGTAGGCACCGCTCGCCACCGCGTACGCGGCGTTGCGCAGCGACTCGGAGCCTGTCGCGCAGTGGTTGATCACGTGCGTGACGGGCTTGCCCACGAGCTGCAGCGGGCGGCTGAGCGTGAGGCCGCTCATGCCCGACATCGCGGTGCCGAGCCAGTAGGCGTCGATGTCGTCCTTGGTGAGGCCGACGTTGTCGAACGCTTCCTTCGTCGACTCGATCATCAAGTCGTCGGCGCCCTTGTCCCAGTGCTCACCGAAGGGCGTGCAGCCCATCGAGATGATGGCGACGCGGTCCTTGATCCCATGACTCGGCATGTGTGAGTTCCTTTGTTCGACGCCGGCGCTGCGTGGCGGTCAGCCGCGGAGCGGGCGCGCCTTCCAGAAGTAGTTGTGGATGCCGTCGGCGGTGAAGAGCCGGCGGAACGTCATCTCGACCTTGTCACCCATGGCGAGGGTGCTCGTATCCACGTCGCACAGCTCCACGGGCAGCCGTGCGCCGTTGTCAAAGTCCACGACCGCGAACGCGATCGGCGGCGACGGCGAGTAGGCAATGCGGTCGATGGTGAACGTGGAGATCGTGCCCTCGACATCGGACATGGGCAAGGGCTCCATGTCGTCGAGTGCGCCGCCTTCACGCGACACGCGCTGCGGCGGCAGGTGCGGCGCGCCCGAGCCACGGTCTTGCGCGCCGACGAACCCGTACTTGAAGTCGCGGGTGCGGGCCGAGATCGACGCCGAGATGCGGTTCGGCTCGGGCCGCCGGGGCGGCTCGAGGCGCACCACGTCGCGCCACGACAGGTACTTGCCGTAACCGATGTCGGCGGTGTGCTCGAGCTGCGCGTCGATGGAACGCGAGCTGCCCCGCTTCGCGGCGAGCGCATCGGTGGTGCGGAAGAGCAGCACGTCGGCGCCGTCGCAGATGTGCACGAGCGCGATCACCTGGCCCGGCTCGGCTCGCTCGAGCTCGTGCGTGAGCAGCAGCGCGGCGTGCGCGGTGCCCGACTGCCCGACCACACCGGTGAGGTCGTCGGCAACCTTGTTCACGCCGAGCTTGCCGCCGAGGGCCTTGACGGCCCGGGCATGCGGCCCGGTGACGATCGCGACGTCGACCTGTGCGGCTTCGATGTCGGCGCTCTTCAGCGCGGCACGGAAGGCCTCGTCGGCGAGCGGCAGGTACTGCACCTCGCCGAAGCGCTCCTCCCACTGGCGCGGCCGCGGATCGCCCGGCGTGCGCCACCGGTCGATGAACTCGGCACTGCGCTGCGCGCCGCCGATGAACTCGGCGATCACATCGCCCTCGCCCACGAGGATCGCCGACGCCGCGTCGCCCGAAGCCGATTCGTCGATGCTGGTCGGCAAGCCGCCGCGAAGGTCGGAGGCGACCACCAACGTGGGCTCCGTGCTCCGCAAGGCGACCTGGAGCGCACCGATGCCGCTGCGCACCGCGCCGCCCGCATCGAACGCCGCAATGTCGGCATCGAGGCGCAACGCCGCGTGGATCGTGGTGGCGTTCGTCTTCTCGAGGTACGCCGGGTCGGCGGTGGCGAACAACAGCGTGGCCGGGCGGGCGTCGGTGCCCGCCAGCGCGAGCCGGGCCGCCTCCACACCCATCGTGGTCGTGTCTTCGTCGTACGAGGCCACCGAGCGGGTGCCCTTGCCGCCGCCGGAACCGAAGAGCTTGGAGATCTCGGACCGCTGCAGCCGCCGGTACGGCACGTAGCCGGCCGCGGCGAGGATCCCTCGGGTTGCTGACATGGGCGTCAGTGTAGAGGTGAGGCGCTACCGCGATCACATGGGGGTGAGAGCCCCACCGGGGCACGAGCCCCATGCGCCGCTCATGCGGAAATCGTCCGGGTGAGCGGCGCATGGGGATTCCACGACGGCGCGCCTGTCCTGCGAACATGAGCCGCATGAGACTTGGTGACGTTGCCAACGAAGGCGCGGAGCAGTACGGCAAGCCGCTCGAGGGTGTGCGCATCCTCGCCGTCGAGCAGATGCAGGCGCTGCCGTTCGGCACCATGCTCCTCGCCCGCCTCGGCGCCGACGTGGTGAAGGTGGAGCACCCGCGCGAAGGCGAGTCGGGCCGCGGCGCGGTGCCGTACATGACCGACCTCGACGGGCGCAAGGCCGGCGCCACGTTCCTGCGCAACGCGCTCAACAAGCGCAGCGTGGGCATCGACCTCAAGCATCCCGAGGGCAAGGCGCTCGTGAAGGCGCTCGCGCCGCACTTCGACGTGTTCGCCGAGAACTTCAAGGCGGGCACGATGACCAAGCTCGGTCTCGCCTACGACGACATCCTCGCCGTGCACCCCAAGGTGATCTACGCGTCGGTGTCGGGTTTCGGCAACACCGTGAAGAGCCAGTACGACGTGTGGCCCGCGTACGCCCCGATTGCCGAGGCGATGAGCGGCCTCTACGACTACAAGCGCGTCGGCGACAACCCGCCCGTCGTCGGGCCGGCCGGCGCGCTCGGCGACATCAGCGCGGCGATGTTCGCCACGGTCGGCATCCTCGCGGCGCTGCGCCACCGCGACCGCACCGGCGAGGGTCAGTACGTGGATATCGCGATGTACGACTCGATGGTCGCGATGGCCGACCTCGTCGTCAACTTCTGGTCGATGGGCCTGCGCGGCGGCCGCCTCGCGCCCCTCATCATGGACGGCTTTCGCGCCAGCGACGGTTGGTTCATCATCCAGGTCGGTCGCGAGCACCAGTTCGAACGGCTCGCGCAGACGCTCGGCAAGCCGGAATGGATCACCGACCCGCGCTTCGCGACGCGTGAAGGTTGGCGCACGCATCTCGACGACGTGATCCGTCCGGCGATCGACTCGTGGGCGGCGAGCAAGACGCGCTTCGAGGCGTGCGACCTGCTCGCGCGTGACGGCATCGCGGCCGGCCCGGTCAACACACCGGAGGACATCGTGGCCGATCCGCACGTCGCCGCGCGCCACATGCTCGTGGAGATCCCGCGCACCGACGGCGTGGAGGAGCCGGTGCTCGTACCGGGCAACCCGGTGAAGCTGTCGAAGGTGGCCGAAGGGCCCGAGACCTACCCGCCGCGCGTCGGCGAGCACACCGCCGAGGTGCTGGCCGCGGAGCTCGGCCTGAGCGAGAGCGAGATCGCCAAGCTCCGCGACGCGGGCGCCATCAACTAGCCGCCGAAGACCGTGAGCGGTCCGGGTTCGCCGTAGGTGAAGCCGAGCACGGGGAGTGGGTTGTAACCGGCGCACCCGTCGCCGGGTGCGGGGACGAACGCCTGCACGAACAGGTCGTGGCCGTCGAGCATCGGGCGCGCCGCCCAGTGGCCGCAACCGTCGTACGGCCGCAACGACACCCATCCCGACGACCACTTCGCGTCGAGCACCGACAGCGGTAGGCGGGCGCGGTCCCACCCGC
>JADGOO010000139.1 GCA_017882905.1 Acidimicrobiia bacterium | reverse complement strand
GCCAGCCTCGGTGCCTTCGAGAACCGCTTCCAGTCGGTGATCAACGGCCTGCAGGTCTCGGTCGAGAACCTCTCGGCATCCGAGTCCCGCATCAAGGACACCGACATGGCGTCCGAGATGGTCAACTTCACCAAGCAGCAGATCCTGATGCAGGCCGGTACGGCGATGCTCGCCCAGGCCAACCAGATCCCGCAGACGGTTCTGAAGCTCCTGCAGTAGCGACGAATCCGGCCGATCAAGACGGGAGATCCTCCCGTCTTGATCTCCGGGGGAACGGCGGAGCCACCTGAGTGCGCGCCCGCCGCTGCCCCGGAGCCCAGGGACACCTCTCGACGAAGTACGCAGGAGCAGGCGTGACGGTTTCCATCTCGGGACTCGGATCCGGCCTCGACACGCAGAGCATCATCGCCCAGCTCGTGCAGGTCGAGCAGAGCAAGATCGCCCAGGTCGCGGCACGCGGCGTCGACCAGCAGAACGCCTTGAGCAGCTGGAGCAGCATCCGCTCCGCGCTCAGCCAGCTCAGCGGGGCCAGCTCCGGCCTCATGCACGCGACCGACTGGCAGGCGCTCACCGCCACGTCGAGCGACCCGACCGCGGTGAGTGTGACGGGCGGCTCCGGCACCACGACCGGGTCGATGCAGTTCAACGTGACATCGCTCGCGCAATCGGGCATCTTGCGTTCGGCGAACGCGGTCACCTCGCTCACCTCGCGTGTCGCAACCGACGCCAGCCTGCTCGTTGCTTCCGGTGGCGGCAAGCTCGGCTTCTCCTCGTTCGCGTCGAATGACGCGGTCGCGCTCGGCGCGCACACCATCGCCGTCACGCAAGCCTCAGCCGGCGCCTCGAAGTTCGGCACCGGACTGCTCGGCGCGTCGACGGTGATCAACAACTCGAACAACGCGCTGCAGCTCGAGGTGAACGGCAGCACGCTCAACCTCGCGCTCGCGTCAGGTACCTACGACTCGCAGCAGCTCGCAGCCGCCGTGCAACAAGCGGCAACCGCGGCCGGCGCGCAGGTACAGGTGACCGCCGGAACGAACGGGCGGCTGTCGATCGCGACCACCGCCGAGGGCTCGGCCGCGACGCTCCGCGTCACGGGCGGCACCTCGCTCGCCGCTCTGGGTCTCACCACCGACGCCGCGGTACTCCACGGGGTCGACGGCCAGGTGAGCGTCGACGGCGGCGCCGCGCAGGTGTTCGGCAACGCCACTCCGGTCGGTGTCGGCTCGTCGCTCGCGCTCACCACGGCGGCGGGTGGAACGATCACTGCAGTGCTCTCCGGAGGCTTGCGCCTCGGCACGGTGAGCGCGACGAACGTGAGCACGGGCGACGGGTCGCTCGGCAGTGTGGTCGCGGCGATCAACGGCGCCCACTCCGGCGTGACCGCCGCCGCGGTGCAGGTCGGCACGAACTCGTTCCGGCTCCAGATCGCGTCGACCGCCACGGGTGCGGGCAACGATCCCAACATCGCCGCCTCCGAGTTCGACCCGACTGCGGTCGGCGGGCTCACGGTGCTGTCGCAGGGAACCGACGCATCCATCACGGTGGGCAACGGACCGGGCAGCTACTCGATCACGTCGTCGAGCAACACGATGGCGAACGTGCTGCCGGGCGTCTCGCTCACGCTCAACCAGGTGACGACGGCACCGGTCACTGTGACCGTGGCTCGTGACGGCAACACGCTCGCCGACAACGTGCAGAAGCTGGTCGATGGCGCCAACGCCGTCAAGCAGGCGATCGACAAGGCCACGGCGTACGACGCCACGAACAAGATCGCATCGCCGCTCACCGGAGACATCACCGCCACCCGCCTCAGCACTGCGCTCTACAACGCCGTCTCCAGCGTCGTGCCGGGATCCAATCCCACGAGCCCCGGCCTCGCCGGCGTGTCGGTGGACAAGAACGGCAACTACACGTTCGACCGGACGAAGTTCCTGGCCGCCTACAGCGCCGACCCCGACGGGCTCTCGCGGGTGTTCAGCCGGTCGGGAAGCTCGACTTCGGGTGTCGTGTCGTTCGTGGCCGCGAACGACGGCACGCAAGCCGGAACCTACGCGGTGAACATCACGCAGGCCGCGCAGCAGGCGTTCTCGTCGAGTGGCGGCGCCATCGCGGCGGGCACGACCGTACGCGCCCGCATCGGATCGGTGAACGCCAGCTACACGGTGCAAGCAGGCGACACGGCGGCAACGATCGCCGCCGGCTTGAACAGCTCGTTCGCCAGCGCGAACCTCAACGTGGTCGCCTCGGTCAACGGCACCGCGGTGGAGCTCCGTTCGGCTACGTACGGCTCGAGCGCCGCGATGGACGTCGCCTGGAACGGCAGTACGTACGCCACGGTGCACGGTGCCGACGTTGCCGGAACGATCAACGGCGTCGCCGCAACGGGCAACGGACAGATCCTCTCCGCACCGTCGACCGATCCCACGCTCGCCGGGCTCACGTTGCAGGTCGTGGGCAGCACCACGGGCTCGCTCGGCACGTTCACCTACACGCCCGGCGTCGCGGCACGGCTGTCGCAGATGAACACGCTCGCGACCGACTCGCTGAGCGGTTACATCACGTCGAGCGAGAACGGCATCAAGGCCAACCAGGACCTGATCAACACCCAGGTCGACACCATGACGCAACGGCTCAACGCCTACCAGGCCCAGCTCAAGGCGCAGTTCGCGCAGCTCGAATCCGCGATGGCCAACCTGAAGAACCAGCAGCAATGGCTCGCCGGCCAGCTGCAGGGACTGGGCTAGGCCGAGCGCGCACGCAATCAGGTCATCAGGACGGGACGAATGGCTCAACGCCCAGGCGCGAACCCCTATCTGTCGGACGCGGTCCTCACCGCGTCGCCTCAACGGCTGGTGGTGATGCTCTACGACCGTCTGCTGCTCGACTTCGATCGCGCCTACGCCGCGCTCCTGCGCGGCGATCACGACCACTCGCACCAAGCACTCGTGCACGCCCAGGACATCGTGCACGAGCTCCAGGCCACGCTCGACGTGAGCGTGTGGGCCGCAGGCGAAGCACTCGTGCAGATCTACCAGTACGTCACGCGTCTCCTCGTGGAGGCGAACCTGCGCAAGCACGCGCCGCTGGTCGCCGAATGCCGTGAGCTGATGGAGCCACTCGCACAGACCTGGCGCGACATCGCGGGTGTCGGTGTCAGCGCAGCCTGACCCGCACGAATGGCCCGCGGTGCTCGAGGCCCTCGAGGCATCGCTCGACGCTCGTGAGGCCACCATCTTCGACGGCGCACCGCCGCCGGAGCCCGTAGCGCTCCCCGACTCGCTGCCGCCCTTGCCCACGGCGCACGCGGCACGCGCGCAGGCCGTGCTCGATTCGCTCGACGCGCAGGAGGAGCACCTGCGCGACGAGCTCGCGCGCATCCGCCTGGAGATCGCGCGGGTCACACGGGCCGAAGCCGCCCGCCCGCGCGGTGACAGCCCCACTCGGCGCGGCGCGTTCGATTCGCTCGCCTAGCCGCCCGACGCACCGGCGCGACACGCCGCGTGGCGGATCCTGCTGCGGCACGCGCGACGCGTGGCCGAACGGGGCCGGGGGCTGCGGCAGAGGCCCGTCAAGACTCACGCAACGTGCCGATCGGCCGATGAAAGGCGACGATGGGCAAGCAATCGCGGCGCGCGTCCCGGGCGGCGACGTCGACTCGCAATGACATTCGGCCGCAGGACGCCGCTGCTGCACTCCGGCACTTCCGGAGTGCCGTGGAGCGCTTCGCCGCGGGGGACGCATCCCGCGCCGCGACGGAGCTCGACGCCGTGTTGCGCATCATGCCCGACAACGCCGACGCCCGCTGCCTGCGCGGCGCCGCCGCAAACCATCTCGGCGAGCCGGCCGACGCGATCACGCATCTCGAGCGAGGCCTACCCGGTCTGGGCGCGATCAGCCACGACACGCGCGACGCCCACAACGAATACGCCGTGGCGCTGCGCGCCGTCGGTCGCCACGACGACTCGGAACGCGTGCTCGTGGAGCTCACGACCGCGCAGCCCGACTACACGGCCGCATGGCACAACCTCGCACTCTCACTCGATGCGCTCGAACGGCACGACGAAGCCGTAGCGGCCGCACGCCGCGCCACCCTGCTCGCACCCGGCGACGCCGGCGCGCTGCTCCTGCTCGGCAAGCTGCTGCGGCGTCAGGGCCGGCTGCTCTCGGCCGCCGCGGCGCTGCGCAGGGCGTACGCGCTGGCGCCCGACGATCCCACCGTGAACACCGTGCTCGGCAACACGCTCTTCTACCTGGGTGAGATCGAGCCTTCGGTCGCGTGCTTCGAGCGCGCGGCCGCGCTCGCCCCCGACTCCGCCTCCATGCACACCAACGTGGGCACGATGCTCAGTGCCGCCGGCCGGCACGACGACGCGCTCGCCGCGCACGAACGCGCCCTTGCGATCGAGCCGCTCAACCCCGAAGTGGTGGTGCGGCGCGCGGCGACGCTCCTCAACCTCGGGCGCATCGTGGAAGGGTGGCACGCGTTCGACGGCCGCCTTCGCACGCACCCCAAGGCCCGGCGCTGGATCGGTACGCCCACCTGGGACGGATCCGACCTCGCCGACGGCACGCTCCTCGTACACCGCGAACAGGGCATCGGCGACGAGATCATGTTCGCGTCGTGCTACCCCGATCTCATCGAGTGCGCCGGCCGACTCGTCATCGAGTGCGACCCGCGCGTCGAGGCGCTCTTTCGCCGATCGTTTCCTGCGGCCACCGTCGACGTGCACTCCGATGCCGGCGAGCCACCCGACGACCTGGATGACCCGACGGCTCAGCTCCCGGTGCATCCGCGTGCCGATCAGGTCATCGCGGCGGGAAGCGTGCCGCAATACCTGCGGCGGTCGATCGATGCCTTCCCGGTGCGTGACTCCTATCTCGCGGCGGATCCCGACGAAACCGACACGTTCGGCGAGCGTCTCGCCGCCGCTGGCGATGGTCCGTACGTCGGGATCTCATGGCGCAGCATGATCCGCACTGCGGAACGGCGCCTCGAGTACACCCGCCTCGACGAGTGGGCGCCGATCCTGCGCACACCGGGCGTCACGTTCGTGTTGCTGCAGTACGACCAGTGCGAGCGCGACGTGGCCGACGCCGAAGCGCGCTTCGGTGTGCACATCGCCCGCTGGCGTGACCTCGACCTGAAGGACGAGCTCGACCGCGTGGCCGCGCTCGTGAGCTGCCTCGATCTCGTGATCGCGCCGCGCAACGCGGTGACGATGCTCGCCGGCGCGCTCGGCACGCCCACCCTGGCCATCGGCAACCTCGGCGACTGGTCGGAGTGCGGCACCGGGCAGCTGCCGTGGTTCACCAGCGTGGAATGCCTCAACCGCGAGGTTGGCCACGACTGGGGTGCGGTGCTCGCCGAAGCGGCACACCGCGTGCGCGCGCTGGCTGAAGGCCGACCTGCGCTGCAATCGATCCATCAACGGAAGGCAACGGTGTGAAGCCCACCAACCTCGACCTGTCGGGCGCGACGATCCTGCTCACCGGGGGGACCGGCAGCTTCGGCCACGCGTTCGTCGACCGCGTGACGGAGCGTTGGCCCGACGCGGTGATCCGCATCTACTCACGTGACGAGCTCAAGCAGTCGGAGATGCGCGATCGCTACGGCGACACCAACCTTCGCTACCTGATCGGCGACGTACGCGACCGCTCCCGGATGTCGCGCGCCGCGCAGGGCTGCGACGTGATCGTGCATGCGGCCGCGATGAAGCAAGTGCCCGCGTGCGAGTACAACCCGTTCGAAGCCGTGCGCACGAACGTGCTCGGCGCTCAGCATGTGGTCGACGCCGCCATCGACGCCAAGGTGCCGCGTGTAGTCGCGCTCTCGACGGACAAGGCCGTGAACCCCGTGAACCTCTACGGCGCCACGAAGCTGTGCGCCGAGAAGATCTTCGTGCAAGGCAACGCCTACGCGGCTCAGTCGGCGACCCGCCTCGCCTGTGTTCGCTACGGCAACGTGGTCGGCTCACGTGGGTCGGTGGTCCCGGTGTTCCGCCAGCAAGCCGCCGAGCGCGGTCGTCTCACGATCACCGACGAGCGCATGACCCGCTTCTGGATCACCTTGCCGCAGGCCGTCGACCTCGTGCTCTACGCGCTCGAGCACCTCCAGGGTGGCGAGGTGTTCATCCCGAAGATCCCGTCGATGCGGGTGGTCGACCTCGCCGAGGCGATGGCTCCCGGTGTGCCGCGCGACGTGATCGGCATCCGGCCCGGCGAGAAGCTCCACGAGCTGATGATCACGAGCGACGAGTCACGCCACGCAGTGGACGCCGGCGACGTGTACGTGGTGCTGCCCGAGCATGCTTGGTGGGATGCCAACGCGTCGCACCACCGCGGCAACCGGGCGCTCCCCGATGGCTTCGTGTACTCGAGCGACCACAACGACTGGTGGCTCACCGCCGACGAGCTCGCTGCGTTGTTGCGCTTCGCTCCCGAGCGGTCGACGCAGGCGGCCTGACCGATGAGCGCGGGCGAGCTGCCGTACAGCCGTCAGGTGATCGACGACGACGACGTGGCCGCAGTGATCGCGGTGTTGCGCAGCGACCGGCTCACGACCGGACCAGCCGTCGACCAGCTCGAGGCCGCGCTCGCCGCCAAGGTCGGTGCGCGTCACGCGGTGACGTTCGCGAACGGCACCGCCGCGCTGCACGGCGCGCTCGCCGCGGCCGGCATCGGTCCTGGCGATCGCGTGGTCACTTCACCGCTGTCGTTCGCGGCGTCCGCCACCTGCGCGCTGTACGTGGGCGCCCAGGTCGGTTTCGCCGACATCGACCCCGACACACTCAACATCGATCTCGATGCCGTTCCGCCCTGCGACGCGCTCGTGGCCGTGCACTACGCGGGTCTGCCCTGCGATCTCGCGTCGCTGCCGCGTCGGCCTCGAGTGGTGGTGGAGGACGCGTGCCACGCGCTGGGTGCCGCAACGCCCGACGGGCCTGTGGGGAGCTGCGCGCACTCCGACATGACGGTGTTCTCGTTCCATCCCGTGAAATCGATCACGACGGGCGAAGGAGGCGCGGTCACCACGAACTCGGCAGAGCTCGCCGCGTCGCTGCGCCGGTTCCGGTCGCACGGCATGGTGGCCCGGCCCGAAGACGGCGGCTGGTGCTACGAGATCGACGAGGTCGCCTACAACTACCGGCTCACCGACATGCAAGCCGCGCTCGGCTCGTCGCAGCTCGGCAAGCTCGGTTCCTTCGTGGCGATGCGCAACGCCCTCGCCGACCGCTACCGCAACCTGCTCGCCGACGCTCGTGGCGTGGTGCTGCCACCGGCCGCGCCCCGCGCCGGCTGGCGCCACGCATACCACTTGTTCGCGGTGCAGGTTGCCGACCGGCGCTCCGTGTACGACTCCATGCACGCCGCGGGCATCACCGCACAGGTGCACTACGTGCCGATCTACCGCCATCCGCTCTACGCGCGCATGGGATTCACGCCCGATCAGTTCCCCAACACGGAACGGGCCTACGCGGGTCTGCTGTCGCTGCCGCTCTTCCCCACGCTCACGCGATCCGACCAGGACCGCGTGGTCGACGTACTCGCGCACGCGCTCGTGCGCGCCGAAGCGGCCTGAGCCGCGCTACGACGCGCGCAGGCGCGCAATCAGCTCGATCTCGACGGCGATGCCGAACGGCAGCTCGGCCAGCCCGACCGCCGAGCGCGTGTGGCGACCGGCGTCGCCGAACACTTCGACGAGCAGATCGGAACAACCGTCGATGACGGCTGGCATCTGGTCGAACCCCGGCGCGACGTTCACCATCCCGAAGACCTTCACGAAGCGCTCGATGCGGTCGAGGTCGCCGAGCGCATCGTTCATCGTGGAAAGGATCGAGAGCCCAGTCATGCGCGCCGCCTGGCGAGCCTCATCGAGCGTGAGATCGGCGCCGACCTTGCCGCGAATGATCTCCTGGCCCGCGATCGGACCGTGTCCGCCCACATGGATCAGGCCGTTGTCGATCACGCAGCCGAGATAGTTGGCGGCCGGCGGGAACACCGGCGGCAACACGATCCCCAGCTGCTCGAGCCGATCCGCGATCATGCCGCCGCAGCGTAGGTCGCCCGCGAATCAGTCGTCGTCGCGCGACGATCTGGTGATGTGCGCTGCCGTGCTGCTCTGGGACTTCGGCGACACGCTCGTGGACGAGCGGTGGATGCATCGTGCGCCGCCGGCGTGTCCCCAATGGCCCACGGCGTATGTGGAGCTGATGCACGAGTGCGCCGACGGCTGGAACGTGGGGTCGATCTCGTCGACCGACGTGTATCGCGCGCTGGCGGCGCGCACCGGCATGTCCTTCGACGACGTCGCGCGGCACGCCCGCATGTGCTGCCGCTCGCTCGAACCGGCGGCGCCGCGTACTGGTTCCAGAGCGACGCCAAGTTCGCGCTCGACGCGCCGACTCTCCTGGACTGACCACCGGGCGTCACCTGGCGGTGGCCCGGCGTTGTCGGAGCTCGCCGGCGAGCGCGGCCACGCGTTCGCGGGCGCGGTCGTCTTCGCGCGCCCGTTGCGCGCCACGCTTCGTGACGATCGCGGCGGGAGGCGTTCGAGGTTCACTGTGGCCGAGCAGGTTGCCGGCGCGATCGTGGAACTCGAGCCGGCCGTTCGCGTTGCCGCTGACCCTCCAGCCACCATCGTGCAGCCGGCGGTGACAGTGACCGCGGCAGAACAGCGCACCATTGTCGAGATCGGTCGGACCCTGACCTGCGCTCCACTCGGCCAGATGGTGTGACTCGCACCGATCCGGCCCCACATCGCAATCAGGGCCGCGACAGCCGAGATCGCGGACCACCATCGCGCGGTGCTGATCGGGCGTGAACAGGCGAGCCGCCCGACCCATGGCCAACGGGACCGTGCCGGCACCGACCAGGATCTGCTGGACGAATGCGTCGCACGCTATGCGCCGGACGGTGGACGGCGAGAGCCGGGTGCCGTCGGAGCTGTGGGCCCGCCCGACCGCAGCGCCGGCCAGCGTGGCCGCATCGGTGACCACGAGCACGTGCGGCCGGTTGCCCGTTCGTGGTGAGCCGGCCATGTACGCCGTGCAGATCTCCACGATCGCATCGGCGCGCTGGCGTTGCGGGCTGCGAGGATCGCCGGCCCGATGCCCACGCTCGTAGGCGAGGTCGATCGAGCGGCCCACGATCGTGGCGGCCTCGGGATCGAACGCCGCCCGCAAGAACCCGAGGTCGTCGATCGAGCGCGCGAACGTTGCGACCTGTCGCTCGCGCTGCTCGCCTGCGATGGTCTGCGCGCCGTCGCGGTCGAGATGATCGTCGAGCGCGTCGCGCCACGCGCGGCCAGAGTCGGCAACGTCTTCGGGTTGCGCGACTGCCGCGATGCGCGCCAGTGACCCCTCGAACTCCGCGAACAGCTCATCGGCGTGCGCGGAATGGCGAATCGAAGTGGCTGCCTCGACATGGCCCGTCGTGACGGCCCCGCGCGCCCACAGTGCGGAGATCTCGGGCATCTCCTCCGCGTGCCGCGCCACCCGCACCCGGCGGTACGCCTCGTGGCGCGCGCACCGGAGCCGGCCCATCAAGAAGCCGGCGGGCGAGCGGTAGCCCAACGCCTGATGCTCACTGCTCCGGTCGAGTTCGGCGAGCCGACGCGACAGCTCTGCGTCGAGGCGCGCCTTCGCCTTGTCGAGCGCAACGATCGCGTCTCGCTGCGCGACGCCGACGATGTCGTCAGCCGCGAGCTCGTCGAGGGCTTCGATCAACATCTCGAAGCCGTCGGTCGCCATGCGTTGATCCTACTCGAACGTACGTTCGCCACCAAGGACCGATACTCGAAAATCGTCAACAATGGTTGGCCCGACTTGACCAGCACGACGGCGCCTGAGAGCAGCACATTCATGCGCACCGCGACCCAGCCATACTGAATGCGTGGTGTCGGCTTCGTCGCGACTGAGCGGGCGACTGCTGCTCATCGTCGTGTCGCTGTTGCTGATCTCGTCGTGTTCGAACGGCTCGGGAACCGAGCGCTCAGCTCGCTCGACGACAGCCACCTCGACGAAGATGACCACGACCACGACGACGACGACGACCACGGCCACACCGGCACACAGGCTCACACGTGTCTCGGCCGTCACCGTGCTCGGTGATTCGGTGCCCTACGGGACTGCGTGTGGATGCGCTCCCTATCCGCAGCTCACCGCGGATGGTGTCGCGCGCGCTACCGGTCACCCCGTCGCCGACTTCAACGACGCCGAGCCGGGATTCCGCAGCACCGACGTGATCCAACAGCTCCAGAGCGATGCCGGCACGATCGCCGACGTGGAGAAGGCCGACACGGTGATGATCGAGATCGGCGCGAACGACGTCGCCTTCTCGGCGACGTGCGGCACGAACGCTTCCTGCTACGAGTCGAAGCTGCCCCAGGTTGCGGCGAACATCACCGCCATCACGTCGCGTGTGCGGCAGCTCACCGCCGGGCGGCTGGTCACGCTCGTCCTGATCGACTACTGGCGGGTCTGGCTCGCCGGCCGGTACGCGCAGGCTCGCGGCCCGGCCTACGTGGCGGCCGATGGTGCGCTCACCCGCGCGTTCAGCCGTGCGATCGAGTCGATCGCGCAGGAGACGGGGTCCGTCTACATCGATCTGCGCACCGCGTTCGGCGGTCCGAACGACGACGACGACGAGACCAGCCTCCTCGCGCACGACGGTGACCACCCCGACATCGAAGGGCACCAGCGGATCGCCGCGGTGATCCTGAGCGCGCTCTCGAGCCCGTGACCGGACCGGCTACACCCGCACGGGATGACCGTGCGCGCCGAGGTACTGCTTGGCACCCATCGGCGTCTGCTCGGTGAAGTGGAACATGCTGGCCGCGGCAACCGCACTCGCGCGACCGTCGGCGAACGCCTCGTGCATGTGCTCGAACGTGCCCGCACCGCCGCTCGCGATCACGGGAACCGATACCGAGTCGCTCACGCGCCGGATCGTGTCGAGGTCGTAGCCGCTCATCGTGCCGTCACGGTCGGCGCTCTGCACGAGGACTTCGCCTGCGCCCAGTGCTTCGAGCTCCTTCGCCCACGCCGCCGGATCGAGACCGGTATCGTGCGCGGCGTTGTCGCGCCACACCGTGACGGTGCCCTGCGGGTCGGCGCGCACGTCGATCACGGCCACGATGCACTGCGCCCCGAAGCGGTCGGAAGCGGCGCGCACCAGCTCAGGGTCGTCGAGCGCCGCCGTGTTGATCGCCACCTTGTCGGCGCCGACGGCAAGCAGATCGCGCACGTCGTCGAGCGTGCGGACGCCACCGCCCACGGTCAGCGGCATGAAGCAACGGTCGGCGAGCTCGTCGATGAGCGAGAAGTCGGGACCGCGACGCTGCGGGCTCGCGGTGATGTCGAAGAAGCAGAGCTCGTCGACGTTGCGCAGGTTGTACACCTGCACGGCCTGCATCGGGCTGCCCACCACTCGGCGCGCGTCGAACCCGACGCCCTTCACGAGGGTCACGTCGCGGTACAGCAGCGTCGGGATGACACGGACCTTCAGCACGGCACCGCTCCCCTACATCTCCACGAAGTTGCGCAACAGCGCAAGCCCGTAGGTCTGGCTCTTCTCGGGATGGAACTGCGTGCCGACCACATGGTCACGCACCACCATCGACGTGAAGCCGCCGCAGTATGGCGTGGCCGCGGCGATATCAGCCGGATCGGCGCAGCGCATGTGGAAGCTGTGCACGAAGTAGAAGTCGGCGCCGTCGGGGATGTTGTGGAGGAGAGCCGCGTCACCGGTGCGGTGCACCTCGTTCCAGCCGACGTGCGGTACACGTTCGCCAGATCGCGACTCGAGCCGTTCGACCGATGCGTCGATGAGCCCGAGTCCGGCGCAGTCGCGCACCTCGGCGCCGTGCGTGGCGAGCAGCTGCATGCCGAGGCACACACCGAGGAGCGGGACCTCGTTGTTCGTCACCTCATCGCGGATGGCGTCGTCGAGGCCATCGGCCGCGAGGGCCGCCATGGCGTCGGGGAAGGCGCCCACACCGGGAAGCACGATCTTGTCGACGGTGCCGAGCACGCTCGGATCGGCGGTGACGACCGCGGTCGCGCCGCACTCCTCGAGCGCGCGCCACATCGAATCGACGTTGCAAAGCCCCGTATCGACGATCGCCACGCGCACGAGATGCCGCGCTCCTCAGGCCGCCGGGACGGCAGCCGCGTCGACGTTGTCGACGTTGATCTTCGTCAGGTTGCCGTGGCGATCGCGGGCGAGCGAACCGTCGCGCTCGGTCACGAACAGACGCCGGTTCGTGAACCGGTCGCACACCTCGATGAAGCCATCGAGATCGAGGTCGAGTTGCTCGAGCATCTCGGCAAGCGGGTGACCGAGGTATGTCCATGGGAACTTGCCGTCGTGGCGTTGCACGAGCTCCATGGCATCAGCGCGTGAGAGGCGACCGCGCCGAACGTGCATGCACGCGTGGTCGGTGGCGCGCCCGAAGCCGAACTTCAGGAACTTGAAGTAGTCGTGGATGCCGTGGAAGAGGTTGTCGAGGTTCTCGTACGGCAACAGCGCGCCTTCCACGGCGTGCGGCCAGTACTCGAAGCCGTGACCCTGTGCGAGCAGCGCATTCGCGGAACCGTCCCAGGGCAGGTAGTAGCCGAGGAAGATGCCGGTGACGCCGGTGGCGGCGAGCACGTCGTCGGACGGGTACGTGTACTGGATCAGGTCGCGAGCAACGATGCCGTCGTGGCCCACGAGATCGCTCACGCGCAGTCCGATGAGCCCGCCGAACTCTTCGAGCCAGCGCCGGTTGAGCACGCGATCCTGCGCGGCGGTGGCCGGGCCGCCGTACTCGTTCTGGCTGTTCTCGCCCCACACGATGAGGCGGATGCCGTGCTGCGCGGCCACGCGCACCGGCACCGTGAAGATCGTGACGTGCTCGGGCCAGCTCACGTCACCCACCTGCGTGAGCGCGAAGCGATTGATGCGACGCCGCACCTTCGGGTTGACGGTCACCTCGACGCAATCCACACCGAGTGACTTGAGGTTCTCGAGGTTGCGCCGCCCGATCGGCGAGAGGTAGCAGGTGCTCGCGGTCACGCACAGTGGGTTCAAGCCGAGCTCGAGCATCTTCAGCACTTGGTACGTGCTGTCCTTGCCGCCACTCACCGGGACCACGCAGTCGTAGTTGCTGCCGTCGCGACTGCGGAACTCGTCGAGCACCTCGACGAGCTCGCGGCGGCGGGCGTCCCAGTCGATGGTGGGACGCGCGTCGAAGTGCCGGCACGCGCTGCAGACGCCATCGCGGTCGAACAGGATGTCGGGGCGCGTCTCGGGCATCACGCACCGCGTGCAGTAGCGGATCGGACGGGTCGCGGTCGCCGGCCGAGGACGGCTCGTGGCGCGACTGCTCGGTGCGGCATTCGTCGTGGTCACGGCTTCCTCCATCCCGGTGCTTCGATCGGCGCCTTCTCAATCGGCGGGTTGGCGCAGCGCACCAGCCGCACGAGACCGTCGTCGGCGGTGCCCGCCATCTCGTAGCCCGCGGCGCTGAACGCCCGCCGGCTCGCTCGGTTCTCGGGCCGCACGTGGGCCACGAGCGCACCAACCTGGCAATCGGCTTGGATCTCCTCGGAGAGCGCGCCGAGCAATGCAGACGCATGGCCGCGCCCCCGTGCTTCGGGTGCGACGACGATGCTCACGGTGCCCACGCCAGTGACCACATCCACGCGCACCATGCCGACGGCGACACCTTCGACCTCGCCGATCCAGATGCGGTGGGCCGGATCGTCGACCACCCGCGCGTACCACCGCGCGTGGTCGATGGAGTCGACGGCACGACCAGATCCGCTCTGCCGCACCGATTCGGCGTCGTTGCGCCATCCGAGGACGCGGCCCGCGTCGGCGGATTCAGCGGGGCGAAGCGTCAGCGCGCCGGGCTCGGAGACCGCGTGCGGGCCGACGGCGGCAAGGATCTGCAACCAGGTCGCGTCGACGCGGTCCACCGCGTCAAAGGCCCGGCGCACCCATTCGAGGTCATCGGCGGTATCGACCGTCCAGCGCTCGTTGCCGAGCCGCCGCCCGCTGCGAAGGTTCGCGAGCTCGAAGCGCTCGGGGCGCCGATAGACGAACGGTGTCACGTGCTCTCGCTCGCGTGTGTCGGTGGCTTCGTCGTTCGCGGCGCGCAGCGCGTCGGCATGCACCACTTCCACGTCGAGCCCTTTGGGGAAGGTGCGCGGCAGCACGTTCGAGGTGTACGCCGCGCCGCGTTCGTGGTGCCGAGCGATGACCGCCTCGACGATCCGCGGATCGGTGAGAGGACAGTCGGCAGTCAGGCGCACGACGGTCGACGCGGGGTGCGCGTCGAGTGCTTGCACGAAACGGGCCAGCACGTCGTGTTCGGGTCCCCGCACCACGGGAACACCGCATCGTTCGGCGATCTCGGCAACCGCGTCATCGCGGTCGTACACGGTGGTCGCGACCACGAGGGAGTCGACCGCCAACGATGCCACTCGGTGCAACAGCAGCTCGAGCATCGGCCGGCCACCGATCGGCGCGAGCACTTTGCCGGGCAGGCGCGTCGAACCGGCGCGGGCTTGGATCACACAGGTGGTGCGGGCGCTCACGATGCCGTCCCGGCCGCCGGCGACGCGGCGAGATCGGTCACGAGGGCAGCCACGCGCTCGGCACCGCGGCCATCGACGAGTGCGGTCGCGGCGGCGGCCAGCGCGCGGCGGCGGATCGCGTCGTGCACGAGGGCGTAGGCGGCCTCGGCCGCCGACTCCGCAGTCGCGCCGACGGCGGCGCCGGCACCGACCGCGCCGGCCACATTGGCTTCCTGGTTGGCCGCGGTGGCGATCGCCACGCAGGGTCGGCCGAGACTGAGCGCTTCGAGCAGCGAGACACCGCCGGCAGTGACCACGATGTCGGCCGCCGCGAGCTCGTCGACCAAGCCCGCGGGCGCGCCGAACGCGGTCACGTGGCGCGGCACCACTCGCGATCCCCACGGTCCGAGCACGAGACGCACATCGAGGTCGGCGCCCATCGCCGCGAGCGCGCCGGCGATCCGCGCACCGATGCCCGCCTCGTCGGCGGCACCGGTGGTGATCAACACCCGTGCGCCGGTCGCGCGGAAGGGCGCGACGGTTGCCGCCCGCACCATCGGACTCACGACGGCGTACGCAGCGCCGACGCACACGCGGCGCGCGCGCGTGTGCGGCGCCGGGAGCGAAGCCAGACCGGGGTCGATCACACCGTCGACGTTCAGGTCACGGGCGAGGTCGTCGAACGCGACGATGCGCTCCGCGTCGACCCAGTCGCGATCGTCGGCGCGCCGCCGGTACGAGTCGACCAGCACCACGGGTGCGCGCACCTTCGAATCGGCGTCCACTGCGACAAGCGTGGCGTCGACGTCGCGCTGGGCGAGCGCGGCGACCACGGCCTCGCACCGGCGCCGGTGGCCGAGCCCCATGCCGGGGCCTTCGTCGAACGCGACGAGCACTGCGGTCACAGCATGTCCCAGGTGAGCACGTCGTCGTCGTCGATGTCGACGCGCGCGACGCGCCCCACCACGGCTTCTTGGAGCTTCGGTGCGATGCCAGTGCCGGGCCGCTTCACGCAGAGCATCGCCGCGGTGATCATGGTGCCGGCCGGGATCGCGCACGCGGCCACGAGCGATCGACGGGCCTTCGTGTACATCTCGGCGGCTTCTTCGGGTGCAGGACCGCGCTTCACGCCATCGCCGAGCGCAACCTCGATGTCGCGCACGTGCGTCACGAGCTCGGCGAGCTCTTTCGGTTCCACCGCGAAGGGGTGGTCGGGACCGAGCATCGTCCGGTCGAGCGTGAAGTGCTTCTCGATCAGCTGCGCGCCGAGCGCGACGGCAGCCGGCGCGATGTGCACGCCGAGCGTGTGATCGGAGAGCCCCACGGGAACGCCGAACGCCTGGGCCAGCGCCGGGATCGCGCGCAGGTTCATCACGTGGGCGGGCGCCGGATAGAGCGACGCGCACTGGAGCAGGGCGATCTGGGTGGCGCCGGCCGATCGGGCCGCCTGCACGGCGTCGTCGATCTCGGCCAACGTGCACATGCCGGTCGAGAGGATCAGCGGACGGCCCGTGCTCGCCGCGTAGGCGACCAGGCCGAGGTCGACCAGCTCGAACGAGGCGATCTTCAACGCGGCCACACCGATCGCGTCGAGCTCGTCGACGGCTTGGCGGTCGAACGGCGACGAGAGGAACTCGATGCCGCGGTCACGGCAGTGCTCGGCGAGCAGGGGCTGCCACTCGCGGGGCAGTGCGATCTCTTCGAGCAGCTCGTGCGCCGGCTTCGCGCCGAGCTCACCGAGGTAGTCGAAGCGCGGCGTCTTCGTGGAGTAGAGCGTGCGACCCGAGTAGGTCTGGAACTTCACCGCGTCGGCGCCCGCATCGGCCGCGGCCTCGATGAGCCGCCGGGCCACGTCGAGATCGCGGTTGTGATTCGCGCCCGCTTCGGCAATGACGTAGCACGGAGCGCCGGCGCCGACGACCTTCGTGCCCAGCGTGATCCGAGCGGTCACCAATCCGCCTCGGTCGGCAACGAATCGAGGATGGCGGCAACTTCGTCGTCGTGGTGCACGCGGGCCGTGTGGGCGAGCACGCGTCGTTGCGGTTCGGGAACGAGTCGGGCGAACACCTCGGCCGACAGGTCGTCGGCCTGCGGCAGCGAGAGGCCGGCCACGAGCACGGCGAGCGCCTCGGCCTCGTAGTTGCGATCGCACAGGCGGGCCGTGACCCGCAAGCAGCGCTCCGTGGTGGTCGCGGCGCCCACCACCACGGCGTCGACGATGCCGGTTCCGGCGTCGAGCGCCACGTCGAGCAGGTCGGGGAGCACGGCATCGTC
>JADGOO010000015.1 GCA_017882905.1 Acidimicrobiia bacterium | reverse complement strand
TCCTCCCCGCTCGGCCTGCGCCTCGCGCCCCGGGGCGTCTGTCCTGGTGGCACGCGAGTGTTCGGGCACTCGCGAGTGAGCACGGCGTGACGGCTCGCTGGCGCTCGCACGTGCGGCCGTGCTCCGTGTATCGCTCGGGTTCTCGAGGTGAGTGCTTCCTAGACTCGCCGCTATGGCTGCCGACCCCGCCCGCTTGACGCGTGCCGACGTGGAGCACGTGGCGCGCCTGGCCCGGCTCTCGCTCCGCGACGACGAGATCGCCACCTTCACCGAACAGCTCGCCGTGATCCTCGATCACGCCGCGCAGGTGTCGGCACTCGACATTGCCGATGTGCCCGCGACCGCGCACCCACTCCCGCTCTCGAACGTGCTGCGGGCCGACGAAGTGCGGCCCTGTCTCGATCGCGCCGAGGTGCTCGCGAGCGCCCCGGCGTCCGAAGACGGCCGCTTCCGCGTCCCTCGCATCCTGGGCGAGGCACCGTGACGAGCGCCCGCGAGATCGCGGCGGCTGTCACGGCCCGAGAACGATCCGCTCGCGAAGTGATCGACGAGCACCTCGCGCGGATCGACGAGCACGATGGCGAGCTCCACGCGTTCAACGTCGTGATCGCTGATGAGGCGCGCGCCGCCGCCGAGGCGCTCGACGCACGGATCGCAGCCGGCGAGCCAGTCGGCCCGCTCGCCGGCGTACCGGTGGCGCTGAAGGACAACCTCTGCACGCGGGGTATCCCCACCACGTGCTCGTCGCGCATCCTCGAGGGCTGGCGGCCCCCGTACGACGCGACGGTCGTGAACCGTTTGCGCGCGGCGGGCGCGATCGCTGTGGGCAAGACGAACCTCGACGAGTTCGCGATGGGCTCCTCCACGGAGAACTCGGCGTTCGGGCCTACGCGCAACCCACGGGACACGACGCGGGTGCCCGGCGGTTCCTCCGGTGGTTCTGCAGCCGCGGTCGCGGCCGGATTCGCCCCGCTCGCGCTCGGGTCCGACACGGGCGGCTCGATCCGCCAGCCCGCCGCGCTCTGTGGCGTCGTGGGCATGAAGCCCACCTACGGCGCCGTGTCGCGCTACGGACTCATCGCGTTCGCGTCGTCGCTCGACCAGATCGGGCCGTTCGCGGCCGACGTCACCGACGCCGCGCTGCTCCTCGAAGCGATGTGGGGCCACGACCGCATGGACTCCACGTCGATCAGCGACGACCTTGTGCCGATCAGCGCCGACCTCGAGCGCGGCGTGCGCGGGCTGCGGATCGGCATCGTCGAAGAGCTCACCGACGTGGAAGGCATCGCCGCCGACGTGCGCGCGGCCGTGGAACGTGCCGCCGGTGCGCTCGAAGCGGCTGGTGCGAAGGTCGAGCGCGTGTCGGTGCCGGCCACGGTGCACGGCCTCGACGCCTACTACCTGATCGCGCCGGCCGAGGCGTCGTCGAACCTCGCTCGCTACGACGGCGTGCGCTACGGCTTGCGCTGCGACGACGAAGACGTGCAGCACATGAACGCCCGCACGCGCGGCGAAGGGTTCGGCGCCGAGGTGAAGCGGCGCATCATGCTCGGCACATACGCACTCTCGGCCGGCTACTACGACGCGTACTACGGCCAGGCGCAGCGAGTGCGCACGCTGATCATCCGAGACTTCGCGCGCGCGTACGAACGCTTCGACGTGCTGCTGTCGCCCACCTCGCCCACGGTCGCCTTCGAGCTCGGCGCCAAGACGGCCGACCCGCTCGCGATGTACCTCTCCGACGTGTGCACGATCCCCACGAACCTGGCGGGACACTGCGCGATCAGCGTTCCCTTCGGTGTCGACAGCGAGCTGGGATTGCCGATCGGCGTGCAGGTGCTCGGCCGCGAGCTCGCCGACGCGTTGATCTTCCGCGTGGCGCGTGCGATCGAACTGAGCGTCAGTGGTGCGTGAGGTCGCCCAGGAAGTACGCCACGGCGCGATTGAAGATCGTGGCCTGCTCCCACTGCAGGAAGTGACCGGCATCGGCCACGGTCAGCGGACCGATGCACTCCACACACGCGACCGCGGCCTTCGTGGGGAAGCTCGCCGGCACCACGTGATCATCGGGCCCGTAGAGCAGGAGCGTCGGTACCGGCGTTCGCTCGAAGAGGCACGGGAGCGTCTCGAAGTCGCGCCGGCCGTTCGCGCCCTCGTACACGCCGAAGCTGGCACGGAGCTTGTCGCCGTCGGCGTAGGGCTCGGTGTGGAAGGCGACCTCCTCCGCCGTGAAGTGGCCGGGCGCAGCCCAGAGCCGATGGGTGTACATGCCGGCGATGTACTCGCGCCGGCGATGCGGCGTGTCGAGCTCGGCAGCCAGAGCGTCGGCGTCGTTGCCCTGACGAACGAAGTAGTCGGCGGTGGGCCGCAGATGGTGGGGCGGATCGGCGGCGATCCCGTGCTCGGCGTAGACGGCATCGAGCGGAGGCGGCAGCGTGTTGAAGAGGACCTGGCGCGCCACCCAGCCGGGGTACCGCAGCCCGAGATCGAACAGCACGATGCCGCCCACGTCGCCGCCGACCACGGCGCAGTGCTCGTGGCCGAGCACGTCGTGGACGAGCGCGTAGCAATCGAGCGCGAAGGCGGCGATGTCGTAGTAGCCGTCGGGCGCCAGGCTGCTGTCGCCGTGGCCGCGCAGATCCGGCGCGATCACCTCGAAGCCGGCGGCGGCGAGGTGCTCGATGTTGCGCCACCAGATGCGTTTGGTCTCGGGGAAGCCGTGGAGCAACAGCAACGGGTAGCCACCCACGCCTTCGCGCACGTACGCAAGGGTGACGCCATTGCGCACCTCGCTGCGGTGCGTGGCGAAGCGGTTCGGATCAAGCGCCATGGAAAGAGTCTGGCATGACGATCGTGAGCGACGCCGGAAGCGAGTGGGAGCTCGTGTCGGGCCTCGAGGTGCACGTCGAGCTCGCTTCCACGACGAAGCTGTTCTGCGGTTGCCCCAACAACTTCGGCTCGGAGCCCAACACGAACATCTGCCCGGTGTGCCTCGGGCTGCCCGGTTCGCTGCCGGTGCTGAACGAGGTCGTGGTCGAGTACGCCCTGCGGGTGGGCGAGGCGTTCCACTTCGATGTGCCCGAACGGTCGGTGTTCCACCGCAAGAACTACTTCTATCCCGACATGCCGAAGGACTACCAGGTCACGCAGTACAACGAGCCGATCTGCTCCCGCGGGTGGCTCGAGATCGACGGCACGCGTATCGGCATCCTGCGCGCGCACCTCGAAGAAGACACCGGCAAGAGCACGCACGTCGGCACGACCGGTCGGATCCACGGCGCGTCGCACTCCCTCGTCGACTACAACCGCGCCGGCGTGCCGCTGCTCGAGATCGTGAGCGATCCCGACATCCGATCCTCGGAGCAGGCGGTCGCCTACGTGGAGGAGCTGCGCGCCACGCTGAAGGCGATCGGTGTGAGCGACGTGAAGATGGAAGAGGGCTCGCTGCGCGTCGACGCCAACGTGTCGGTCCGTCGGGCCGGATCCACGGAGTTCGGCACGCGCTGCGAGATCAAGAACCTGAACTCGTTGAAGTCGCTGCGCGACGCGATGGACTACGAGGCGCGCCGCCAGATCCTGCTCCTCGAAGAGGGCGAGTCGGTGGTGCAAGAGACGCGACACTGGAGCGAGGTGGAGCTCCACACCCAGTCGATGCGGTCGAAGGAAGAGGCGTACGACTACCGCTACTTCCCGGAACCCGATCTCGTGCCGGTGGCGCCCACGGCCGAGCTGCGCGCCAAGGTGCGCGCCGAGATGCCGGAGCTGCCCGCGGTGCGCCGGGCGCGGCTGATCGAGGAGTGGGGCGTCAGCGAGAAAGAGGCGCGCACGCTGCTCGGCGTCGATGGCCTCGCCGACTACGCCGAGGCCGTGGTCGCCCTCGGTGCACCTGGTCGCGACGTGACGCTCTGGGCCACGCAGGACGTGCTCGCCTACCTGAACGCGTCGAACGCGGCAGTGTCGCTGCTCGACCCCGCGACACTCGCCGACGTGCTCAGCATGGTGCGCGACGGCTCGATCTCGCGCAACCAAGGCAAGGACGTTCTCGCCGAGGCGCTGGCCGAAGAAAAGCGACCGCGCGACATCGTCCAAGAGCGCGGGCTCGAGCAGGTGAGCGACGAAGGCGCGCTGATCGCCGCGATCGACGCGGTGCTTGCCGCCAACGCCGACGCCGTCGCGGAGTACCGCGCGGGCGACGACAAGATGCGCAAGAAGAAGCGCGGCTTCCTGATGGGCGAGTGCATGAAGGCCCTGAAGGGCCAGGGCAATCCGCAGCTCCTCAACCCGTTGCTCGACGCCCGGCTCGAGGGCTAGGCGAACAAGGGCGGGTCAGTCTTCGCGGCCGGTAATCCAGCGCGCGAGGCGGCGTCGCCATGCCGGTGTGGGAGGAGCGACCGGCTGAGGCGCCGACGCCGACGCGGCCAACGACGCGGTGAGGAACATCGACAGGCGCGCCGCATCGTCGGTGGACAGCGGGAACGTCGCGCGGCACGATCCGTCGCGCCACAACGACAGCTGCACGGTGCGCGCCTCGGGGTGCCACGTGGCGCGCAGTGCGTCGCCGCGGGCGTCGATCAGCACCTCGCGAGTTGGCGTCGCCTCGAGCAGCGTGGTGGTCATCCCACCAGTGTGCCGTCACCCACGGATCGCCGCCAGCACCGGGCGCCACCGATCGGGGTCGATGCCGGCGGGCGGGTTGGCCGCCAGCCGGTCGACCAGTCCGCTGAACCGCTCGTGGAGCAGGTCGGGCAGCGCCTCGGGGCGCCCGGACACCACGAACGCGTCGAGGATCTCGTCGGTGATGAGCGCCGGCATCGCGGCCCAGTCGTTCGCCTTGGTGAGTCGGTTCAGCTCGGGTTGGAGCTCGCCCCAGCCGTGCGCGTCGAGCACGACACGGTATGCGGGCGTGGAGCCATAGAACGCCAGCCGCATCCGGAACGCGTCGCGCTCGCGGGCGAGCTCCGCAGCGGTGTCGCCGACGGCGATCATCGCGGGGAGCGACACCTCGAAGCCGCCGCGAGTGCGCCCCGACGCCGCCAACCCACGCTCGAGGGCGGGCCAGGTGATGGTGCGCAGGAACTCGGGCGTCGTGAACGGGTGCACCATGAACCCGTCGGCCACTTCGCCGGCCACCTCGGTCATGCGCGGGCCCACACCGGCGAGCACGACGCGCGGCACGCCTTGGGGCGACGGCCCGGGATCGAACATCGGCGGCATCAAGGTGTGCGTGTAGAACTCGCCGCGGAAGTCGAGCGGCGTGCCGTCGTGCCAGCGCGCCCAGATCGCGCGGATCGCCAGCACCATCTCGCGCATGCGGGCCGCCGGCTGCGACCACGGCATCGAGAACCGCTTCGTGATGTGCGGCTGGATCTGCGTTCCGAGCCCGAGCACCATGCGACCGCCCGACGCGAGCTGGAGGTCGTAGGCCGTCTGCGCGAGCGTCATCGGATTGCGCGCGAAGGCGATCGCGATCGCCGTGGTCAGCGTGAGACGCTCACTGTGCTCTGCCGCGAGGAGCAGCGGGAAGAACGGGTCGTGCGGTCCTTCGAAGGTGAACACACCGTCGTAGCCCAACGCCTCGAGACGTCGCGCGGCCTCGGGCACCTCGAGCAGACGAGATGTCTCCAACCCTGCGTCGACCAGCACACTCACTCCTCGTTGTTGCATGGGATATTCGGTGGCATCGCCGGCCCGCGATCGTCACACTGCGGCGATGGAGGGATACGGACCGGCAACCTATGGCGACACGATCGCCGATGTCTACGACGACTGGTACGACGCGCGCATGCAACGCCCCGCCGAACAGGCGTTGCTGGCCGAGCTGGCCGGTGCGGGCCCCGCGCTCGAGCTCGGCGTGGGGACGGGGCGCGTGGCCCTGGCGTTGCGCGCCGCGGGCGTCGACGTGCACGGGATCGACGCGTCGGAGGCGATGGTGGCGAGGTTGCGGGCCAAGCCGGGTGGCGCCGACATGCCGATCGCGATCGGCGACATGGCCGACGTGGCCTCGCCGGCAACGGCGTACACACTCGTGTACGTGGTGTTCAACACCTTCTTCGCCATCCTCGAACAGCACGACCAGGTGCGCGCGTTCGCGGGTGTTGCCGACGTGCTTGTTCCCGGCGGCCGGTTCGTGACCGAGACGTTCGTGCCCGACGTGACGCGCTTCGACCGAGGGCAGCGCACGTCGACGGCGCAGATCGACGCGTCGACGGTGCACATGGAAGCGAACATGCACGACCTTCTCGCACAGCGAGTGTGGGGCCACCACATCGTGATGCGTGACGGCCTCCCGACGGCGTTCTTCCCTGTGCACCTGCGCTACGCCTACCCGGCCGAGCTCGACCTGATGGCGCGACTCGCCGGCCTCGAGCTCGAGGCGCGCTACGACGGCTGGGAACGCGCGCCGCTCACCGACCTGAGCCCGAGCGTCGTCAGCGTGTGGCGGAAGCCCGCTTGAAGCGCCCGCGTTGCTCGTCGGCGACGATGCTGCGCACGGCGCCGAGCGCGGGGATGCCGGTCACACCCCCGCCGCCGTGCGTGGCCGACGATGCCTGGTAGAGCCCGGCGATGGGCGTGCGGAAGTCGGCAAAGCCCGGCGCGGGCCGCAGGTGGAACATCTGGTCGGGCGACAGCTCGCCGTGGAAGATGTTGCCGCCGAGCAGACCGTACGTGTGCTCCATCTCGTACGGCCCGATCACCTGGCGGTGCAGGATCGAGCTCGTGAATCCAGGGGCTACGGCTTCGACGCGCGCGATCACCCGGTCGGCGTGCGCGTCGAGGTCGGCGGTGTGCCGCTCAGCGTGCCACTCGTGGGGGACCCACTGCGTGAACATCGACATCACGTGGTGGCCGTCGGGAGCGAGCGTGGGGTCGAACACCGAAGGGATGCAGATGTCGGCGAATGGGAGCGCGGCGGGGCGGCCCGCGACGGCGTCTTGGAACGCGCCTTCGATGTCGTCGACGCTCTCCGCGAGCACGATCGTGCCGCCGTGCACCTCGGGGTCGAAGCCCGGCCGCGCCGTGAACTCGGGTAAGCGGTCGAGCGCGAGGTTCACCTTCACGACGCCGCTGCGCGATCGCCAGCGCTCGATCGCGGCGACGAACTCGTCGGGGAGCTCTCGCCGATCGAGCTGATGCAGGAACGTGGTCTGTGGGTGCGTGGTGGCGATCACGATGTCGGCCGGGAGCGGGTCGCCGTTCTCGAGCACCACGCCGACGGCCCGACCGTTCCGCACGTCGATGCGTGCCACCGGCGCATCGGTGCGCACCGTGGCGCCGAAGCGCTCCGCGGCGCGCCGCATCGCGGCGGTCACGGCGCCCATCCCACCTTCGGGGAAACCCCATGCGGCGAGGCGGCCGTCGCCCACGTCGCCGATCTGGTGGTGCGCCATCACGTAGGCAGTGCCTGCGCTGCGCGGCCCGGCCCATGTGCCGATCACGCCCGAGACGGCGAGCACGCCTTGCAGCAATGGCGATTCGAAGCGCTCGGCGAGCAGGTCGGCGATGCTCATGGTGAACAGCCGCGTGGCGTCGGCGACCGCGGTCTCGTCGAGGCCGCGCAGCTTCCAGGCCAAGCGCGCTTGGGCGACGAGGTCGCCCGGACGCTTGGAGCCCAACCGGGGCGGTGTCGTGCTGAGCAGTGGGCCGAGCGCGCCGGCGAGATGGGCCAGCCACGCATCCCACTGCGCGAGCGCGCCGGCGTCGTTGGCGGAGATCTCGGCGACCTGCTGGTAGCGGTGCTGCGGATCGTCGCCGAGCTGCAGCGCGCGGCCGTCGGCAGTGGGCGCGAAGTACCCCCGCTGCGGGTGGATGCGGTAGCCGAAGCGTGCGAGCTCGAGCTCTTCGAGCACGGTGCGCGGCAGCAGGCTCACCACGTACGACAGTGCCGTGACGCGGTAGTCGGGACCCCACGGCTGCTCCGTGATCGCGGCGCCGCCGACCACCTCGCGCCGTTCGCACACGGTGACGATCGCGCCGCGTTTCGCGAGCAACCCGGCGGCGACGAGGCCGTTGTGACCGCCGCCGATCACCACGACGCGACGGTCAGCGACACCCGATCTGCCGGTCACTCGTTCAGGCTAGGCGGTCGTTCGTCACCGACGTCGTGGCGTGCCGGCCGCGTGGGTTGCCTCTCGACCCGGCGCGCGGCACGCTGGTGTGCGCGCGTGCGGGGGTCGGAGGGAGCGGCATGGATGACGCAGTCGGCGACGACGGGAGCCTGAACGAGCCCGCTCTCGACGACGCCCCATCGCCGGCCGTCGACAGTGACGCGGATACCGCACCGGATCTCGCTACCGCGCGCCGTCGGCGGGTGCCGCGGCTTCGGATCGGCCGACGCAGCGGCACCTCGTTGCTGTTGTTCGCGGTGCTCGCTGGGAGCGTCGGCGTGCTCGCGAGCGCCGGCCCGATGGGCGCGACGGCAACGCGGATCGAGTGGGTGCGGTGCCGTCGGCCGTCGAAGACCCCGCGTCGGTGCGGCGACCTGGCGCGTCCGTTCGGAAGCAGCGGTGGCGCGGCGCACGAATCGGTGCAGATCTACTTCGAGCTCGACGCGCGCCGCAACGGCACGCGCCGGCCCGTGATGTTGCTCGTGCAAGGCGGTCCGGGTGGGTCCTCGACTGCGATCGGCGAGCCGGCGCGATCTGCGCTGTCGCAGACGTTGCGCGGCGAAGACTTGCTCACCATCGACCTGCGCGGCTCAGGGTTCTCGACTCCGTTCCCGTGTACCGGCGGCACGCTCTGCCCGGCTGCGACGAATGACGCACGGTGGTTCAGCACCGCGGTCTCGGCCGACGATGTTGCCGCGGTGCTCGACGCACTCGGCATCGATCAAGTGGATCTCTACGGTGTCTCGTACGGCGGGTACTTCGCGCAGGTGTTCGCCACCCGTCACAGCGACCGGATCCGCTCGCTCGTGCTCGACTCGCCGGCGTACTGGGAGGGCACCCCGTGGCCCGACGCGCGGCTCGCCGCCGCACTCGGCGCGCTGCGCGACGCGTGCCGCCGTTCGAAGTGCGCGAGTGACCCCGTCGCCGACATCCGTTCGTTGATGGCTTCGCTGAACAGTGACGAGCCGGCGTCGGATGCGTCGTCGCCCTCGTTCGCCGTGCTCCGCCACGACTTCGTGATCCGCGCCATCCCGGATCTCGTCCGCTTCATCGGACGCGCGCCGTCACTCGCACGCGACATGCCGGCCGCGCTCGACGCGGCCGTGCACCGCACGCCTCCCGACTTCGATCCACTCGATCGGCTCATCGGAACTCGCAGTGCGGGCTCGGCGAGCCCGCCCTACGTGCTGTCGGATTCGACGCTCGACGCGGTGGCCTGTGCGGAGTCGCCGATGCCCTTCGATCCGGCGGCGACGCCCGCCCAGAAGAGCGAACAGCTCGACGTGGCCCGCTCGGCACTTGCGCCGGACCGCTTCGATCCCTTCACGATCTCAGAGTGGCTCGGTTTCAACTACCCGTGTGTCGCTGAGCCCGCGCTGCGCGCGGTTCGCGCACCGATCGACGCTCGCACGGCCTTCCCGAACGTTCGCACGCTCGTGCTCGTCGGAAGTGACGACACCGTCACGCCGCCCTCCGACGTCCGCTCGGTCGCGGCGCGCTTCAGCGGCGCGCACCTCGTGGTGGTGCCGGGGCTCGGACACGCGCCCGGCCTATCGCCCGGTGAGCTGCAGCCGTGCACCGATCGACTCATCGCCGATTTCATGGCCGAGCGAGGCACGCCACGCTGGCGCTGCGACCGCGCGCTCTTCGCGTCGCGCGCGGTTCCCGAGCTGCCCGACAAGCTGGGTGACGTGGTGACGGCCGGTCCGGCGGTGCGCGACGGCGCGCTCGTGACCGCGCTCGCCGAGAGCGTGCTCGACGCGCGCCTGCACCCACTCGGCCTGCGCGGCGGCGAAGCGCGATATTCCGACGGCAACGCTTCGCTGTACGAGTACGAGTGGATGGCGGCGCTCCCCATCAACGGCACCGCGACGTTCCGCGCCGCGACGGGCATCCGGGCCGACATCTCAATCGGTCTTGCATCGGCGCACACCGGCAAGGTTCGCCTCGTGTGGGCTGCCTGGGGCACGGCCACGGTGCAGGTCGACGGCACACTCGACGGCGCACCGATCCACGAGCGCGTGACCGTGCTCTGACCCGGGCCGGCTCGGCGTGGCAGGCTGGCCCCATGGCGCAGCTCGAGCTCGACATCGGACGGTTGGCGGGCACGGAGCACGACGGTGTGCGCCGCTTCGCGGGCATCCCGTACGGCCACGCGCCGCGCTTCGGCGCACCGCGCGCCGCGGACGGGTGGAGCGGCGTGCTCGACTCGACCGACTTCGGATCGCCGGCGTGGCAGCCGCGTGGGCTCCCGCCGCTCGTACCCGGTCTCGAACCGCAAGGCGCGATGGCCGAAGACTGCCTCAATCTCACCGTGTGGTCGCCCGACGATGCGTCCGACTTGCCGGTGCTCGTCTGGGTGCACGGAGGCTCGTTCCTCACGGGTGCGCCATCGCTCCCCGTGTACGACGGTGCAGCCCTCGCCCGGCGCGGTGCTGTGGTCGTATCGGTGGCGTATCGCCTCGGGCCGTTCGGCTTCGTCTCGTTCGACGATCTCGGAGGGACCGAGCGCGGCTGGATCCCGAACGCCGGTCTGCACGACGTGGCCCTCGCGCTCGAATGGGTGCGCGCCCACGTGCAGGGCTTCGGCGGCGACCCGCGGCGCGTCACGGTGTTCGGAGAATCGGCTGGAGGCGGTGTGATCCTCCACCTGCTCGGTGCGCCGCAACGCGAGCGTCTCTTCGATCGCGCGATCGTGCAGAGCGGCTCGGCTGGGCGCACGTTCGACGCCGGCACTGCGGCACTCGTCGCCGACCGGTTGTGCGCGGCGACGGGCGGGTCGCTCGACGCGCTTGCCGCCGCGCCCGCGCAACAGGTGATCGACGCGACCGCGGCCGTGTTCATGGATCGTGACGTGGCGGCGAAGGTCGGGATGATGGCCTTCCATCCGTGCATCGATGGGTCGTTGGTGCGCGCGGCCCCGTCCGACGCCATCCCGAAGGGCGCGGCCGCGGGCTGCGATCTCATCTCGGGCGTGACGCGCGACGAGATGGCGTTGTTCCTCGAAGGCCCTTCCGTCGATCCGGTGAAGCTCACGAGACGTGTGGCGCGGTACGTGGGGGTCGACGAGGTGGCGGCCGGCGCGCTGCTCGATCGCTACGCGGATCAGCTGCGCACCGAAGGCCGGCGCGCCGAACCGATCGACGTGTGGGCGGCGATCTACAGCGACCGTGAGATGGTGCTCCCGGCCCGTCGTTTGCTCGACGGCGCGTCGGCGCACCACGGGGCGACGTTCGGGTACCTGTTCGGTTGGAGCGCACCCGACCGCAGCGACGGCCGCCCGGTTGGCGCGGCGCACGCCGTCGACCTGCCCTTCACCTTTGACACGTTCGCCACCGAAGGCTGGGACGCGTTCGTGGGCGCGACGGGATCGCGACGGGGCGCGGCGGGCGCGCTGTGCGACGCGATCCAAGCGGCATGGGTGCGGTTCGCCGCCGATGGCGACCCGGGGTGGGCGCAGTGGAGCGCGACGACGCGATCCACGATGGTGTTCGACGAGGCGTCTGCCGTGCAGAGCGATCCGATCGGACAGCGCGCCGCGCTGTGGATCGACGGCGACGGAGCCTGATGGCACTGCGCACCTTCAACCATCGCTTCGCGCGCATCGAGCAGGTGATCGACGGCGCGGGCGCGGTGAGTCGCGTGCCGAGCGTGCTCGAACGGCTCGGCGCGCAGCGTGTGCTGATCGTGTCGAACCGATCACTCGCCACGGGCACGCCGCTCATCAACGCGCTCGAAGCGGCGATGGGCGACCGCCACGCGGCAACGTTCGCGACGATGCGCGCGCACGCCCCGGCCGTCGATGTGGAAGCCGCGGTGCAGCAGGCGACCGCCGTGCGCGCCGACGCGCTCGTGGGCTACGGCGGCTCGAGCGTGACCGACGCGACGAAGATCGTGGCGAAGCTGCTCGCCGAACGAGGCGCGGCACCGCTACCGTTCGTCCTCGTTCCGACCACGCTCTCGGCGGGCGAGTACACGGCCGCGGCCGGCATGACCGGCGAAGTGCCCGGCGTGAAGACCTACGTGGTCGATCCGTGCATGGCCGCCCACACGGTGGTGCTCGATCCTGAGGTCGGACTGCACACGCCACTGCGACTCTGGCTCTCGACCGGGATGAAGACGGTCGACCACGCGTGCGAAGCGCTGTGGGGGCCACGGCGACATCCGATCACCGACGCGCTCGCCGTGGAGGCGCTACGGCTGATCGTGCCGGCCTTGGAGCGCACTGCCCAGGATCCGAACGATCTCGACGCACGACTCGACGCGCAGATCGCCGGCTTCCTCTCGATGCACTGCGTACAGCACTCGGTCGTGTACCTCGCCCATGTGCTCGGCCATCAGATCGCGGCGCGGTGGGATGTCGAGCACGGCATCACGTCGTGCATCACGCTGCCGGTCGTGATGCAGTACCTGTACGACGGGGCGCCCGAAGCCATGGCGCTCGTCGCCGGCGCGCTCGGGGTCGGTGCGAGCGACGGACCGGCCGCGCTGACGGCGCTCGTCGGCCGTCTCGGTCTACCGTCGCGCCTGCGTGAGGTGGGCGCGGATCGCCGCGAGTTCGGCGTGGTGGCCGAGGCGACGATCGCCGCCGGGGCGCAGCTCGGCATCGCGGCCCCGCCGGCCAGCGATCTCGTCGCCCTCCTCGACCAGATGTGGTGACCCGGCGCGCCAACGACCACGAACCAGCGTGACTCGATAGCGCTATGCGCTATCGAGTCACGCAAGTTGCTGCCGGGTCCCGAAGTGGGCGGCTTCGTCGGGGTTCAGAGGTTGCGGGCCTGCGCGCGAAGCTCGCCCTTGGCGACCTTGCCGCCGCTGCTGCGGGGCAGATCGCCGTCGACGATCACCAGGTGCTCGGGCCACAGCTCCTTGGCGCAGCCGCGCCGATCGAGGTGCGCGACCAGCTCGTCGAGCGTGAAGTGCGGCGTGTCGGGCGATACCGCGCAGAACACGCACACCCGCTCGCCGAACACGGCGTCGGGCTTGGCGACGGCGGCCGCGAGCAGCACGCCCGGCATCGTGGCGCACTCGTCTTCGATCACCGCGGCGGAGAGGTTCTTGCCCCCGCGGATGATCACGTCGCTCGATCGGCCGGCGACAGTGAGCACGCCCCGCGAGTCGATCGTGCACAGGTCGCCGGTGCGCATCCAGCCGTCGGGCGTGACGAGCAGCGCGTTCGCTTCGGGATCGTCGTAGTAACCGAGGCACGTGACCGGTCCGCGGCACGCGGCGACGCCCGGGCCGCCGCTCTCGGTGACGTCGTCGCCCGTCTCCGGGTGGAGGAGCCGCACGTGCATCTCGGGGATCACGTGGCCGGCGGTGCGCAGCCGCGTGTCGGCGTCGTCGTCGAGGTCGGTGTTCGACAGCGCGCCGGTCTCGTTCGACCCGTAGAACTGGAGCACCCGGCAGCGCCCGGAGCGTTGCTCGAACTCGAGTGCCCGCTCGTAGGGCACCATCTCGCCACCAGTGAACAAGACACGCAGTGACGACAGGTCGTGCGCATCGAACGCGGGAGAGTTCAGCATCATCACGAACTGGGTTGACACGGCCGCGAGCACCGTCACTCGATGCTGCTCGATCGCGGCGCACACCGCCTCGGGTGAGAACCGTTCGAGGAGCACGCACGGCCGGCCGGCGATCGTGGGTGTGAAGTGCGCCGTCCACAGGCCGAACCCGAACGGGGCCGGCAGCACGCTCATGAAGACGTCGTCGTCGGTGAATCGCGCCGCCACCTGCGCCAGCTCGTGGAATGCGAACCAGCGTGCCTGGTGGTGCATGACACACTTCGGCAGGCCGGTCGTGCCCGAGGTGGAGTTCACGAACCACAGCTCGTCGGGCGTGAACGCCCGTGCCGGATCGATGCCGTCGCTCGGGCTCGCTGCGGGGATGTCGCGCAGGATCGCGCACGCACCGGTGCGGTGCATCAAGTGCTCCACCTCGCGTGCGTTGGCGCGGGCGCCGATCCCCACTGCTACGAGGCCGGCCAGCTCGCACGCGAGCATCACGGCGTGCACCTCGGGGCCGTCGGCCATCTGGATCGCGATCCGGCTGCGAGCGGGCCACCGCGTCGTCAACGTGGCGGCCATTCCGATCGCCGATTCGTAGTGCGAAGCCCACGTCGACTGGCCACCCGCGGCGGCCACGAACGCGACGTCGTGGGGCATCGTGGCGGCGTGTTGCGCGACTGTCGCCGCGAGCATGCGCGCCGTCATGCGAAGCGAAACAGCGCCGCCGCGTTCTGCCAGCACATCTTGCGAGCGTCGTCGTCACTCACGCCGGCTTGATCCATCTGCGCGCGCAGCCGGGGCTGAGTGTCGGGCCAGGTGGAATCGGCGTGCGGGTAGTCGCTCTCCACGAGGATGTGCTCCACGCCGATCACGTCGCGCGTGAGGAAGCCACTCGCGTCGTCGATCGCGCAGAACCAGAAGTTGCGGCGCAGCACATCGGCTGGCGTCAGATCGACGTCGCGCCACGTGGGCAGGTAGCCGAGCTGGTAGCGGAAGCAGTGGTCGAGTCGGTCGAGCAATCCCGCGACCCAACCGATCCCGCCTTCCGAGAGGCAGATCTTGAGATCGGGGAAGCGGACGGGAACCTTCGAGTAGAGCCAGTCGACGGCCGCGTACATCCCGTACGCGAAGAACAGCACCGCCACCGTCTCGGGCGGCGCGTCGGGAGCCGTCATCGGCGATGTACCCGACGAACCCACATGCAGGCACACCACGGTGCCCGTCTCCTCGCACGCCGCGAAGAGCGGATCCCAGTAACCGGTGTGGAGTGACGGCAGTCCGAGCTTCTCGGGCGCTTCGCTGAACGTGACGGCGCGAAAGCCCCTTGCCGCGTTGCGTCGAATCTCGTCGGCCGCCACCACCGGATCGCGCAGCCAGGCGATCTGGTTGGGTACGAACCGCTCGGGGTGCGCCCCGCACCACGCGTCGAGATGCCAGTCGTTGTAGGCGCGCATCGCCACGAACGCGAGGTCGGGATCGCTCGGCCACATCGTGAGCCGTTGCCCCACGAACCCGGGCAGGAACGACGGAAAGCACAACGAGCGCTGCACTCCGTTGATGTCCATGTCGGCGACGCGGGCGTGCACGTCCCATGCGCCGCGGCGCATCTCGTCGAAGCGGGTGGGTTCGAAGCCGTATTCGCTCGAGGGCCGGCCGGCGACCGCGTTGAAGCCCACATTCGGCAGCAGCTCGCCGTTCCAGAGCCAGGCTTCGCCACCGTCGTCGGTGGCCACGATGCGCGGTGCGTGCTCGGCGAACCGTGCCGCGAACCGGCCTTCGAACGCGTCGGGCGGCTCCACGACGTGGTCGTCGACGGAGCAGATGGGCATCCACCG
>JADGOO010000138.1 GCA_017882905.1 Acidimicrobiia bacterium | reverse complement strand
TTCGCCCGCCCGCAACAGCCACTCCACGGACACCGCCCGGGTGCGGGGGCCGGCCTGCACGAACTGATGGGCGACCCGTTCCGGCTCCGCGTTCAAACCAGCGAAGGCGTACCCGACCTGCTCATGAAGCCGGGCGCGTCGCGTGGCGCCGATCGCCTCGAGCACCGCCTCCCGGATCAGCTCGTGCGCGAAGACGAACTCGTCGATCGCGCGCTCGTCGAGCAGGCGTTGGCGGCACAGCGAGTCGAGCAGATCGACGAGCGCGCCCGCCTCGATCGCAGCACACGCCTCGAGCACCGTGATCTCGACATCCGGACCCGCGACCGCGGCGAGGTCGAGGACGGTGCGCGCGTCGCGGTCGAGCGTGGCGAAGCGTCCGGCGAGGATCTCGGCCAGGCCCGGCGGCAGGAGCTTCGGATCGAGCGCGGCATTCGAGACCTGCGCGTCGCGCACGAACTGCGTGACGAACAGCGGGTTGCCCGCGGTGCGGGCGGTGAGCGTCTGCATCGCTTCGGAGCGCGACCCGCCCACCTCCACATCGCTGCTGTCGACGAGAGCACCCACCTCGGCCACGTTCAATCCCGTGAGACCAACGGCGATCGTCGCCGGACGGCGGCGCAGCTCGGCGAGCAGGGCGACGGCTTCGGACTGAGCATCGCGCTCGATCAGCACCACCAGCAGGGGCGCGTCGACGGTTGCGTCGATCACGTGCAACAGCAGCGCCAGCGTGTCGTCGCCCGCCCACTGCACATCGTCGATGACCATGACCATCGGATCGCGGACCGAGAGACGCGCCGCGCTCGCCACCGAACGGAACAGCCGGCCGCGTGCCCGGCCGTCGTCGACCGACGAGCTCGACGATCGACCGCCGAGCTCGGGCACGAGCAACGACAGGTCGTCGAGCTGACGCCCGAGCGCAACCACGACGTCGGGCTGCGCAGCCATGATCTGTGTGAGGAGGTCGCCGAACGGCTCGTACGCCACGGGGCCGTTGGCGTGGCATCGTCCCCAGGCGACCAGCGCCGCATCGCTGCGGGCCCGATCGGCCAGCTCGGCCACGAGGCGCGTCTTGCCGATCCCGGCTTCGCCCGACACAACGACCACGCGCTGGCCGGCTTGGTCGCGCACCGAACGCCATGCGAGATCGAGTCGATCGAGCTCGTCGACGCGCCCCACGAACGGCAGGAGATGCCGGGTCAGCGACCCTTCGGGCGGTGTGCGCGATCGCGGCGGAGCCTCGATTGGCGCGTCGCCGAGCACCTCGAGGTAGATCGCTTCGGTCGCCGACGACGGCCGGACCCCGAGCTCCATGTCGAGCGCCCGCCGGCAGCGCTCGTACGCGGCCAGTGCGGCCGCACGCTTGCCGGCCGCGGTAAGCGCGCGCATGAGGAGACGAACCGCTTCCTCGTCGAACTCGTCGCGCTCCAGCGCGCGCTCGGCGTGCTCGATCGCGTCGCCCGGCCGGCCGAGCAGCAGCGCCGCGGATGCCGCTGCGTAGCGCGCCCGCGTGGTCGACGCGGCGACGCGCTCACGCCAGGTCACGAAGTAGCCGTCCTGCGCCAACGCCACCAGACCGGGCTCGAGCGCGTCGATCGACCGGGTCGCGAGGTCGGCGGCCCGCGGCGCGTCGCCCTCGGCCAGCGCTCGCTCTGCCGCGATCACGTCGGTCGTCGCGTCCTTCACGTCGACGTGCAGATCGGGGATCTGCAGCGACGTGGCCCCCTCCACCGACACGAGCGCGCCGGGTTCGGCGCCCGCCTCCACGAGCAGCGCCCGTGTGCGGGACACCACCTGACGCACCGCGCGAGCTGCGTCGGCCGGCTGCTCGTCGGGCCAGAGCAGCTCGATCAGCTCCGATCGCCACAGCGGCCGGGGGTGTTCGAGCGCGAGCGCGGCGAGCAGCGCGGCGGGCCCGGGTGCACGCACCTCGACGCGCACGCGGTCGGGCCCAGTGATCGCCATGCGCCCCAGCAGCTCGACCCGCATCCTGGTCGATGATCCTACGAGCCGCTCACCCCCATCGAGGTTCGGGCGCGGCCCCGACCGATCCGTGCGCGGCTGAGTTAGACCTAGGCGGGCTCCATGATCACCGCGGAGTCGGGCGGCAGCACGACCGTTCCGTCGTGCACGACGATGCGTGCGTCGGACGCGGCGAGGATGGCGGGCGCGGCGGCCGCCTCGATCGTCATGTCGGCGACACCGAGGTTCACCGCGACCGCAATGGCGCGCCGCTCGACCACCAACCAGCCGGCGTGCTCGTCCACGTGGACCGCCACGTGCTCAGGCCGCGGATCACTCAGCTCGGGTCGAGCCCGCCGCAGCGCGATCAGCGTGCGGTACCAGGTGAGCAGATCGGCGTGTGGAGCGCGATGCAGCTCGTCCCAATCGAGCTTCGAACGAGTGAACGTGGCGGCATCCTGAGGGTCGGGAACTTGCTGCGGATCCCAACCGAACGCGGCGAACTCCTGCCGCCGCCCGTCGCGCACGGCGGCCGCGAGCGCCGGATCGTGATGATCGGTGAAGTACTGGAACGGTGTGGTTGCCCCCCATTCCTCGCCTTGGAAGAGCATGGGAACGAACGGCGTGGTGCAGAGCAGCGCCGCCGCGATCCGGAGGCGGGCGTCGCTCATCAGCGCGCTCGAACGGTCCCCGCGCGCGCGGTTGCCGATCTGGTCGTGGTTCTGCGTGCACACGACGAAGCGTGTGCCGTCGAGCCCGGCCGGCGAACGGCCGTGCCGGCGGTTGCGGTGCCGGGACCACGTGCCGTCGAAGACCCACGCTTGGCGCAGGGCCTTCGCGAGCACGGCCACACCGCCGTAGTCCTCGTAGTAGCCGTCGGACTCACCGGTGAGCGCGGTATGCACGGCGTGATGCCAGTCGTCGGCCCACGCGGTGTCGATGCCGTATCCCCCCGCGTCGCGGCCGCGCACGAACTGCGGGTCGTTGCGGTCGGACTCCGCGATCAGGAACAGCGGACGCCGAACATGCGCGCCGAGCGACCGCACTTCGTTCGCGAGCTGTTCGAGGATATGCACGGCCGAGTCGTCGACGAGCGCGTGCACCGCGTCGAGGCGCAGACCGTCACAGTGGTAGTCGCGCAACCACATGAGCGCGTTGTCGATCACGAAGCGGCGCACCTCGTCGCTGCCGGGACCGTCGAGGTTGACCGCCGCGCCCCACCCGGTGGTGTGCCGATCCGAGAAGTACGGCCCGAGCTCGGGCAGGTAGTTGCCGGCCGGGCCGAGGTGGTTGTAGACGACGTCGAGGACCACGCCGATCCCCGCGGCGTGACAGGCATCGACGAGCCGCTTGAAGCCGTCGGGGCCGCCGTAGGCGTGATGGGGCGCGAACAAGTCGACGCCGTCGTAGCCCCAGCCGCGTGCGCCGGAGAACTCCGCGACGGGCATCACCTCGATCGCGTCGATGCCGAGCTCGACGAGATGGGCCAGGCGGGTGATGGCCGCGTCGAACGTGCCTTCGGGCGTGAACGTGCCCACGTGCAGCTCGTAGAGCACGCTGCCCGCGAGCGCGATGCCGCGCCACGCCTGGTCGGTCCACGGGAACGCGTGGTGATCGACCACGGCCGACAGCCCGTCGACTCCGTCGGGTTGCGAAGCGGATCGTGGATCCGGCCGCGGTGGGCCGCCCTCGAGCGCGAACGCGTAGCGGGTTCCGGGCGCAAGACCGGTGGCAGCTCGCCACCAGCCACCCTCCCCGCACGTCATGGCGAGCGCGTGCGTGCCGGTGTCGCCGTCGCCGACCACGAGGGCGACCCGCTCCGCGGCGGGCGCCCACACCGACGGCGTCCACATGTGCGCGCGCTCCTCGCCCGACCCGGCCATCGTCATGGCCTACCCCATGCCGGAGGTGCTCACGCTGCATGCGGTTGACCGCGACGTCTCCGGCTGGTCAGCATCGCGCCATGCGCGTGTTCATCTCGGTCGACATGGAGGGCATCAGCGGCGTGACCCGCTGGGCCGACGTGAGCGCGAGCGGCCAGGACTACCAGCGCGCCCGATCGTGGCTCACGGCCGACGTGAACGCGGCGGTGCAGGGCGCACGGCGCGCGGGCGCCACCGAGTTCGTCGTGGAGGAGAACCACGGCGTGGAGATGCTCTGCAACGTGGTGCTCGACGAGATCGATCCCGAGGTCGACGTGGTGCGCGGGCTGCCGCGTGGTGGGGCCACCACGCTCGCCGGCCTCGACGGCTCGTTCGACGCGATGTTCCTCGTGGGTCATCATGCCGCGGCCGGTGACTACCCGGGCATCTGTGCGCACACGATCTCGTACGGTGAGTATCGCGTCGTGCGCTGCAACGATCGTCCCATCAGCGAGGGTGAGATCTTCGCGACGATCGCCGCGGCGCTCGATGTGCCGACCGCGCTGATCACCGGCGACGACGTCGCGTGCGCGCGGCTGGCCCGGTTCGTGCCCGGCATCGAGACCGCGTGCGTGAAGCGCGCGCTCTCGCACACGGCCGGCGTCATCATTCCTCCGGCGCGGGCGCGACGAGCCATCGCCGACGCGGCCGACATCGCGATGCGGCGGGTGCGCGCCGGCGGCTTCGCGCTCCCGGTGTTCGAGCCGCCGTACGCGTTCGAGATCGAGCTGCGCAAGCCGCTCGGCGACGATGCCCGGCGCGCGTTCGACGAGCGCTTCCCCGAGCTCACGGTGACGGGCGATCGAACGGTGTCGTGGTGCGACGACGACATGCACCTCTGCTATCGCCGCGCCGCGATCACCTCGTACATCGCCACCCAACCCGACGCCGTCCGCCGCTACTGACTCACTCGCCCCCGAGGGTCTCGGCGGGGATCGTGCCCATGCGCCCCGACTGGAAGTCTTCGATCGCCTCGATGATCTCCTCGCGGGTGTTCATCAGGAACGGCCCGTAGTGCGCGATCGGCTCGCGGATGGGCAGCCCGCCGAGCAGGAGCACTTCGAGGTTCGGCGAGTCTTCCGGCTGGTTGGGTGCGGCCTCCACGATCACGGTGTCGCCCGCGCCGTGCACCACGAGCGTGTGCGCGTCGACGGGACGGCGCGCCGGACCGGCGAAGGCCCGGCCGGTCAGCACATAGGTCAGCGCGTTGAACGCCGGGTTCCACGGCACCTCGATGCGCGCGCCGGGGCTGAGGCTCACGTGCGCGTACGCGATCGGCGTGTGCGTGACACCGGGTCCGGCGTGCCCGGCGAGGTCGCCCGCGATCAGGCGCACGAGTGCGCCTCCGTCGGCCGATGTGAGCAGCGTGAGCTGATCCTTCGTGATCGCCTGGTAGCGCGGCGCCGCGCGCTTGAGCGCGGCCGGAAGGTTCACCCACAGCTGCACACCGTGCGAGCGCCCACCCGACCGCACGAAGTCGGTCGTGGGCACTTCGTCGTGGAGGATGCCACCGCCCGCCGTCATCCATTGCGTGTCGCCCTCGCCGATGATGCCGCCACCACCGTTCGAGTCGTGGTGCGCGACCACGCCGTCGAGGAGATACGTGACAGTCTCGAAGCCGCGGTGCGGGTGCCAGGGCGCGCCCACGGGATCGTTCGGCGCGTAGTCGACGGGCCCGAGCTGGTCGAGCAGGAAGAACGGGTCGGCGACCGAGGCGTGCACGCCGCCGGGGAACGGGCGCCACACCTCGAAGCCGGCGCCTTCCACCGCATGGTGCGCGCTCACGACGTTGGTCACCGGCCGCGGCTGGCTTCCGGGCGCGGGCGGGGCGATCTTCGGCAGTACGAGCGGGTTGTCGACGGTGATGGCGGGCATGGGGGCCTCCTACGGCCAAGATAGTTGCGCGTGCAACTACCTACAACCCCCGCGTGTTCCCGTCCCGTCCGATACGCCGACGGACGTTGGCGCGCCAACGGTCCAGGATGCGCCGCGGCTGGACGCCCGCGCGGTGCTCCGCGTCCGGGGCCGGGTCGAGCGGCGCCGCGTCGGCGTACGGAAGCGGTCGTCCGAGCGTCGCCTTGAACCGGTCGGTCGGCCGGGACTCACTCGTCACTATCTGAGCCCGGTCTCGTTCACGACCACGTGCACGATCACCAACCCCGTCCCCCCACGCTCGAGGCACCGCACAGTAGCCAGCGCGCACGCCGTGTGTCTCGTGGTCCCACGCATCCGTACCCGGAGCACCCGCAGAAGGACCACGGGCCCGCAGGGAGCGGCGGCGCGGCCGGCGAGCGCGGCCGTACAGTCTCGGCCCGTGAAGGCTGCCGTGTACTACGAGACGGGCGCGCCCAGCGTGCTGCGCTACGAAGACGTTCCCGACCCCGTGCCCGGACCCGGTGACGTGCTCATCGAGGTGGCCGCGATCAGCGTCGAGGGCGGCGACACGCTCAACCGGTGGCACGGCGAGATGCCGTCGGTGCCCCACATCGTGGGCTACCAGTGCGCGGGCACGATCGTGCAGGTCGGCGAGGGCGTCACCGACCGCCACGTTGGCCAACGCGTGGTCGCCACGATGTTCTGGGGCTCGCACGCCGAGCTCGCCACGGTGCCCGCGCTCATCACCTGGCCGATCCCCGACGGCGCCGACATCGTTGCGGCGGCGTGCGTGCCGGTCGCGTTCGGCACGGCGCACGACTGCCTCTTCGAGTTCGGGCACCTGCAGTCGGGCGAGACGGTGCTGATCCAGGCCGGCGCGAGCGGCGTGGGCGTCGCCGCCATCCAGCTCGCCAAGCGCGCCGGCGCGACCGTGCTGGCCACCGCGTCGAGCGACGAGCGCCTCGCCAAGCTCACCGACCTCGGGCTCGACCACGGCATCAACTATTCGCGGCCCGACTGGGTGTCGCGAGTACGCGAGATCACCGGCGGCCACGGGGTCGACCTCGTCGTCGACTCCGTCGGCGGCACCGTGCTGCAAGGCAGCGTGCAGTCGCTCGCCTACCGCGGGCGAGCGATCACCGTGGGCAGCGCCGGGCGCGATCCGCAGCCGTTCGACATCTCGGTGCTGGGCATGAACAACCAGTCGATCACCGGTGTGTTCCTCGGCGCCGAGATGATCTTCGAGCGCACACGAGCCATGATCGGCGGTCTCATCGACGACGTGGCCGCGGGCCGGCTCCGTGTGATCGTCGACCGCACGTTCCCGCTCGCACAGGCCGCCGACGCCCACGCTTACATCGAGAGCCGGCAGGCCACCGGCCGCGTCGTGCTCGTGCCGTAGCTGAAGCTCCCCCGCTTCGATCCGTGCCAGGATCCGGAGATGGCACGCTTCACGAACAAGGTCGCGATCGTCACCGGCGCGGCGAGCGGCATCGGGAAGGCAACCGCAGAGCTCCTGGCGCGCGACGGTGCGGCAGTGACCGTGGCCGACATCGACGGTGATCGGGCCAACGCCGTCGTCGCGTCGATCACCGCCGCGGGCGGCACCGCGCGAGGCCAGGTGGTCGACGTGGCCGACGCCGACGCGATGGACGCGATGGTGCACGACACCGTCGCCGCGTTCGGAGGGCTCGACGTGCTCCACAACAACGCGGCTGCGCTCGACCAGAACCGGCTCGATCAGGATGTGGTCACGATGGAGCTCGCGACCTGGGACCGCGTGATCTCGGTGAACCTCACCGGCGCGATGCTCGGCTGTCGCTTCGCGATCCCTGCGCTGCTCGAACGGGGCGGCGGCTCGATCGTGAACACGGCGTCGGCGGCGGCGTTCTACGGCAGTGGCTCGCTCGGCGCGTACGGAGTGACCAAGGCCGCACTCGTGGCGCTCACCCGCAACGTCGCCACCGCCTACGGCGACCGAGGGATCCGCTGCAATGCCGTGGCGCCGGGCGTGGTGGTCGACCGCGCCGCGCAAGCCGCGCTCGGCGGACCGATGGGCGACCGCCTGCGGGGCTACACCACCAGCCATCTGATCGGGCGGCTCGGCTATCCCGAGGAGATCGCCGCCGCAGTCGCGTTCCTCGCGTCCGATGATGCCACCTTCATCACGGGCGAGGTGCTGCGCGTCGACGGCGGCTTCACGGCACACTCCCCCACGTACGCCACCGACAGGAGCCAAGGCTGAGGTCGCCCGCGCGCCGGGTGTGCGGCGGTACCGTTCGGCCATCGCCGCCCGGCGATGCCCAATCCCCCAGCCCACGGGACGCGCATACGTGGCCGAGACGGTCGACGGCTTCAACCGCATCGCGATCGTCAACCGAGGCGAGGCCGCGACCCGCCTGATCCACGCGGTGCGCGACCGCAACCGCGAGCGCGCCACGAGCTTGGTCACGATCGCGCTGCACACCGCAGCCGAGCGCGGCGCACTGTTCGTCCGCCAGGCGCACGAAGCCGTGTGCCTCGACGACTTCGCCACCGACCGCGGCCGGCCCGACGCGCCGCTGCGCCCCTACCTCGATCACGCGCTCCTGGGGCGGGCCATCACCGCTGCTCGCGCCGACGCGGTGTGGCCGGGTTGGGGTTTCGTGGCCGAAGACGCCGCGTTCGCCGAGCACTGCGCCGCCCTCGGTGCCACGTTCATCGGACCGTCGCCGGCCGTGATGCGGCTCCTCGGCGACAAGATCGCGGCCAAGCGCCTCGCCGAAGAGGCGGGCGTACCGGTGGCTCCGTGGAGCGGTGGCCCGATCGCGACGGTGGCCGAAGCACGCGAGCACGCGCGCGCCATCGGCTACCCGCTCGTGGTGAAAGCGGCGGCGGGCGGCGGCGGTCGCGGGATCCGTGTGGTGACGAGCGACGACGAGCTCGACGGCGCGTTCGAGAGCGCGCGCGACGAGGCAGCACGCGCGTTCGGTGACGCGACCGTGTTCATGGAGCAGCGCATCACCCACGCTCGCCACATCGAGGTGCAGGTGATCGCCGACGCGTTCGGCACCGTGTGGCCGCTCGGCGTGCGCGACTGCAGCATCCAGCGCCGCCACCAGAAGATCATCGAGGAGTCGGCGTCGCCCGTGCTCACCGACAAGCAGTCGGCCGCGGTGGCCGATGCTGCGGCGCGGCTCTGCAAGCTCGCCGGTTACGAGAACGCCGGCACCGTCGAGTTCCTCTACGCACCCGATACGGCCACGTTCGCGTTCTTGGAGGTGAACACGCGACTGCAGGTCGAGCACCCCGTCACCGAGATGACCACGGGCCTCGACCTCGTGCAGCTCCAGCTCGACGTGGCCGCCGGACTGCCGCTCCTGGGCGCGCAACCGTCGCCGTGGGGTCATGCGATCGAAGCTCGCCTCAACGCCGAAGATCCGCAGCGCGACTTCGCGCCCGCCCCCGGCCGCATCGAGGTCCTCGCGCTGCCCACCGGTGCCGGTATCCGCATCGACACGGGCGTCGAGGAGGGCGACGCGATCCCCGCGGAGTACGACTCGATGATCGCCAAGGTGGTGGCGTGGGGTCCCGACCGCAACCTCGCACGCGCCCGGCTCGCCCGCGCGCTCGACGACCTCGTGCTCGTGGTGCGCGGCGGAGCGACGAACAAGTCGTTCCTCCTCGACCTCCTCGCGCGTCCCGAGGTGGCCGACGGCAGCGCCGACACCGGCTGGCTCGACCGGCTCCCGGCCGGCACGCCCCGCGCGTGGAGCCGCGACGCGGCCGCCGCGCTCGTGGTGGCCGCCATCGACGCGCACGACGAAGAAGCCGCACTCGACCGCGACCGCTTCTTCGCGTCGGCCGCTCGGGGCCGGCCGGAAGCAGCCCGCGCGCTCGGCCAGACGGTTGAGCTGAGCCATGCGGGCCACAGGTATCGCATCCTCGTGCGCTGCGTGGGCGCGCACGGTTGGTATCGCATCGAGTGCGACGGCGCGGTGATCGATGCCGTGCTCGAACGCACCGGTCCGTTGCGCAGCCGGCTCTTCCTCGACGGTCCACCCCACCGCGTCGTATCGCTCATCGACGGCTCCGACCATGTGGTCGAGGTCGACAGCTCCACGCACCGGTTCGCACGCGGCGACGCGGGTCTCGTGCGGGCGCCGAGCGCAGCTGTGGTCGTCGGTGTGTTTGCCGCGCCCGGTGACGTGGTCGCGGCGGGGGCCAAGCTGCTCGTGGTCGAGAGCATGAAGATGGAGACGGTGATCCGCGCGCCCGTCACCGGGCGCGTCGTGGAGATCCCCGTCGCACCGAACAGCCAAGTGGAGGCAGGGGCCACGCTCGCGCGGCTGGAGGCGATCGCCGCGCCGGCCGACGCCACTGCGGCACCCGCCGCGGCTGGCGAGGCCGTCGAAGCCGAACGCCTCACACTCGCCGCGGGCGCCGGTCCCGCCGATTCGAGCTTCGGACCGATCGATGGTGTGCGCGCGTGCCTGGCCGGCTTCGACGTGCGCGTCGACGAAGCGATCGCCTTCCTCGAACGCCACCACGCGACACGCACCCTCGACCCCCGGGCGGCGCTGCGCGCCGAGCTCGACGCGCTGCGGATCTTCGCCGACGTGACGATGCTCACCCGGAACCGCCGCGACGACGGCGCGCGCGACGCCGACGAGATCCACAGCCCCCGCGAACGGTTCCGCACGTACCTGCGGTCGGTCGACGTCGATCTCGAAGGTCTCCCCGACCGGTTCCGCACGGCTCTCGGGCGGGCGCTCGCGCACTACGACGTACGGCAGCTGGTGCGCACCGCGGCGCTCGAATCGGCGCTGCATCACATCTTCGTGGCCCAGCAGCGCGGGCCTACGCACGCACCGGTCGTCGTGCGCATCCTCGAGCATCTCGAGCTCGAGGCCCTCGATCGCGATCTCGAGCCCGAGCTGCGCGACACGCTCGACAGCCTGATCGTGGCCACCCAGCTGCGCTCGCCGGTCATCGGCAACCTGGCTCGCAACGTTCGCTACCGCGTGTTCGATCGTCCGATCATCGAACGGGTGCACGCCGAGGCCGCGATCGCGGCACGCGAGGCGCTCGAACGGCTCACGGCTTCGCCCGACTCGACTGCCGACCTCGAAGCGCTCGTGGCCACACCGCAACCGCTCCTCCCGCTCGTGGCCGACCGGCTCGCCGACCATGCGACCCGAACCCCCGTGCTCGAAGTGCTCACGCGCCGGTACTACAAGATCCGTGCGCTCGAGCAGGTGGAGCGCATCGCTGTCGGGAACGAGGTCGTTGTGGGCGCCGAGTACGTGCACCGTGGCGAGCGAGTTCGACTGATCGCCACGCGCGGGAGCGCGGCGACTGTCGACGCTGTGCTCCACGCGGCGGCAACCATCGCGAACGAGCTCGACGGCGACGACGCCGTGGTCGTCGACGTGTACCTCGCGGCCGATGCAGGCGTGGGTGCACTCGACGGCGATGCACTCGCGGAGTTGTTGCTCATGCACGTGCAACAGGCGCAGCTCGCGCCGCGCGTGCGGCGCGTGGCGGTGTCGTACTGCGTGCTGGGCGACGAGGTGCACATCGAGCAGCTCACCTACCGGCGAGTGGACGACAGCGTCGAGTTCGCCGAGGAACGTCCGGTTCGCGGACTGCATCCCATGATCAGCCGGCGCCTGCGCTTCTGGCGCCTCTCTCGCTTCGCCGTGACCCGGTTGCCGTCGGCCTCCGACGTGTACCTCTACGACTGCGTCGCCCACGACAACCCGTCCGACGAGCGGCTCATCGCACTCGCGGAGGTGCGCGACGCCACGGTCGTGCGCGATGCCGACGGCACGGTGCTCGGCTTTCCCGAGCTCGAGCAGGTGCTCGCGTCGTGCCTCGACAGCATCCGCAGCGCGCGTGCTGCGCATCCGCGCGCCGGCCAGCTCACCTGGAACCGCGTGATGCTCTACATCTGGCCGCCCGTCGACGCGCCCGCCGACGCGTTCTACGCGCTCGTCGAGCGGCTTGCGCCGATGACCGAAGGCCTCGGCTTCGACCAGACGGTGGTGCAAGGCCGGGTCGCCGATGAGCACGGCGCACTGCACGAAGTGGTGCTGCGGGTGCGCAACCAGCCGGGCGGCGGCAGCTCGGTGCGCCTCGAGGAACCGCCGACCGAGCCGATGCGACCCCTCGACGAGTACACACAGAAGCTCGTAGCCGCGCGGCGCCGCGGCGCTCCCTACCCGTACGAGCTCGCCGAGCTGCTCGCCGGGCCGGGGGGTTCCTTCGTGGAGCACGACCTCGATGCCGACGGGCGGATGATGCCCGTCGATCGCGCGCCGGGCCGCAATCGGGCCGCAATCGTGGTGGCGCGCGTGCGCACCCCCACCGAGCGTTACCCCGAAGGCGTGGCCCGCGTCGCCATCCTCGGCGACCCCACCAAGGCGCTCGGTTCGCTCGGCGAAGCGGAGTGCCGTCTCGTGCTGGCCGCGATCGATCTCGCGGCCGAGGAGCGCCTCCCGATCGAGTGGTTCGCGCTGTCGGCCGGTGCGCGCATCGCCATGAACAGCGGCACGGAGAACCTCGACTGGGTGGGGCGTGTGCTGCGCCGCCTCGTGGAGCACACCCAACGCGGCGGCGAGGTGAACGTGGTCGTCACGGGCATCAACGTGGGCGCGCAGCCGTACTGGAACGCCGAGGCCACCATGCTGATGCACACACGCGGCATCCTCGTGATGACACCCGACAGCGCGATGGTGCTCACCGGCAAGCAGGCCCTCGACTACTCCGGCGCCGTCTCGGCCGAGGACAACCTCGGTCTCGGCGGCTACGAACGCATCATGGGCCCCAACGGTGAAGCGCAGATGTGGGCGCCTGACGTGAACCAAGCCGTCGCACTGCTGCACGACTACTACGCGCACACCTACGTCGCGCCCGGCGAGCAGATGCCGCGACGCGCCACCACGACCGACCCGTTCGACCGAGACGTCCGCGACTCGCCGCACGCGACTCCCGACGCATCGTTCACCACGATCGGCGAGATCTTCGACGAGACGACGAACTCCGAGCGCAAGAGGCCGTTCGACATGCGCACCGTCATGCGCGCCGTCGCCGACGCCGATCACGCGCCGATCGAACGCTGGCGCGACATGCGCGACGCGGAGACGGCGATCGTGTTCGAGGCCCACCTCGGCGGGATCCCGGTGTGCCTGCTCGGCGTGGAGTCGAGGCCTCTCCCGCGACCCGGGCTCGTGCCCGGCGACGGACCCGATCAGTGGTCGGGGGGCACCCTGTTCCCGCTGTCGTCGAAGAAGGTGGCGCGCGCGCTGAACGCGGCGAGCGGCAACCGGCCGGCCGTCGTGCTCGCCAACCTCTCCGGGTTCGACGGGTCACCGGAATCGTTGCGCAAGCTGCAGCTCGAATACGGCGCCGAGATCGGCCGCGCCGTTGTGAACTTCGCCGGCCCGATCGTGCTCTGCGTGGTGTCGCGGTACCACGGTGGCGCGTTCGTGGTGTTCAGCGCCACGCTGAACGACAACATGGAAGTGCTCGCCGTGGAAGGTTCGTTCGCCTCGGTCATCGGCGGTTCGGCCGCGGCGGCCGTGGTGTTCACGGGCGAGGTCGACGGGCGCGTGCAGTCGGACCCGCGCGTGCGGGCGCTCGAACAGCGCGTCGCCGCGGCTCCGGTCGTGCAGCGCGACTCACTACGCGCCGAGCTCGCCGAGCTGGTCGCCGCGGTGCGCCTCGAGAAGCTGGGCGAGGTGGGCGCGGAGTTCGACGCCATCCACACCGTGGAGCGTGCCCTCGCCGTCGGTTCCGTTCACCGTGTGATCTCGGCCGCGCAGCTGCGCCCCGCGCTCATCGCGGCGATCGAACGCGGCGTCGAACGGGCGACACGGCGCGCCGCCGACTAGCACCGACCCGAGGTCACGGGGCACGCGTGCTGCCGTCGAGATCCCCTCGTTGCTGCAGCACGTAGAGGAGCGCGAGCGACGGGACGCAGAGCACCACGGCGGCCACGAAGACCACCCCGACCGCCATGAGCGTGGAGTGGGGCG
>JADGOO010000137.1 GCA_017882905.1 Acidimicrobiia bacterium | reverse complement strand
GACCACTCACGGGCGCGCTCGGGTTCGAGCTGCCAGGCGAAGAGGGTCGATGCCGCGAGCACACGCAGGTCGCCCGGCGAGCTCCTCCACAGGGCTTCGGCGATGGCGTCGAGGCCGGTCGACGGCGCGCCGACGATCCAACCGAACAGGTCGACCACCCGGGCCGGCTCCAGATATCTGACCAGTCGAGTTGGGTCGATGTGACCCTCGGCGGCGAGGGTGGCCAGCGACTCCCACAGCTCGTGGCCGTCGGGAGTGGCCCGCAGTCCCCGCTCGAGCTCCGTGCGCGCGTCATCGACCCGACCGGCCAGCGCCAGCGCCCGCACCCGGGTGGCCCGCGCACCGGCCGCCGAGCAGGGGAACCACTCGTCGGTGGGTTCGGGCACGGGGCCCTCGTCGCCGAGCAGCTGGAGCGCCCCGAGCGGGTCGCCGAGCTGCACGCAGGCCGCCGCTTCGAGCACATCACCCAGCGCGCGCGAACCATGCTCACGCACCGTGACGGCGAAGGCGGCCACTTCCCAAGGCCGACCGAAGCCGAGCAACAGTGCCGCCACGTGCGCCGCCGCCGACGCCTTGATGCACGGATCGTCGGTGCCGTCGATCGCGATCTCGAACGAGTCGAGGGCTTCGTCCTCGCGTTGATCGCGCACGAGCGCTCGGGCCCGGTCGAAATCGTCGTTGCCCGATGCGTCGAACGCGTTGCGGTCGCCGACCACGCTTCACCCCGTTCGCTGCACTGCGCCGGGGCACGGCGCCCCCACGCTTCGAAGCGGGCCGCTCGGCCCGGTGTGTCACCTCAATCGGCGGGGCCGCGCCGCGCTGAAGCCTCACGAGATCCTCAAGATCTCCACGCGGCCTCAACTCGTGCGGCAAGGCTCCGATGCAGGCCACCGCGAGATGGCTCACCACGCGGTGGGCCCACCCGGCACTGGACGCCGGCGGCCACACACCAGGGACGGATCGAGACGGGGAGGTTCCCGTGTCGCAGACAACCCTGCGCGCCCGCCTCCGGCGAGGAGGCCGGCAGTGAGCGATCTCACGATGGGTGCCATCCACGCGGCGCTGTCCGGTCTGTCGGCCCGCCAGCGGATCATCGCCGAGAACATCTCCAACGCCGAGACCCCCGGCTACCTCGCCGAGAAGGTCGACTTCGAGAGCTCGTTGCAGAACGCCATGAACAACGGCGACCTCTCGAGCTTCGGCATGAGCACGTCGCGCTCGACCGCGGCGACCGGCCCGAACGGCAACAACGTGAACGTCGACGAGCAGACCGTGGCGCTGATCGACACCGGGCTCCGCTACCAGCTGATGACCCAGGCCGCCAACAACGAGTTCCACCTCGTGCAGACCGCGATCCAAGGCCAGTGATGCGGTCGCGCACGCACACCCACGGCGCCTACGCGGCGCGAACGCTCAGCAAGCGGGGTAGATGATGTCGCTGTTCCCTGTGTTCCAGACGGCGGCCTCCGGGCTGTACGCGAACCGGGTCTGGATGGACTCGGTCTCCGACAACATCGCCAACATGAACACGATCCGGCCCTACGACCAGCCCGCGTACCAAGCGAGCTACGTCGTGGCGCAGTCCGTTCCGAGCGACGGCAACGACCCGCCGGGCGTGGGCGGCGGCGTGGAAGTCGCGGGCATCGACCGGGGCGACCCGGCCGGGCGCCAGCGCTACGAACCGGGCAACCCGAACGCCAACAAGGACGGTGTCGTGCGCTATCCCGACATCGACCTCGGCGACCAGATGGTCATGCTGATCCAGGCACAACGCTCCTATCAGATGAACCTGCAGGTGATCGACCGCGCTCGCGAGTCGTACCAGCAGGCCCTCCAGATCGCGCCGCACTGACATGGGCGCCATCGGATCGATCCTCGGCGCCGGCATGTCCGGCCTCTCCGGCGTTGCCAACCCGGCCGCGCCGGGCGGTGCGGGCGCGGCGGGTGCCGTCGGCACCACCGGCCAGCAGATCCAGAAGTCGAGCGGCGACTTCGGCAACGTGGTCGCGAACGCGCTCGACAGCCTGCAAGGCGTGCAATCGAACGCCGACGGCCTGGCCGTGAAGGCCGCCACCGGCAACCTCAACGACGTGCACGACTACATGATCGCGGCGTCGGAAGCGAGCCTCGCCACGGAGTTCACCGTGGCAGTGCGCAACCGCGCGGTTGAGGCGTTCAACGACATCATGAGGATGCAGATCTGATGCCGATCGTCGACGTCGAGCGCCTCAAGCGCTCGGGCCAGAAGTTCGCGAGCGGGTTCACGCCCGGCCAGAAGGTCATCAGCGTGCTCGGCATCGCCGGCCTCGTGCTCGCGACCACGATGTTCATGAAGTGGTCGAGCGCGCCGTCGTACTCGCCGCTGTTCTCGAACCTCAGTGGCAAAGACGCGTCCGACGTCACCTCCGCGCTCGACAGCATGGGCGTGAAGTACCAGCTTGCCGACGGCGGCAACACCGTGCTCGTCCCGCAGTCGTCGCTGTACAAGGCGCGAGTTGCCCTATCGGGCAAGGGTCTTCCTGCGAACACCGACGGCTACGCGCTGCTCGACAAGATGGGCATCACCACGAGCGAGTTCGAGCAGAACGTCACGTACCAGCGTGCCGTGCAGACCGAGCTCGCCAAGACCATCGAGGCGATCCACGGCGTGACCGCAGCCACGGTGAACCTCGCGTTGCCCTCGAGCGACCCGTTCGTGAGCGCCGACGGGCAGAAGGCAACGGCATCGGTTCAGGTCGACACGGGTGGGGTGCGGCTCGGCACCGAGGAAGTGCAATCGATCGTGCACCTCGTGTCATCGAGCGTGAAGGACCTCGCGCCCGACGGGGTGAGTGTCACCGACACGAGCGGCAACCTGCTCTACGCACCGGGTTCCGACGCAGCCTTCGCCACAACGCAGAACCTCTCGCGGACGCTCGCGTACGACGACTCCGTGAAGACCCAGATCGAGGCGATGCTCGCGCAATCGCTCGGACCGGGGCACGCGAGCGTGGTCGTGAACGCCGACGTCGACTACTCGAAGGGCGAGACCGACACCACCACGCAGACACCCGTCGTCGGCAAGGACGGCAAGCAGTCGGTGACCGGTGCGCATGATCAGCAGACCACGTTCAAGGGACCGGGAACCTCAGCGGTGGGAGTCCTCGGCCCGACCGGAACGCCGGGCGCCGCCGCTGCGAACCAGGACTACAACCAGACCGACAACCAACGCAACTACGCGGTGAACTCGACCACCTCGAAGATCGAGATCCCCGGGTTCGCGATCAAGCGCCTGAGCGTCTCGGCGGCCATCGACGACCACGCGGTGACGCGCGCCCAGCTCGCGAACTACCAGAGCCTGATCGCGGCCGCCGCGGGCATCGACCCGAAGCGCAACGACGAGCTCGTGGTGCAACGAGTCGCCATGGACAAGCAGACCGTGGCGCTCGCACAGCAGCACTTCAACGCCGCCGCGCATCCCGCGTCGGCCGCATCACCGCTCGATCTCATGGGCATCGTGCGCTACCTCGCGACGCTGCTCATCGTGGCGCTCGTGCTCTTCCTCGCCTGGCGCAGCATCAAGCGGGCGCAAGTGGGCTTCGCGCCCATGCGGGTGCCGCTCGACTACGCGGCGCTCGAAGCCGCCGGCCACGGCACGTTCTTCGCGGGTGAGCTCGGCAGCGCACTCGGCGGCGAGCTCCCCGCTGGTTCGGCACGAGCCCTCGAGCCGGCGCGCTCGAGCGTGCACCAAGACGTCGTCGACCTGATCGAACGGCAGCCCGAAGACGTGGCCCAGACGCTGCGCTCCTGGCTCGCCGACCGCCGGGACTAGCAGAAGGACTGAGGAGCACCAGGCACCATGTCGGGTCGAGGGTTCACCGGAGTGCAGAAGGCCGCCATCCTGGTGATGCAGGTCGGCAAAGATCGCGCCGCGCAGATCCTGCGCACGATGCGCGAGCCCGAGATCGCCGAGATCATGGCCGAGGTGGCGCGCCTCAACCACCTCGAACCCGAAGAGATCACCGACGTGATGACCGAGTTCCGCGACACCTACCTCGCGCGAGCCCACATCGCCCAGGGTGGCTACGAGACGGCCCGCGAGATCCTCGAAGCCAGCGTCGGCGCCGACAAAGCCGAAGAGATCCTCGAGAACCTCGGCGTCACGCTCGTGGCCGCACCATTCGAGTTCCTCCGCCGCGCCGACTCACGACAAGTGCTCTCCTACCTGCAAGACGAGCACCCACAGACGATCGCGCTCGTGCTCGCGCACATGAGCTCCACCGGCGCCGCGCTCGTGCTCTCCGCGCTCCCCGACGAGCTGCAACGCGACGTAGCCGAGCGCATCGCCAAGATGGACCGCACCTCGCCCGACGTGATCGAGCACGTGGAAGCCATCCTGGAGCGCAAGCTCTCCACCGTGATCCAGCAAGCCGACTTCTCGTCGGCGGGCGGCATCCAGAGCCTCGTCGACATCCTCAACAACTCCGACCGCGCGACGGAACGACTCATCCTCGAAGGCCTCGAGCACAACGATCCGCAGCTCGCCGACGACGTTCGCAGCCGCATGTTCGTGTTCGAGGACATCATCACGCTCGACGACCGGTCGGTGCAGCTCCTGTTGCGCTCGGTCGACACCAAGGAGCTCGCCATCGCGCTCAAGGGAGTCGACCAGAAGGTGCGCGACAAGATCATGAACAACATGTCGGAGCGCGCCGCGGCGAACCTCGCCGACGAGATCAACCTGCTCGGCCCCGTGAAGCTCAAGACGGTGGAAGAAGCCCAAGCTGCCGTCGTGCGAGTGATCCGCACGCTCGAGGAAGCCGGCCAGATCGTGATGAGCCGCGGCGGCGACGAACTCGTCATCTGAGTCTCTTGCGCCTACTTCGTCCGGCGCGGCAGCTCATTGCGCACCCATGTTCGCTCCTTCGTCGCTCCTGGGCTGCTTCGCTCGCGCCTCCTTGTGCGTGGCCTTGTGACGTCTGAATCTTCAAGCGCTCCTCAAGAAATCTTCCAAGACTCATCTCGGGCGGCGTGAGGACGATTCGCATCTCCAGACGACGTGTACCTCGCGTCGACCCGTCGGCAACGGATGCGCCGGCGACCACGACCACCCACGGACGGGAACCCGATTCGGAGTTCTCGTGACGACCACGACCGGCCCCCGCGTGCGGGTGCTGCGAGGCCTCGACCCCGCTGATGCGACTGCCACACGCGCCGATCTCGGCACCGTGCGCGCGCGTTCGGCACGGGATCTCGTGGTTGATCCGGGACTCGTGCGCGACGCCACCGAAGAGGGTTACCGAGCCGGGTACGACGCAGGCTTCAGCGCCGGCCTCGCCGACGCCGCCGAAGCGATCGATTCGCGCGAACGAGCGCGCGGCGAACAGATCCGCGCGCTCCTCGCCGAGCTGCACGGCACCGCGCAGGAGCTCGCCACCGACCACCAGGCGATCGTCGTCGACATGGAGGCGCGCATCGTCGACATGGCGTGCACGATCGCGATGGAGCTTGTCGGCCACGAGCTGCGCCACACCGACGATGCGGCGCGAGACGCGCTGACTCGCGCGCTGCGCCTCGCGCCCGAGAACGGCGCTGTGGTGGCCCGCCTGCACCCCAACGACATCGCGACCGCCGGCGAGCTCACCGACGTGGTCCTGAACCGGACGCTGACCGTGGTGCCCGACACCAGCCTGCGACCCGGCGACTGCATCGTCGACATCGACAACACCCGCATCGACGCGCGCATCGCACCGGCGCTCGAACGAGTGAGCGAGCTGCTCGCCGGAGGCACCGAGTGAGCGCAACGGCCACCGTCGACGGATCGATGAGCAGCGCCGCCCTCGACGGCGTGCTCGCCGCGGCCCGACCGCGGATCTACGGCAAGGTCGTGCGCGTGGTCGGCCTCGAGCTCGAGATCGCCGGACTCGACGCAGCGATCGGAAGCGCAATCGAAGTACCGACAGCTCGGGGCGCGATCACGGCTGAAGTTGTCGCCGTGCGCGACGGCACACTCGTGTGCCTCCCGTACGGTGAGCTCGCAGGCGTGCAGGCTGGCGCACGCTGCGCGCTCACCGGATCTCGTACCACCGTCCCCGTCGGCAACGGGTTGCTCGGACGCGTGCTCGACGGCCTCGGCCGACCGCTCGACGGTGGACCGCCGCTCACCGACTGCGAGCGTGTCACCGTCGACGGCAGCGCGCCGCACCCGCTGCGGCGCACGCCGATCCGACAGCAACTGCCGCTCGGCGTGCGCGCCGTCGACACGCTGATGCCCGTTGGTCGCGGTCAGCGCGTGGGAGTGTTCGCCGGCTCCGGCGTCGGTAAGTCGAGCCTGCTCTCCATGTTCGCTCGCGGCACCGCAGCACCCGTCACGGTGCTCGCACTGATCGGCGAGCGCGGTCGAGAAGTCCGCGAGTTCCTCGACGGCGACCTCGGGCCCGAAGGCCTCGCCCGTTCGGTGGTCGTGGTGAGCACGAGCGACGAACCCGCCCTCGTGCGCCTGCGCGCCGCGTTCACCGCCACACGCATCGCCGAGTGGTTCCGCGACCAAGGCACCGACGTGCTGTTGCTCATGGACAGCCTCACTCGCTTCGCGATGGCACAACGCGAAGTCGGCCTCGCGGCAGGCGAGCCGCCCGCCACGCGCGGCTACCCGCCGAGCGTCTTCTCGCTGCTGCCCAAGCTGCTCGAGCGGGCCGGCGCCGGCGAGCGAGGCTCGATCACCGGGCTGTACACGGTGCTCATCGAGGGCGACGACCTCATGGACCCGATCGGCGACGCGGCCCGCTCGATCCTCGATGGCCACGTGGTGCTGTCACGGCGGCTCGCCACTGCGGGCCACTTCCCGAGCATCGACGTGCTCGAATCGATCTCACGTGTCGCGCCGGCAATCACCGACACGGGGCAGCGCCTCGTGGCGACCGAGTTCCGGCGACTGCTCGCCGCTCACCGCGACGCACGCGATCTCGTGGAGATCGGCGCGTACGTGGCCGGCACGAACCCATTGGTCGACCGCGCCATCGCGCTGCACGAGCCGATGGACAGCTTCTTGCGTCAAGACATGCACGACCTCACCGCCGCCGATGCCGCGTGGGCACAGCTCGCCGCGCTGATCTCCGGGAACGTCTCATGAAGCGCTTCAAGTTCAACCTCGAGACGGTGCTGCGCGTGCGGCGCGTCCAAGAGGAACAAGCCCGAGCCCGCCTGCTCGCCGCCAACCGAGTCGTCACCGGCGCGGCCAAGCTCGTGAGCGAGCGCACCGATCACTACATGAGCCTCGAACGGCCGGGTGGTCGCCAGTCGCACAGCGACGTGGAAGCGATCCTCTTCACGCTCGACGCGGCCGCGGGCGCGATCGCTTGGGCTCGTGAGAAGCACGAGGTGGCGGTGGCCAACGCGGCCGAGGAGCTCGGCCGCTGGCGCGAAGCCGAACGGCGCGTCCGTGCACTCGAGCGCCTCCGCGAGCGCGCCTACGAGGAGCACGCCATCGACGTCCGGCGCGACGAAGACCGACTGACCGACGAGCTCGCGACCACGCGGGCACGCCTCAACGGAGCTCATCGATGACCGCCCTCCTGCCTCCCCTCGACCCGTCGACGGGTGCCGCGCGCGGCGGCGCGGCCCGCCGCTTCGCCGACGTGGGCGGCGACGACTTCGCGTCGGTGCTCGCGGCGAACACGCCTGCTCCCGCACCGAGACCGCAATCGCCGAGCATCTCCGACGACCGGAACGACGACGCCGGACCCGACCAGGACGCCGACGACACGCGCGCCGCCGACTTGCGCGCTACCCAAGACGCTCGCGACGCCCGCGACCGCGCGGTCCGTGACGCGCAACGTGCCCGCCACGATCGCTCGACCGATCGGGCACCGAGCGACACGACCACCGACCCGTCCGATGCGAGCAGCGCAGCATCGAGCAGCCGATCGGCAGACCGCGCGGCCGGCAGCGGCGCACGCGACCACGACAACGGCGCCGACCACGCGAGCGACGACGCCACCACCGCGCCGGCCGACGGCGCACGAACCGACGCCACTGCGAACGGAGCCGCCGCGCCGGGCCACGCCGGCACCGTCACGAACGCCTCGGCCTCCACACCGAAGAGCACCGGAGCTGCGATCACGAGCGCGGCGGCCAAGACCACCGCGACCGCAATCGCCGCGCCCGATTCGACATCGACCGCAGCCGACAGCGCAGCCGGGGGCTCGGCCTCATCGGCGACCCCGGAACCCGAAGCCACCCCAGTCGCCGCGCCCGCCACGGCGACAAAGCCAACCGTCACGGACGATGCGACCATCAGCGCGGCCGGCGGCTCCGAAGCCGATGTCCCGAAGGCCGCGACGAGTGGATCCGGAGCGCCAACCGCGGGTGTCGTCACCGGCGCAGTCGCACGCGCCGCCACTCCCGGTGCGCCGGTCGCGCCGGTCGTGCCGGTCGCGTCATCGAGCGACGCGAAGCGCTCCGCCATCAGCGCTACGGCTACCGACACCAGCGCGCCGCAGGCGGGCACGAACGCCAAAGCGCCCGCGCCGACCGCATCCGCGCACAACGCGGCCAACCCCGCTGCGGTGAGCGACGGTGCGCCGGCCGGCACCGTCGCCGCGCCCGCCGTGGCCAACGCCACGATCACACGAGCTGCCCCCTCGAGCGCGAGCGCGCCGAGCGGCAGCACCACATCGACCGGGCCGTTGACCGCCGTCGCCCGCCCGCCCGCGACGGCATCGGTCGACACCACCGACGCCGCCGACGCCACCACCGGCGTCGCCGCGCCGGCCGACCCGCGGCCGGGCGATGCCGCGCAGCAAGTCTCGTCGGCGGTGCTCGGCTTCAAGGGCCGCGCCGACGGCAACTACCAGATGCGGCTCGAGCTCAAGCCGCCGGAGCTCGGACGCGTGGAGCTGCGCATCGAGCTACGCGACGGCGTGGTGTCGGTGCACATGCGCGCCGAGCAGGTGCACGCCACCGAAGTGCTCCAGCGCGAGATGCACCGACTGCGCGATCTGCTCAACCACGAAGGCGTGCGCACCGGCGAGCTCACCGTGGACGCACACACCCACCGTGACACGAGTGACCAGAACGAAGCCGCGCAAGCCCGGCGTGACGCCAAGGCCCGCGACACCGACGACGCACCCGCGACGCGGCGTGCGCCAACGGTCGCGCCGACCACCGACCCGACCGCAACCTCAGTGGCTTCCGGCCGCGTCGACGTGCAGGTCTGAAGGAGCAACGATGACGGCGATCGATCCCCTCACGAGCGGTTCATCGTTGGCAGCCGCTTCGGCGAGCCCGGCGTCCACCTCGACGAGCAACGACATCGGCAAGGACACGTTCCTCAAGCTGCTCGTCGCGCAGCTCAAGTACCAAGACCCGATGTCGCCCGCTGACAGCACGCAGTTCCTCGCCCAGACGGCACAGTTCACGATGGTCGAGAAGCTCTCCAACATCGAGACGGAGATGAAGACCAACGCCGCATCGAACGAAGTGCTCGAAGCGGGCTCGATGATCGGCAAGAACGTCACCGTCGCCACGCAGAACGGCACACCGGCCGTCACCACGATGGCGCACGTGGGCGGCAACCTTCCCGACGACGCGCCGCTCGGAACACAAGTCAACGCGAACACGATCTTCTACACGAAGAGCGGCACCGCGGTGCCGCTCAAGCTCGAGTACACGAAGCTCGCCGACGGCGCCGACGGCTCGAAGCACTGGGATGCCCGAGCCTTCCTGTCGACGACCCAGATCGCGGGCCCGTTCTCGGTCGACTTCGACAGCCACGGCGAACGCACATCGCCCGATCCGGTGATCACCTCCGCCCAGCTCGCGAACGTGCCGGGCACGAGCGCAGCCGACTGGGACCCGAACGGGTTGCGACTCAACATGGGATCGAGCAGCGATTCGGGCCGGCTGCACGTGAGCTCCGGTGCATCGTCGCTCTCGGTCCTCGACCAGAACGGCACCGACGGCCAATCGCTCTCCGGCGTGGTGACAGGCGCACGCTTCACGGCCAGCGGCCCGATGCTCAGCATCGGCGGCAACGAGTACGCGCTCACCGACGTGACGCAGGTGAACGTGACGGGGTGACGCGCCGCACGGCGCCAACGGTCCGTCTTCTCTCTCCCTCTCTCTGATCAAAAAGGGGAACCAGCAATGCTTCGTTCGATGTTTGCGGCCGTCTCCGGCCTCCGAAGCCACCAGGCCATGATGGACGTGGTGGGCAACAACATTGCCAACGTCAACACGATCGGCTACAAGTCGAGCAGCGCCGTCTTCGCCGACCTGTTGAGCCAATCGCTCCACGGTGCCGGCGGCGCGGCCCTCGCACTGCAGGGTGGCACGAACCCGGCACAGGTCGGTCTCGGTGTGCGCCTCGAAGCGATCCAGACGAACTTCGCGCAAGGCGCGTCGCAGCTCACCGGTCGCAGCACCGACTTCGCGATCCAGGGCGACGGCTTGTTCGTGGTCGACATGGGCGGCACGCGTGCGTATGCCCGTGCCGGCTCGTTCAGCCTCGACGAGCTCGGCCAGCTCACGACCCCCGAGGGTGGCCTCGTGCAGGGTTGGCCCGCCGTGAACGGCGTGGTGAACACGAACGCGACGATCAGCGCCATGCGCATCCCGGTCGGCCAGACGATCCCGGCCCAGACGACGACCGACGTGCGCACCGGTGGCAACCTGCCCGCCGATGCCGCGGTCGGCACCACGATCAACACGTCGATCAACGTCTACAACTCGCTCGGCACATCGGTGCCCCTGCGGGTGCAGTACACGAAGGTGGCGAACGGCGCCGGAACCGTCGACTGGCAGGTCGACGCGTTCGACCCCGACGGCAACCACATCTCCGGTCCGCAGACACTGCAGTTCTCGCAGGCGACCGGTGAGATCTCGGCACCCGCCGGACGGTTGCTCAACATCACACAGGCGCAGCTGAACGCGATCAAGGTCGGAGGCCTCACACCCGCCGGCGCGTGGAACGGCGGCGGCATCAACGTCGACTTCGGCACGTCGACCGCGGCCGACCGTCTCACCGGTGCTGCGGCGCAGAACAGCGTCGCCGCGCTCAGCCAGGACGGCACGCCGATCGGTGCGCTCGTGAGCTTCTCGGTCGGTGGCGATGGCACGGTCTCCGGCGTGTTCTCCAACGGCCGCAACCAGCCGCTCGGCCAGATCGCCCTCGCCGCGTTCGCCAACCCGGCCGGCCTCGAGAAAGCAGGCGGCTCGCTGTACCGCAGCACCGTCAACTCGGGCAACCCGCTGATCGGCACGGCCGGCAGCGGCGGTCGCGGCACGCTCTCGGGCGGAACGGTCGAGATGAGCAACGTCGACCTCGCCGCCGAGTTCACGAACCTGATCGTCGCCCAGCGCGGCTTCCAGGCCAACAGCCGGGTCATCACCGCCTCCGACGAGATCCTCCAGGACCTCGTCAACATGAAGCGATAGCCCAACCGATCGGCTCGGAGTAGGGGCCGGAAACAAGACAGGCGGCGTGGGTGCACATCTGCATCCACGCCGTTTGTCTTGCGCCTACTTCGTCCGGCGCGGCAGCTCACTGCGCACCCATGTCGCTCCTCCGTCGCTCCTGGGCTGCTCCGCTCACGCTTGGCTTGCGCCTACTTCGTCCGGCGCGGCAGCTCACTGCG
>JADGOO010000136.1 GCA_017882905.1 Acidimicrobiia bacterium | reverse complement strand
TCGACGTGCGGGTAGTCGGTGCCCCAGATGATGTTCTGCCAGTAGTCATGCTCGAGCGCGTCTTCTGCCTCGAAGCGCGCCTGGAAGCTCGCACCGAGGAAGATGTTGCGCTTGGCGTAGTCGCTCGGCTTCATGCCGGCTGCGCCGCCGCCGTACATCCCGAGTGAGTCCATGTCGGCCAGCTTCACGCGCCACCAGTCGCCGGGGAGCTCGGTGAGGACGAGCTTGAGGCCGGGGTACCGCTCGAACACGCCGGCGAAGATCAACCGGTGAATCGGACGGCGCGCGATCTCGCGCGACTCCTGGATCCACACCGGCATCGCGCCCGCGAGCTCCATCTGCGGGTCGCCCGCGCCGCCGTGGCTCACCAGCGGCATCTCGAGATCGTGACACGCAGCCCAGAACGGCTCCCAGATCGGGTCGTTGTAGTAGTGCAGGCCCGCAAACCGTGAGCGTTTCAGTTCCGTGACGGGACCGGCTTCGACGGGGAAGTTCACCGCGCGCAAGCCGTGCTCGCGGGCCCACGTGGCCTCCGCGATCGCGGCGTCGATGTCCCACATCGGGAGGTGCGCGAGTCCGACGTGACGCTCGGGTTCGACCGAGCAGAAGTCGGCGAGCCACTCGTTGTACATGTGGCGGCCCACCGCGGCGTGCTCGTAGCTCACGTCGTACTTGCGGCCCATCGTGGTGGCGCCGAGTGAGGGGTCGGAGATGATGAACGGCACCGGCTGACCGTTCTGGCTGCCGTGGAAGATGCACTCGGCGGCGGTGCCGTCGGCGTCGAGGTCGCGGATGCGCGCGTGTGGGTCGTAGTGCCCTTCGGTCGCGTTCAGCGCCTCCAGGCCGCGCGTGCCGCCCTTCTCCTCGACGAACGTGGTGAAGTCGTCGAAGTCGTCGAGGTACTCCTTCGGGCAGTACGCACGGAGGTCTTCGCGCAGGCGCGGCCCGATGTGCGTGTCACACGAGACGATCACGACCTTGTCGTTCGGATCGGGTTCGTTCGGATCGGGTTCGTTCGGATCGAGCGATGCCATGGTCATTCCCCCCGACGTGGCGCGTTCGGATTTCAGACTACGCCAGCAGCTCCGACGTGGTGACGGCCGTCAGGTTCTTCTGGGCGAGCCCATCGAGGATGCCGGGGAGCGCGGCCAGCGTGCCGGCATGGTTGAAGTGCAGGCTCACGACCGAGCCCGCCTTCACCGCGGCCAGCGTGCGCTGCGTGACCGCAGCCGCGCCGGGGTCGGTGTAGTCGAGCGGGTCGACGTCGAAGCCGAGCACGGTCGCGTATCCGGCTGCGCCGGACGCCTGCAGGACCGCGGCGGGCGGCGTGCTGGTGCCGTCGTCGGTGCCGGACGGCCGGAAGTACTTGCCGGGCTGACCGGTGAGGCGCACGAGCAGGTCACGGCACTGCACGACCTCGTCGTTCATCTGCGCGGGCGGGAGCTGGCCGAACGTGAGGTGGTTGTACGTGTGGTTGGCGAGTTCGTGGCCGGCCGCGGTGAGCTTGGCCGCCCACGTGGGATTGGCGTCGAGCCACTTGCCGACGATGAAGCAGGTGACGTGCGCGTTGTGCTGGGCCAACACGTCGAGGTACTGCTGCGCCATGGTGAGATCGCCGTCGGTGTGGAACGTGAGCGCCACCCGCGCCCGAGTCGTCGGCCCGGCGTCCACGAATCTGGCCGGGCCCAGCGGTGCGACCGTAGGGGGCGTCGTCGGTGGCGACGTCGGGGGAGCGGTCGGCGGGACCGTCGGCGCAGTGGTCGACGACGCGGTGTCGCTGCCGCCACCCGAACACGCGGTGGCCACGGCCGCAAGCGCTGCGAGGGCACCCGCTTCGAGGAATGCGCGGCGGCTGATCACGAGTGGTCGAAGCTACCTGGCGCTTCCCGAATTCTCGTGGCGCGGCGAGGGGCGCATGGCGCGGCCACCGGCGGGCGCCGCTAGATTGCGCCTCCGCAAGGCCTTTCCGACGACGGACGGGGCGCGGATCAGGAGGTAGCGAGTGGTCCAGATTGCGGTGCAGGTCAACGGCGCCGGCCACGCCAACGATGTGGAGCCTCGGCTGCTGCTCGTGCAGTACCTCCGGGAGACGCTCGGGCTCACCGGCACCAACATCGGCTGCGACACCAGTTCGTGCGGCGCGTGCACGGTGCTCCTCGACGGCCAGTCGGTGAAGTCGTGCACGCTGCTCGCGGCCCAGGCCGACGGTACGAGCATCACGACCATCGAAGGACTCGCCGATCCCGACGGCACGCTGCACCCGGTGCAGGAGGCGTTCCGCGAGAACCATGCGTTGCAGTGTGGCTATTGCACGCCGGGCATGGTGATGGCGATCGTGTCGCTGCTCGACGAAGAGCCCGAGCTCGACGAAGCCCGCGTGCGTGAAGGTCTCGAAGGCAACCTCTGCCGGTGCACCGGGGACCACAACATCGTCAAGGCAGTGCTCGCGGGTGCGGCCGACCGGGGCACGTTGGTGCAGTCGTGATCCCCGCGGCGTTCGACTACGTGCGGGCAGGGTCGGCGGAAGAAGCGGTGTCGCTCCTGATCGAGCACGGCGACGAAGCCAAGCTGCTCGCGGGTGGTCACTCGTTGTTGCCGTTGATGAAGTTGCGGCTCGCGACGCCGTCGGTGCTCATCGACGTCGGTCGGGTCCCCGACCTCTCCTACATCGAGGAGCGCGGCGACGAGATCGCGATCGGCTCACTCGTCCGTCACCACGAGCTCGAGACGTCTGAGCTGCTGCACGCGCAGGTGCCGTTGCTCGCGCACACCGCGCACCAGGTCGGCGACCCGCAGGTGCGTCACCGCGGCACGTTGGGTGGCACGCTCGCGCACGGCGACCCCGCCTCCGACCTTCCTGCCGCAGTGCTCGCGCTCGGCGGCACGCTGGTCGCGCAGGGCCCGAACGGTCGGCGTGATATCGCGGCGACCGACTTCTTCGAGGGGTTCCTCGAGACCGCGCTGGCGCCCGACGAGATGCTCGTCGAGATCAGGGTGCCCAAGGTTCCCGGGGCGGGTTGGTCGTTCCAGAAGTTCAACCGCCGGGCCCAGGACTGGGCCATCGTCGGAGTGGCGGCGGTCACCAACGGCACCACCGGTATCGCGCTCGTCAACATGGGCTCCACGCCGCTGCGAGCCACGGCGGTCGAAGCGGCCGTGCAGAGCGGCGCGTCGGCCACCGACGCGGCTGCGCTCGCGGCCGAAGGCACGGAGCCGCCCACCGACTTGAACGCGTCGCCCGAGTACCGCCGGCATCTGGCCACGGTCCTCGTCCGCCGCGCGCTCGAAGAGGCAGGGAAGTGACGTTCGCGGCGGGCTCGTTCGCCGGGTCGCCGGTACGACGCGTCGAAGACCCCTCGCTCCTGCGCGGCGCGGTCACCTACGTCGACAACCTCCAAGTCGACGGCATGCTCATCGCGCAGTTCGTGCGGTCGCCGATGGCGCGTGCTGATATCCGGTCGATCGACACGAGTGCCGCGCGCGCGATGCCCGGTGTCGTCGGTGTGTACACGGCCGACGACATGGAGTTCCCGTCGGCGCCGGCGTTCATGTTGTTGCACCCCGACACGGCGCACAACGCGATGGCGCAGGGGCGCGTCAACTACGTGGGCGACCCGGTTGCGGTCGTCGTCGCGGAGACACGCGCGCAGGCCGTCGACGCGGCGGAGATGGTGGAAGTCGACTACGAGCCGCTCGACGCCGCGATCGACATGGAAGACGCGCTCGCGGCCGACGCGCCGTTGCAGTTCGAGTCGATCGGGTCGAACGTCGTCATCGGCATGCAGGCCGGCGGTGCCGACCCACTCGAGGGCGCCGACGTGGTCGTGCGCGGCCGCTTCGAGAATCAGCGGGTTGCGGTCGTGCCGATGGAGGGCAGCGCGATCGCGGTCGTCCCGAACGACGGCGACTTCGACCTCGTCGTGCACCTCGCGTGCCAGATGCCGCACATGATCAAGGGCGTGCTCTCGGGCGCGCTGGGCGTCGATCCCGAGCGCCTGCGCGTGATCGCCCCGAACGTGGGCGGTTCGTTCGGTGCCAAGCACCTCTCGGCGGAGGGCGTCGTCACCGCCAAGCTGGCGATGGAGCTCGGCCGCCCGGTGAAGTGGGTCGAGACCCGCTCCGAGAACATGATCTCGATGCCGCACGGACGCGGCCAGGTGCAGTACGTCGAGCTCGGCCTCAAGCGCGACGGCACCATCGTGGGCATGCGGTGCCGGTTCATCGGTGACGGCGGTGCGTACGCCGGCTTCGGGGGCGTGCTCGTGGTCGGCCAGACCAAGACCATGGCGCAGGGCGTCTACCACATCCCGAAGATCGCGTTCGACGTCGCGGTCGTGGTCACGCAGACCACGCCGATGGGCGCCTACCGCGGCGCGGGGCGCCCGGAGGCGGCCGCGTTCCTCGAGCGCATCATCGACATGGCGGCCGACGAGCTGGGCATGGACCCCGCGGAGCTGCGGCGCAAGAACTTCATCCAGCCCGCCGAGTTCCCCTACACCACGTTGATGGGCGCGAACTACGACAGCGGCGACTACGAGCTCGCGCTCGACGAAGCGCTGCGCGTCGCCGACTACCCGGCGTTGCTCGCGGAGCAGGCGGAGCGCCGCGCACGCGACGACCGCATGCAGCTCGGCATCGGGATGTCGGTCTACGTCGAGGTCACCGGCGGTGGCTCCGAGTTCGCCGAGGTCGAGGTGCACGACGACGGGCGCGTCACGGTGAAGGCGGGCACGTCCGCGCACGGGCAGGGGCACGCGACCGCGTTCACGCAGATCGTCGCCGATCAGCTCGGCGTGCCGATGGAGCAGATCGACTACGTGCAGTCCGACACCGCGCTCGTGTTGCGGGGTGGTGGCACCGGCGGGTCGCGCTCGATGCAGCTCGGGGGCACGGCGGTCCTGCAGACCTCCAAGCTCGTGGTCGACAAGGCCAAGGCGCTCGCGGCCGAGCTGCTCGAAGCGGCGCCCGAAGACATCGTGGTGGTGGGCGACGGTCGCCTCGGCGTCGCCGGCGTGCCGAGCAAGGCACTGCAGTGGTCCGAGCTCGCGCGCACGGCGTCGGACGGCGGCGAGCCGTTGATGGTGCAGCACGACACCGAGCGGTCGGGATCCACGTTCCCGTTCGGTGCGCACATCGCGGTCGTCGAGGTCGACACCGAGACCGGCCGGGTTACGCCGCGCCAGCATTTCGCAGTCGACGACTGCGGTGTGATCGTGAACCCGCTCCTCGTCGACGGCCAGGTGCACGGTGGCCTCGCGTCGGGCATCGCCCAGGCGCTCTGGGAGCAGTACGTCTACGACGACGACGGCAACCCGCTCACCTCGACGCTCGCGGAGTACGCGATCCCGAGTGCAGCCGAGCTGCCGTCGTACACCACCGCCCACACGCAGACGCCGTCGCCGCTCAACGAGCTCGGCGCCAAGGGCATCGGCGAGTCGGCCACGGTCGGCTCCACGCCCGCGGTGCAGAACGCGGTGGTCGATGCACTGAGCCACCTCGGCGTGCGGCACATCGACATGCCGTGCACGTCGGAGCGAGTGTGGCGCGCGAT
>JADGOO010000135.1 GCA_017882905.1 Acidimicrobiia bacterium | reverse complement strand
AAGTCGAGCACGACTTGTTCGAGGGTGCCTTCGTCCATCTGCCCGTGGGCGACTGCGATGCGCGCCTCGGGGACGAGCTCGCGAAGTCGCGAGGCGCAGGCCTCGATGCTCTGGACGCGATTGTGCACCCAGAACACCTGGCCTTCGCGGAGGAGCTCACGCCGGATCGCCTCCCCGATCGCCCGGTCGTCGAGTCGGAGACAAGCTCGCCGTGGTCGAGCACGAGTCCGCGCTCGCAGACCTTGCGCACGAGGTCGGCGGCGTGGGTCACGAACAAGATCGTGCGACCCTCGCGCTGGAACTCGGCGACGCGCTCGAGACACTTACGCTGGAACGCCTCGTCGCCGACGGAGAGCACTTCGTCGACGAGCAGGATGTCGGGATCGACGTTCACGGCGACCGCGAAACCGAGCCGGACATACATACCCGACGAGTAGTGACGCACCTGCATGTCGATGAACTTGTCGAGCTCGGAGAACGCGACGATCTCGTCGAATACTGCGCTGATATCTTTCTTCGAGAGACCGAGGATCGACGCGTTCATGAACACGTTCTCGCGCCCGGTCAGCTCCGGATGGAAGCCCGCGCCCAACTCGAGGAGCGCGGCGAGCCGGCCCCGGGTGACGATCTCGCCCTTATTGGGTTGGAGAATCCCGGCCACACACTTCAACAGCGTGGATTTCCCCGAGCCGTTGTGCCCGAGGATGCCGACGGTCGTTCCTTCTTCGATGTCGATGTCGATGTCGTGGAGGGCCACGAAATCTTCGTGGGGCACGCGTCCGAAGTGGATCATTCTCTCTTTGAACGACGTGTAGTGCTCGTGGTACAGCCGGAACTTCTTGGAGACGTGACGAATCTCGATCGCAGCCGGCACTCCTAGAGCTCCTCGGCGAAGTTGGCTTCAAGGCGCCCGAACACCGAGATCGCGATCGCCAAGATGATCGCTCCGACCACGAAGGAATACCCGAGGTACGCCAAGTAGGTGCCCATGCCCCAGTGCGGCAGAATCCCATTGAGCTTCGGCTGCGCCGCCGTGACCGCGACCTTCGGATTGTCGAGCTTGCCGTAGATCGCGCGCTGGAAGATCAGCACGATCGGCGTAACCGGATTGAGCAGGTACACCTTCTTGAACCAGCCACCGGAGCGACGGTCGATGGTCATGAAGCCGTAGACGATCGGGGTTACCCAGAACCACGCGAGGAGCGCGAGCTCGAGGAAATGCTGCGTGTCACGCAGGTACACGTTGGTCGCGCTCAACAGGATCCCCAGCGCGCCCGTGAGCAGCAACAACGCGATCAGCGCGAGTGGCAGCAGCGGCATGTACGCCCACGCCACGTGCCATTGCACGAGTGCGAGCACCGCGAACAGCACGAGACTCTGCAAGAAGAAGTGGATGAGCATGCTGCCCACGGCAGCGAGCGGCAGGATCTCCCGCGGGAACGAGACCTTCTTCACCAGCCCGGCGTTCGACACGACCGACAAGCAGGCGCCCGACAGGCCGGTCGAGAAGAGGTTCCACACGAGCAGGCCCGACAGCAAGTAGATCGGGAACGCGGGAACACCCGAGCCGAGGATCTTCACGAACGCGATGTAGAAGACGACGAGGTAGAGCAACGGGTTGAGCAGCGACCACGCGAAGCCCAAGATGCTGTTCTTGTACTTGACCTTGAGCTCTTTGCGGGTCATTCCGACCAGCAGCTCGTGGTAAGTCACGATCCGGCGGAAGCGCTCCAGAACCGAACTGCGGGGGCGAACGACACTTTCGTGCGCGGCGCGAGGAGCGCGTGCCGAGGACTCTGGCATAAGGGCCAAGCTAGCCGACCCCACCCTCGCTCCCGGGTCCGGGGGCGTCCTTTATCCGCAGCCGAGCCCGCACCGGGAGGTGGTCGGACGGCGTCTTCGGGAGAACCTCTCCCGACAGGACCGTGACGTTGTCACGGACGAGCACGTGATCGATTTGGCTGTGCGGCTTGTGTGCCGGGAACGTGGGCCCGCGCACCGCGCGCCGCCACGGGGCAAGGATCGCGACCACGCCCGGCCCCCAAAAGTTGCAGTCACCCGCGACGATCGCCGTTCTTCCTCGCGGCGGCAGCTGCGGCCGCAACGCGCGCAGCTGCCGGAGCGGCGCGAGCGTCCACAACCTCGACGACACGTGCACCCCCACGACGTCGACTTCGACACCGTGCACGTCGAGCGTGCACATCAGCGCCGAACGCGCGCCGGCCGGATCGCCGCGGATCTGGCCGATCGGAAGCTCGCGGCGCGCGACGATCGGAAACCGCGAACAGATCGCGAGCTCCCAGTGGCCTTCGCCGGGATCGTCGTGTCGCGAATGCCGGCTGCTGATCGTCATCGTGGTGAACTCAACCGTCTCGATGCGATAGCCGTCGCCGGTCAAGTCGTCGAGCACACCGCGCCCGTCGTGCTCGCGCCAAGACTCGAGCACCACCACCACGTCGGCTTCGAACGTGCGCACCACTTCGGCAACGTCGAACGGCTGGCGATGGTGCGCGCCGAAGCGACCGGTTCCCCAGTGAGCGTTGTACGAGGCGAGCGTGAAGTCGGTCAGACGATCACCGTGTCAGATGCCGAATGAGATCTGGGTGATCGGCGATCAGATTCCGATTCGCTGTGCCAACAGCTCGCGGTGGTACGTCGGGTCGCCGAGGTAGATCTCGGAGCTCTTGGCGCGCTTGAAGTAGAGGTGCGCCGGGTGCTCCCACGTGAAGCCGATGCCACCGTGGATCTGGATGTTCTCGGCCGCGGCGTGGAAGTACGCCTCGGAGCAGTACGCCTTCGAGAGCGCGGCGACCACCGGGAGCTCGTCGTTGTCCTCGGCGGCGGCCCACGACGCGTAGTACGCGGCGGACTTGCCCGACTCGACTTCGAGCAGCATGTCGGCGCACTTGTGCTTGATGGCCTGGAACGAACCGATCGGCCGGCCGAACTGCACGCGCACCTTGGCGTAGTCCACCGACATCTCGAGCACCTTCTGCGCGCCACCCATCATCTCGTTGGAGAGCGCCACGGCGGCCTGGTCGAGCACCTTCGAGAAGGCCGGCCATCCGGATCCGGGCGCACCGAGCGGGGTGGCCGCGACATTCGCGAACTCGAGCTTGGCCTGCTTGCGAGTGGTGTCCATGGTCTGGAGCGGCGTGCGGGTGAGACCGGCCGCGTCGCCGGCCACCGTGAAGAACGAGATGCCGTCGGTGCCGGTCGTGCCCGCGGTGCGGGCCACGACCACGATCTGATCGGCGACGTGGCCGTCGATCACGAACATCTTCTCGCCGGACAACGTGTAGCCGTCACCGGCCTTCGTCGCTTCCATCGTGATGCCGGCCGCGTCCCACTTGCCCGAAGGCTCGGTAAACGCGAGCGCCGCGATCGTGTCGCCCGACGCGATGCCGGGGAGCAACGCCTTCTTCTCGGCGTCGGTGCCGGCCGCGAGGATCGCTCCGGCCGCGAGCACCACCGAGGAGAAGTACGGCGCGCACAGCAGCACCCGGCCCATCTCCTCGAGCACGATGCCGAGCTCGATGAACGTGAAACCCTGGCCGCCGTACTCCTCGGGGATCGCGAGGCCCTGCAGCATGAGCTCCTGGCCCATCTGCTTCCACACGGCCGGGTCGAAACCCTCGGTCGTCTCCATGAGGCGGCGTACTTCCGTCTCGGGCGACTTGGATTCCAAGAACTGCCGCACCGCACGCCGCAGTTCTTCTTGCTCCTCGGAGAAGGCGAAGTTCACGTTGTAGCTCTCCTGTTAGCGGGGCTCGCGCGGAAGTCCCAGCACGCGCTCACCGATGATGTTGTGTTGGATCTCGCTCGAGCCGGCGTAAATGGTTTCCGCGCGACTCGCCATGAAGACTTGATGTATGTCGTCGAGCTCGTACGTGCCGGCGCCGGCCTGATCCACGAGCATCCCGTCGGCGCCGATCACATCCATCCCGGTCTCGCCGAAGCGGCGGTGCCAGGTCGTCCAGAACAGCTTGCCGATGCTCGCTTCCGGACCCATCGCGCCCTGCTTGAGCATGCTCGTGAGCATGCGCATGCCGTTGAACCGCATGACCTGCAGGCCGATGTAACGGCTCGCCAACTCGTCGCGGAGCACGGGATCGTTCGACACGCCGCGCTTGCGGGCAACGTCGAGGAGCTCGGTGAACTCGTGCTCGAACGCGAGCTGCTGCGACAAGAACGCGGTGCCCCGCTCGAAACCGAGCGTCGCCATCGCAACTTTCCAGCCCTCGCCGACCGGACCGAGCACGTTCTCCTT
>JADGOO010000134.1 GCA_017882905.1 Acidimicrobiia bacterium | reverse complement strand
GCGGCTGACGACGGTGTGATGCCCCAGACCGTCGAGGCGATCAACCACGCCAAGGCGGCCGACGTGCCGATCGTGGTCGCGGTGACGAAGGTCGACCGCGAAGATGCGAACCCCACGCGCGTGCGCACCCAGCTCACCGAGTACGACCTCACGCCCGAGGAGTACGGCGGTACGACGATCGTGGTCGATGTCGCTGCCAACGTCGGGATCGGCGTGGAAGAGCTGCTCGACGCGCTCATCAACGTCGCCGACGTGGAGCTCACCGACGAAGACGGCTTGCCGTTGCTCGTCGCCAACCCGAAGAAGCCCGGTCGGGCTGCCGTGCTCGAGTCGCATCTCGATCCGGGCCGCGGTCCGGTCGCGACTGCGCTCGTCGAGGACGGCACGCTGCGGGTGGGCGACACGATCGTCGCCGGCCCCGCATGGGGTCGTGTGCGAGCCATGTTCGACGAGAACGGCAAGCAGGTCGCCGAGGCCACACCGTCGCGGCCCGTCGAAGTGCTCGGGCTCGACGACGTTCCCCTTGCAGGTGACGAGCTCCGGGTCGCGCCGACCGACAAGGTCGCTCGCACCGTCGCCGAGGCGCGGGCCCGGCGCCGGCGCATGTCGGGTCTCGTGCACCGCGAGGTGCTGTCGGGCGGTGCTCGCCTCGAGGACATCTTCGCGATGGTCCAGCGCGGCGAGGTCGCCACGCTCAACTTGATCCTCAAGGCCGACGTACAAGGTTCGCTCGAAGCGGTCACCGAGGCGCTCCGCAAGGTCGACCAGGCCCACGATGAGGTGCGCCTGTCGTTCGTGCACCGCGGCGTCGGTGGGATCACGGCGAGCGATGTCGACCTGGCTGCGGTCTCCAACGCCACGATCATCGGCTTCAACGTGCGACCCGACCGAACGGCTCGCGAGCTCGCGGAGCGCGAGGGCGTGCAGCTGCGTCTCTACGAGATCATCTACAACGTCCTCGAAGACGTGAACGCGGCCCTCGTCGGCATGCTCAAGCCGGAGTTCGAGGAAGTGGTCACGGGCGACGCCGAGGTGCGCGAGATCTTCAGCGTGCCGCGTGTCGGACGCATCGCCGGCTGCATGGTGCAGAACGGTGTGATTACCCGAGGCTCCAAGGTCCGCTTCCTGCGTGAAGGCACGGTCATCTGGAACGGTGCCATCTCGTCGCTCAAGCGCTTCAAGGAAGACGTGCGCGAGGTGCGTGAGGGCTTCGAGTGCGGCATCGGCCTGGAGAACTTCCAGGACCTGAAGCCGGGCGATGTGATCGAGACCTACGAGGAGCGCGAGGTCGTCCGCGCCGTCTGACGGTCTGGTGCAGCTCGATGGACGCCGCGGTGGTGCGATTCGAGCTGCACGTACCGGTCAGCCGGTCGTTGAAGGCCAAGCGCGCCGCGATCAAGCCGATCGTCGAGGGCCTTCGGAACCGGTTCCACCTCTCCGTCGCCGAGGTGGATCATCACGACACCTGGCAGCGCAGCGCCGTGGCGGTCGCGATCGTCGCGGCCGATCACCGTCACGTGGTGGAGGTGCTCGAAGCGGTCGAGCGCTTCGTGGCGACCGCCCCGGATGTCGACCTGATCGACACGGCCATCACCTGGCTCGACGTCGACTGATGGTCGCCGACCACTCGGGACCCTCCGGGGCGCGAGCGCAGCGAGCGGGATGGTGAACCGCCCCGCTCCGCTTGAGTTGTTGCGATGGGTGCATCGAGGCGGCGCGAGAATGGCTGCATGGCTCAGCGGCGCTACCCGCGCACAGCGCGGCTCGACGAAGTGATCCTCGAAGTGCTGGCCGATGAGCTGGAGCGTCTCGACGATCCCCGTCTCGACCTCGTCACGCTCACGGGCGTCGACGTGAGCAGCGAGCTGTCGCACGCGACCGTGTGGTTCGTCGCCCGCCACGACGAGGCGGCGGCGAGCGTGGCGCTGGCGGCCGCGGCGCCGCGGCTGCGGGGCATCTTGGGCCGCAGTGTGCGCATGAAGCAGACGCCGAGGCTCGATTTCCGCCCCGATCCGGCGATCGTCGCCGGCGCGCGCGTCGAGGAGCTGCTGCGTGAGGGTGGCCGGCGCCACGACGTGATGGAGGACGAGTGAGCGGAGTCGCGGAGGCAATGAGTGCCGCGGCGACGGCAGTGCGGGAGGCTTCATCGATCGCGCTCGCATGCCACGTGAACCCCGACGGCGATGCGCTCGGTTCGATGCTCGGCTTGCACCACGTGCTGCTCGCCCACGGTATGCCGTCGGTCGCTTCGTTCTCGGAGCCGTTCGTGGTGGCTCCGCACTACCGCGACCTTCCGGGCTTGCATCTGCTGTCGCCACCGGCCGCGTTCCCGAGCGAGCCCGACGTGATGATCACGTTCGACTGCGGTTCGATGGCGCGCCTCGGCGATCTCGAGCGGCCGGCGAAGGCCGCGCGGGAGCTGATCGTGATCGATCACCACATCTCGAACGAGCAGTACGGCACGATCAACGTCGTCGACGGGAGCGCGGCCGCGAGTGGCGTGGTGGTGCGTGATCTCCTGCGAGAGCTGGGTCTCGCGCTGAACCGCGATGCGGCCGTGTGCCTGTACGCGGCGCTGGTGTGCGACACGGGCCGATTCCAGTACGAGTGCACCACGCCCGCCGTGTTCGAGCTGGCGCGCGAGCTCGCCGGCTTCGACCTACCGATCTCATCGCTCTCGCGCACGCTGTTCGAAGAGCACCGCTTCGCCTACCTGCAGCTGCTCGCGGCCGTGCTGCAGCGTGCCGCGCTGGTCCCGGAGCAGCGCTTCGTGTGGAGCGTCGTGACCCAAGACGATCTGCACCGTCACGACGTCACGATGGAAGAGGTCGAGGGGCTGATCGACATCATCCGCCGCACGCGTGAAGCTGAGGTGACCGCGTTGCTCAAGGAGGAGCCCGACGGCACGGTGCGCGTGAGCTTGCGCAGCCTCGGCGAGGTCGACGTGTGCCGGATCGCGCAGGCCGAAGGCGGCGGCGGCCATCGCTTCGCGGCGGGATTCAGCAGCGACGATCCGACCGCCGACGTGGTGGCCCGCATCCGCGCCGCGCTTGCGCCGGTGTGATCGCCGGCATCCAGTCTGTCGAGCCGGGTCGTCGCGCGTCGTGACCGACGGCCTCGTGGTGGTCGACAAGCCGGCCGGTTGCACGAGCCACGATGTGGTCGCGCGCTGCCGCAAGATCTTCGGGCAGCGCAGCGTGGGCCACGCGGGCACCCTCGACCCCGACGCGACCGGAGTGCTTCTCGTGGGCCTCGGGCGTGCGACCCGCCTGTTGCGGTTCGTCCAGGAGGACGACAAGGCCTACACGGCCGTCATCACGTTCGGTGTCGCTACGACGACGCTCGACGCCGCGGGAACCGTGGTCGACGAGCAGTCGATGGCCGATCTCACGGTCGAGGCGCTGCGCGCCGCTGCCACGGGCTTCGTCGGCGAGATCGATCAGGTACCGCCGATGGTGTCGGCGATCAAGGTGGGCGGACGACGCTTGCACGAGCTGGCTCGCGAAGGGATCGAGGTGGAGCGCGCGCCGCGCCGTGTGCGCATCGACGCGATCGACGTGGAGTCGTTCGAGCCGGGGGAGCACCCGCGCGCCGTCGTGCACGTGCGTTGCGGCACAGGTACGTACATACGCTCGCTGGCGGCCGACCTCGGCGAGGCGCTGGGTGGTTGCGCGCACATCGCCGAGCTTCGCCGCACGGCGGTGGGTCCGTTCACGGTCGCCGACGCTCATCTGCTCGCCGACGTCGAGGCGCGTAACGTCGCGGTGGTGTTGAGCCCGGCCGACATGGTTTGTGCGCTGCCGCGTGTCACCGTCGACGCCGCGATCGCGTCGGCCGTAGGTCACGGGTCGACCTTCGCGGCACACGACCTGCTCGGCGACGGTCGGGTTGCCTCAGGCCCAGTGGCGGTGCTCGACGGCGCCGGCGAGCTGCTCGCGGTGTACGAGCCGCGGCCCGGTTCCGAAGGCCGGGGCGTGAAGCCCGCCGTCGTGGTGCGGAGCGCGTCGTGAACGCCGAGATGCGGATCCTTGCTCCGGGCGACCGGCTCGATCGCGGCGCGGCCGTCACCATCGGTGCGTACGACGGCGTGCACCGCGGTCATCAAGCCGTGTTGCGCTACGTGCGCGAGCTGGCCGACGCGCGCGGGCTCGCGGCGGTGGTCGTCACGTTCGACCGGCACCCGGCCGAAGTGGTGCGCCCGGAATCGGCGCCGCGGCCGCTCACCACGCTCGACGAGAAGCTCGAGCTGCTGGCCGCCACGCACCTCGTCGACGCCTGCCTCGTGATCCCGTTCGACGACGCTCGCAGCAAGGAGACCGCGCCGGAGTTCGTGCACGAAGTGCTCGTCGACGCGCTGCAGGCGCGCCTCGTGGTGGTGGGCGCCGACTTCCACTTCGGCTACCAGCGTGGCGGCAACGTGGCGCTGCTCGAGGGCATGGGTGCCGAGCTCGGCTTCGAGGTGCTCGGGCTCGGTCTCGTGGCACCCGCCCCGGGGGAGCCACCATTCTCGTCGACGCGTGTGCGGGGCATGCTCGCCGAGGGCGACGTCGCCGGCGCGGCCGCGTTGCTCGGCCGTCCGCACGCGGTGCGCGGGGTCGTGGAGCACGGTGATCAGCGCGGGCGCGAGCTCGGGTTCCCCACCGCGAACATCGCCATCCCGGAGCGCACGTGCCTCCCGGCCGACGGCGTCTACGCCGGCACGGTCGTGCTCGCCGATGGCTCCGAGCACGCGGCGGCGATCTCACTCGGGCGCCGGCCCACGTTCTACGACGATCGGGCCATGCGGCTGCTCGAGCCGTACCTGCTCGATTTCGACGGCGACCTCTACGGCCAGCGGCTCGAGGTGCGCTTCGTGGCGCGCCTGCGGGGCCAGGCCCGGTTCGACTCGGTCGACGATCTGATCACCCAGATGCGCGCCGACGTCGCTGCCACCCGCGCCACCGTTGGGTGACGCTCGCCGCAGTCGAGCACGAGCGTCTGGGCGCGGTCCGCGCCACGTCGGTACGCTTCCGACTCGGGAGGTGCCTTCGTGGGGCGGAGCGTGCGTCGTCTGGTCTTGTTCGGCGTGCTGCTCGCGATGGTGCCCTTCGCGAGCGGGCCGCGTGCCGTTGCCGCGCCGACCACCTACGACGGGCTCTCGATCGACGACATGCCGAGCGGCGCCGTCCAGCACGTGCACTCGACCGCCGTCACGCTCACGGACTACACCATCGCTTAGGCCGTGAACACGACGCCAACTCCGGTCGGCAGCGTGTGGTTCGGCCCGCCGCAAGGACAGCACCTTGCCGTTGGCGAGTACGACAACATCGCGCCGATCGGTACGCCGGTCGCCGGTCGCGCGGAGCTCGGCGTCGACTTCGCCAGCGCGGCGGCGCAGTGTGATCCGACCTCGAAGGTGCTGATCGACGAGGTGTCGTACGACCAGTCCGGACATCTCTCGTCGATCGGCGCGCGCTTCGTCTGTGCGAGCGGCCCGGCCTTCGAGATGAGCGGGTCGATCATGTATCACTCGACGGTTGCCGAAGCGTCTCGCGCGATCGCACCCGTCCAGCTCGACTTCGGCACGTTGCGCTCGAGCTTCACGCCACCGTCGAAGGCGATGACCGTCACCAACGACGGCCCGGTGCCGATCACGCTCGGGGCGTTGCAGCTGAGCGCGTCGAGCTCGTTCTCGTTGACGAACGATCAATGCAGCAACGTCATGTTGTCGCCGGGCGCATCGTGCAGCGCGTCGGTGACGGTCAAGCTCTCGACGCTGTATCCGATCGCAGCTGCGCTGGCGACGCTCACCGTTCCTGACTCGACGATCTCCCCGTTCACGGGCGCGCCGACGCTCGCTGTGCGTGCCGCGATCGAGAAGCCGTTGAACGGTGTCGACTTCGACGAGACCTCCCTGCACATCCCCGGTCCCGGCACCCCGGTGGTGTGCGACTACAGCGGCGACGGGTTCGACGACATCTTCTGGTACGCGCCGGGCACGGCGGCCGATGCGCTGTCGACCTCGAACGGCGACCGCACGTTCTCGTCGAAGCCGTTCGCGGTGAACGGCGTGTTCCAACCGATCACGGGCTACTTCGAGCGGTCCGGGCGCTGCGACGTCTTCTGGTACGCACCGGGCCCGGCGCCCGATTACTACTGGAGCTCGCTCGGCAACGGTCAGTTCGCGGGGCGACCGCTGTCGGTCAACGGGACGTACCAACCGCTCGTCGGCGACTTCAACGGCGACGGACTCGACGACATCATCTGGTACGCGCCCGGCAGGGGAGCCGACTGGCTGTGGACGTCGAACGGCGATGGAACGTTCACCGGCAAGCAGCTGTCGATCGGCGGCGTGTACGACGCGGTCGTCTACGCGGATCTGAACGGCGACGGGCGCCTCGACCTGATCTGGTGGAAGTTCGGCGCGACCACGGACCCGGTCTGGTACGGGGCGCCCGGCGGGACGTTCCGCGGCGGCTATGTCACGGGTCCGACGCCCGACGCCTTCCCATTGCCCGCCAACCTCGACGGTGACACCAAGTCCGACATGTTGTGGTTCGAGCTCGTGAACGGGAAGCTCGACTGGACGATCTCGTCGGTGCCGACGGTCAAGCATCAGCTGCCGTTGATACCGGGCTTCATCGCGTACCTCGGCAACTGGGATGGCGACAATGCCGGGCGCACCGATGTGTTCGAGATGTCGTCGACCGCATCATGGGCGATGTTGCACGGCCGACCGACGGGCTTCGCCTCCGT
>JADGOO010000133.1 GCA_017882905.1 Acidimicrobiia bacterium | reverse complement strand
GTGGCCTGCGTGTAGTCCTCTTGGTCCGTGAAGATGGTCTTCGCGGCGGTGAGGCCGTTGCGCAGGCTCGACTGGCTGGCGCGGTCCTGGGCTCGCTGACGGGCACCAAGGAAGGTCGGGATGGCAATCGCGATCAGAATGGCAATGATGAGCACGACGACCATCAGCTCGATGAGCGTGAAGCCTTCCTCACTGTCCCGACGGCGGGCCGCAATCTTTGCTGCAATCATGTGCGGTCCCCTTTGTTGGGTGGGTGAAGCTGCTGGTGGTGCGGCTCCCCCAAGCCCTGGGGAGATTTCCCTGGGCAGCCCGGCCGGCCGCCCCGCCCGACGTCGTTGGCGTGGTGGGGGTAGGCCCCTCGGCTTTGCGGCCCCGCCTTCCGGCGGGTGTGCCTTTGTCCGTGGAAGCTCGCAGCAGGTGTATCGGAGTCCAAACTGGGAGACCTTGAACGCCTTCTCATGAAGACGTGCGAGAGATGTGCTGGCGGTCACGAAATGAGCCCCGGCTCAAGGCCGGGGCTCATCGTGGTGCTTGATGTTTCGGGGCGGCGACGGCTCAGAGGTTGAGCGCTTTGACCTCGAGGTACTCGTCGAGTCCATACGCGCCGAGCTCGCGGCCGGTTCCCGACTGCTTGTAGCCACCGAACGGTGCCACCGGATTGAACTTCTGGCCGTTGATGTCGACCTGGCCCGCGTCGATGCGCCGCGCGACCTGCGACGCGGATTCGACGTCGGGACCGAACACGCCGGCGTGCAGGCCGTAGATCGTGTCGTTGGCGATGTCGACTGCGTCGTCGACGCTGTCGTAGGGGATCACCGACAGCACCGGCCCGAAGATCTCTTCCTGGGCGATGGTCATGTCGTTGCGCACGTCGGCGAACACCGTTGGCTTGACGTAGTAGCCGGTCTCGAAGCCTTCGGGCGCTTCGGCGCCGCCGGTGACCAGCGTGGCGCCTTCCTCGATGCCCTTGTTGATGTAGCCGCGGACGCGGTCTCGCTGCGTGGCCGAGATCAGCGGGCCGAGACCCATGTGGCCGGGGTCGAGGGGGTCGCCGAGCGCGAAGGTCTCGGCAGCCGTCTTCACCTTGGCGACCACACGGTCTTGATCGGCGCGCGGCACGAGCATGCGGGTCCAGGCGATGCACGTCTGGCCGGCGTTCATGTAGCACGACCCGAGACCCGCGTTGACAGCCTGGTCGAGCTGCTCGTCGGAGAGGCCGGGCAGGATCACGAACGGCGACTTGCCACCGAGCTCGAGCGCGACGCGCTTGACGGTCTCGGCGGCGAGCTGAGCGACGCGCTTGCCGGCGCGCGTGGATCCCGTGAACGACACCATGTTGACGTGGGGATGGCGGGCGATGGCCTCCCCCACCTCAGGGCCGGTGCCCGTGACGAGGTTGAACACGCCCGGCGGAAGCCCGGCGTCGGCGCAGATCTCGGCGAGGACGAACGCGTTGAGTGGCGCCACCTCGCTCGGCTTGAGCACGATGGTGCAGCCCGCGGCGAGCGCGGGGGCGACCTTGGCGACGATCTGGTGGAGCGGGTAGTTCCACGGCGTGATGCAGCCGACGACGCCGACGGGTTCGCGCACGACGAGCGTGCTGCCGAGCTGCTCTTCGTACTTGTGGTTCTTGGCGATCTCGACGTAGCTGCCCATGACGGCCTGCGGCAGGCCGGCTTGGATCATGGTCGACCAGAAGACCGGCATCCCGACTTCCTGCGCGATCGTCTCGGAGATCTCCTGGCTGCGCGCGCCGAGCCCTTCGGCGAGCAGCTGGATGAACTTCGCGCGCTCGTCCACCGGCTTGGCGCGCCACTCCTTGAACGCGTCCTTCGCCGCCTTCACGGCGCGATCGACATCGGCCTCGGTGCCTTGCGGGATCGTGCCGATGACCGTCTCCGTCGATGCACCGATGACGTCGATCGTGGCTGAGCCGGTCGACGGCACCCATGCGCCGTCGATGTAGAGCTTGTCGCGCACCTGCATGATCGTCCCTCCTGGGTTCATCTGCGATCGACGCTACCGCGGCGGGCGCGGCGATGGCCGGGCCGCGACCCAAGGCTCAGCGTGCAGTGGCCGCCTCGGCCGTCCGCTTCGCCCAGCGGTAGTCGGGCTTGCCGACCGGCGTGCGTTCCACCCGGTCGAGCACGACCAGCGCACGCGGCGTCTTGTAGCCGGCGAGCTGCGTGCGGCAATGGGCCTGCAGATCCTCGAGCGCGGGCGCGGTGTGGCCGGCGCGGAGCTGCACGAGCGCGCACACGCGCTCGACGAAGCGCTCGTCGGGAACACCCACCACGACGCAATCGAACACGTCGGGATGTGCTTTGACGACCGCCTCGACCTCCTCGGGGTACACCTTCTCGCCGCCGGTGTTGATGCACACCGATCCCCGACCGAGCAACGTGATCGTGCCGTCGGCTTCGATCATGGCGGCGTCGCCCGGCACCACCCAGCGCTGTCCGTCGGGATCGATGACGAACGTGGCTTCGGTCTTGTCGCGGTCCTTGTAATAGCCGAGCGGGATGTGGCCACGGCGGGCCAGGCGACCGACGGTTCCCGATCCCGGTTCGACGGGTCGAAGGTCGTCGCCGAGCACACTCATGTGCGGGCCCATGGTGAAGCGCGGGCCGGCCGACGGCTGGTCGAGGTCGAGGACCGCGCCACCTGCACCGGTCTCCGACGCGCCGAAGCTGTCCATGACCATGGCGTGCGGGATCGCGCTGCGCAGCTGCGACTTCACCGACTTCGACAGGATCCCACCGCCGGAGCCGACCACGATCACCCGCGCGGCTGCGGCGTCGTGCCGGCCACCGGCCAAGGCATCGACGAGCGGCCGCGCCATCGCGTCGCCGACGACCATCACGCTGTTCGCGCCGTGCTCGGCAACGCTTCGCCATACCCAGTCGCCGTCGAAGTGCTGTTCGCAGTTGAGCACGATCGTGCCGCCGCCGAACAGGCCGATGCACGTGACCCACTGCCCGCCGCCGTGCATCATCGGCGCGTTGCACACGTTGACCGTGCGGGTGAGCTCGGGCTGCACGCGCCCGGCGAGCTCTTCGGGCTCGGTGATCGGGGGCTGGCCGAACCCGCCGCCGCCCAGCGCGGCGAAGAAGATGTCTTCGTGGCGCCAGATCACGCCCTTCGGCATGCCGGTGGTGCCGCCCGTGTACAGCACGTAGAGGTCGTCGGCCGACCGCGCGGGCAGTCCGTCGCGCGACACGGGCGCCGCTGCCAGGGCCGCTTCGTACTCCGATCCGATCACGAGCCGTGCGGTGGTCGGTGCGATCTCGTCGAGCACCGGCACGAACTCGGGTTCGCACACCACGAAGCAGCTGTCGCTGTTGTCGAGCATGTAGGCGATCTCGGGCGCGGTGTACCGGTAGTTCACGTTGATCGGGACGGCGGCGAGCTTGAACAGCCCGAACATCGTCTCGACCCATTCGACGCGGTTCCACGCGATCACTGCGACGTGGTCACCGGCATGCACGCCGCGCGCCTGCAGCGCATGGGCGACGCGCGTGGCTCGCTCATCGAGCTCGCGGTACGTGCAGCGCGCGTCACCGGCGACGAGCGCAAGGCGATCGGGGATCGTGTCGGCAACGATCTCGAACAGATCGGCGAGCTGAAAGGCACGCGACATGCCCGGACTCTACGGCGGCTCGCGCCGCTGTGACCTAGCCCTGCGGTGATCGCGGATCGGCGAACAGCATCGCCGGCATCCGCACCGAGGTCTGACCGAAGCCATCACCGAAACCAGCCATCGCGGTGACGTTCAGTCGCGCGAGCCCGGGAGTGAACCGGTGATGATCGAGCCAGAACGCGAGGTCGAACACGAACCAGCCGCGGTCGCAGGGAACGTCGAGGATGCGGGCGGCGCGCAGATGGTTCGGTTGTTCGAGCACGCCGTCGATCTCGCCGGTGGTCGCCGCACTGCACCGGATGCGCATGTGCAGCTTCGCCACGCCGTCGCGCACCCGCAC
>JADGOO010000132.1 GCA_017882905.1 Acidimicrobiia bacterium | reverse complement strand
GCCAACGCCCCACCGACGCCACGCTTCTCCCTCGTGCGACGAGCCACGCGCGCACCCGCGTAGACGGCACCCACCAGCACGGCGATGATCGCGAGCCCGACCGCGGCCGAGATCAAGTATCCGACCGCGGGGTGCTTGTCGTGAGAGAAGTCGTAACTGCTGAACAACGTGTTGTGCCAGAAGCCGGCATAGCGCCGCAGCCCGTCGGGCACCGCGTCGAGGTGATAGCGCCGCAGATCGAGCTGCTGCGGCGCCGCTTCGCCGAACGCTCGACCAGGGGCGATGAGTCCGAGGGGCGTGAGCACCAGCATCGTGGCGAGTCCGAACAGCGCCCATCGCCGGCCGGAGTGCGGCACACACACCAGCTCGTCCGCGCTGTCGGGCACCGACGCGTGGTTGATCCGCAACAACGGCAGGTTGGCTCGTTGCAGATAGGCGACGACGCCCGCGGTCAACACGAACTCGACGACGCCTGCCACGCTCAAGTGCGCGAGGAGCATGGTCGGGACGGTCTGCGAAAGATGGAACGGCGCGTACAGCGGCGTGCCGTTGGCCGAGTGGAACAGCGTCGGCTGCACGCCGAACTCGACGGCGGCACACAACGCCGCGGCGTTCAAGCCGACATAGCCGCCGATGCCGGCCGCGATCGGCCGTCTCGGTGACGTGAGCGCGAGGTTGCGCGACTGCGCCCAGTACACGGCGTAGCCGACCATCGGCATCACGAACGCCATGTTGAAGGCGTTGGCGCCGTACGCGAGCACCCCGCCATCACCGAAGAAGATCGCTTGGATCACCAGCGCGATGCTCACCGCGATCACGGCGGCCCACGGTCCGAGCAGCACCGCGACGAGCACACCGCCCACCGCGTGCGCGGTCGTGCCATCGGGGATCGGCACGTTGAACATCATCACCAAGAAGCTGTACGCCGCCCCGATCGCGACGAGTGGCACGTACCGGCTCTTGACCACCTTGCGCACCCGACGGCCGGCCGTCGCCCACACGGGTGCCATGGCTGCGCCGAAGGTTCCGCACGTCGCCGGACTCAGATAGCCATCCGGAATGTGCATCCCCGAACCCCCGGCTCCCCCGGCCCTGGGGGTCGGCTGCAGAGTGTTCGCAACGGGCCGGGCGCTGGATGAGATTGCGCGTGGACCGCCGCATCGCGCTGCTGGACCCACCGATCTGGCTCTGTCACCCGCTTGGCGCGGGTCGCGGCCTCTCAGTCGGGCAGCAGGCTCACCTCGGTGGCCTTGAAGGAGATCCAGCAGACCAGGCCGGCCCGCAACCCGAGCTCGGCGCACGCCGACGGCGTGACCTCGACCGCGAGCGGCACCGGCACGCCCACGCGCACCCGAACGCGCTCGCCTTCGTCGTCGACATCATCGATCGTCGTCTGCCAGGTGTTGCGGGCGCTCCCCATCGGCCGCTCCCGGTGGATCGTGATGGCCCTCGGGTGCAGGGTGGCAGCCACGGCGCCGCCCTGTGACGAATCGGCCGCCACTGCCACCGTGTGGCCGCCGGCGAGCTCGATCGCGCCACCGGCGAGCACGCCACGCAACAAGTTGATGCCCACGAGGTCGGCCACGTAGCGCGATCTCGGCCGAACTCGAACGTCGTCGGGCGAACCCGACTGCGTGACGCGGCCGGCCTCGAGCACCACGATGCGATCACCGAGCGAGATCGCTTCGACCGGATCGTGCGTGACCATGATCTTCGGGATGTCGAGCGTCGCGAGGTGGCGGCGCAGGTCACGACGAACCTCGGCGTGGGTGGTCGCGTCGAGTGCGGCGAGCGGCTCGTCGAGCAGCAACAGGCGCGGCTCGAAGGCGAGCGCACGCGCCAACGCCACCCGCTGCGCCTGGCCCCCCGAGAGCTCCGTGGGCCGGGCCGACGCGAACGACGCAAGGCCGAAGCGGGCGAGCCACTCCGATGCCGTGCGGCGCGCGTCGGCGCGGCGAGCGCCCCGACTCCGCAAACCGAACGCAACGTTCTCGAGCGCACTCAAGTGCTCGAAGAGCAGCCGGTCCTGGAACACCACGCCGATCGAACGCTGCCGGCTCTCGGCAAACTTCGCGCGCTCGGGATCGTCGAGCACCTCGCCGTCGAGCTTGATGCACCCGCTGTCGATCGGGATCAGGCCCGCGATCGCACGGAGCAACGTCGACTTGCCCGCGCCGTTCGGGCCGACGAGGACCACCATCTCACCCGGCGCGGCCTCGACCCGCGCCGTCAGATCGAGGTCGCCCAATCGGATGCACACATCGGCGATCAGCCCGCGCCCGGTCACGGTGCGAGCGCAGTCGACCGTAGGCGGCTCGCGAACACGCGACTGCCCACCGCCGCGAGCACGAGCACCGAGACCGCGAGCAGCACCAAGCTGAGGATGAGCCCGGCCGGCTCGTTGTTCTCGAACGCGAGATAGATCGCCAGCGGCAACGTCTGCGTCTTGCCGGGAAAGCTGCCGGCGAACGTGATCGTTGCGCCGAACTCGCCGAGTGCGCGCGCCCAGGTGAGGGCCATGCCCGCCGCGATCGACGGCCCGATCATGGGCAGCGTGACGCGCCGCATCACGGTCCACCGACCCGCGCCGTAGCTCGCCGCCGCGTCCTCGTAGCGCGTGTCGAGCCCGCGCAGCGCACCTTCCACGGTGATCACGAAGAACGGCATCGCGACGAACGTCTCGGCGATGATCGCGGCCCAGATCGTGAAGGGCAGCTGCACGCCGAACCCGCGGTCGAGCCACTGCCCGATCAGACCGCGACGCCCGAAGGCATAGAAGAGCGCGACACCGCCCACAACGGGGGGAAGCACGAGCGGCAACAGTGCCGCGGCGCGCACGAGGTTGCGACCGCGGAACTCGCCGCGCGCGATCAGCCACGCGATCGGCAGCCCGAACAGCACCGAAAGACCCGTTGCCGACAGCGAGCACACGAGCGACAGTCGCAACGCCTGCTGCGCGTCGTGGTCGCCGAGCACCGACCCCACATCGCGCCACGGCGCGCGCCACAACAGCCCCGCCAGCGGCAAGACGAAGAACACCGCCAGGCCGATGCATCCCACCACCACGGCCGAGGCGGGCGGCCCGTTGCCCGCCTCACGCCGGCGGTGGGGCTGAGTCACAGAGCCAAGAACCCGTACGAGTCGACCAGCTCGCGCGCGTGCGCGACCACGAAGGCCGCCCAGGCCCGTGCGAGCGCGGGGTTGGTCGAACTCTTCAACGTGACGATCGGGAGCGTGGTGATCACGTTCACGCCATCGGGGATCGTCACGCCTTCCACTTTGCCAGACGATGCGACGTCACTCACGTATACGACGGCCGCGTCGGCCTCGCCGAGCTCGACCTTCGACAACGTCGCCTTGACGTTGGCCTCGCGAGACTTCGGCGTCACCTTGACCTTGGCGTTGGCCAGCACCTGATCGGCGAACTTGCCGCACGGCACGGATGGATCGCAGAGCACGACCACGAGTCCGGGCGCGGTCAGGTCGGCCAGCTTCGCGATGTGCTTCGGATTGCCCTTCTCGACCGCGATCTCGAGCTTGTTCCGGGCGAAGGTCGCGGGCGTGCCGGCGTTGTCGTGTGCGGCGACGACCTTGTCCATGTTGGCTTGGTCGGCCGACGCGAACACGTCGGCGGGTGCGCCCTGCTCGATCTGCTTCTCGAGGTCGGCCGACGACCCGAAGCTGAATGTGATCGTGGTCCCGGGATGCGCCGTCTCGAACTCGTGGCCCAGCGCGGTGAACGCCTTGGTCAACGACGACGCGGCGAGCACTGTCATGCCGCCGTGCAGGGCGGCGGGCGTCGTGGTGCTCGCGGCCGTGCCGCTCGACGAGCCGCACGCGCCGGCGAGGGCGCCGATGACGACGAGTGTGATCACCGCGCCGGAGATCGATCGGAACCTTCGCATCTCGGGACCTTCCCTTCGACTAGTCCGGGCGAGACTAACGGGGCAGGTCCGAGTAGACGCAAACTGACTACGTGAGCCGCTTGCGACTACGCGCCGGCGCGAGGAACCGCTGTACGGCCAGCGACGACTCGTAGCGCCAGCGGTCGACGTCGTCGGCGCCCGGCGCCCGGCCGGCTGCTGCGAGAGCCGCGAAGTGAGGCTCGAACACGGCCGCCTGCGCATCGAGCAGAGCTTGGCGGTCACCACCGAGTCGAGGACCGAGCACCAGCTTGAGCAAGAGCACGGTCCGCGTGTCGCGCAGGTGCGCCACCGGCTCGGCGAGCCACTGCCGCGCGACCTTCCGGCCCTTCGCGGTCGCGGTCAAGATCTGGCGCTTCGGACCGGCGCCGGGCACCTCACCCTTGCGAGCGACGAGCCCGCGCTCGAGCAATCCGTCGATCGCGCGATACGTGAGTGGACGGCTGAGCGTCCACACCCGTCCGACCTCGCTGCCCGGTGCGAGCGCGCGCACGAGGGCCCAACCGTGCTGCGGCTGCTCGACGATCAGCACGAGACACACCGCTTCGCTCAGCGCGAGATCGTCGACGTCGCGGGGCACTCACCCAGCCTGGCACACCAGCTCGCACCAGACGTGGTGCTGAGGCCGGCTCCGCTCGATGGCGGGCTCGCAGCGCGATGCACCGCTCGGTCAACGGCCGCGCCGCGCCGGTCGGTGCACGGGAACGTCGAGCAGGACCGGCACTGCACCACGAACGCGCGCGAGCTCACGCGCGACGATGACACCCGTGCCGATACTCCGCCATCGCGCCAACGTCCGGCGTCTGGCGCGCCGCGCGGCGAGCACCACCACGCACTCGAATCCGGCGTTGAGGCGATCACACGCGGCCGCCGCGATCGTGTCGGCGATGCCACCGACGTCGTCGACGATGTCGAGGCGGAGATCGTCAGCCCACCCGCCGTCCATCCAAGCCAGTCCGAGACGGTGCGCGGCTTGCGCATCGACGGCCACGTGCACGGCCCGCCGATCACGGGCGGGGATGAGCGCGGCGTACCGCGCCACCAACGCCGCTTCGAGCTCCGATGGGCCGACCGCCACCACGAGCGCACGGCGCCCGACCTCCACATCGCGGAGCCCGAGGCGCGCCAGCTCGATGCCGTCGACGTGGTCGCCTCCAGGCGCGTCGTCGAGCATTCCGCTCATACCCGTTCTGTACGCCGATCGAGGCCGCGCGTGCGACGACCTTGACGCGATCCGAACGCGCCGCATCGGCGAATTGCCGTGCTCCTGACGCCATCCGCTGCCGATCGTGGCGCGTACACGATCGGTGCCATGCGTTTGCGTCACACGCTGGGGCTCCGTTCAGAGGGGCGCGGTCGGCGCGCCGGCAACGACTCCTAACATCGCCGGCCGACCATGTTGAGAGCCTGCTTGATCGGCACCGTCGTGATCTCGCTCGCTGCGTGTAGCAGCAGCGGCAGTCCGAAGGCCTCGACGACCCGCCCCACCGGCGCCTCGTCGATCACGACGGGCACTCCCCTTCCTACGGCAGCGGTTCCACCCGCAGGAGCCGGCATCCACAAGATCCGCCACGTGGTGGTGATCATGCAGGAGAACCGGTCCTTCGACTCGTACTTCGGCACGTTCCCCGGGGCCGACGGAATCCCCGCGGGCGCGTGCGTCCCCGAGCCGCTCCGGCCCGGCACCTGCATGCGCCCGTACGCCGACCACGCCGACGTGAACGGCGGCGGGCCGCACAGCCAGGTGAACGCCGGCGCCGATGTCAACGGCAACAAGATGGACGGCTTCGTCGGCCAGGCCGAACGCGGCCGGCGCGGCTGCCTCGACGTCACGAATCCCGCGTGCACGAACTCGACCGCGCCCGACGTGATGGGCTTTCACACCGCGACCGACATCCCGAACTATTGGACCTACGCCCACCAGTTCGTGCTCCAGGACCACATGTTCGAACCGAACGCATCGTGGAGCTTGCCCGAGCATCTCTTCCAGGTTTCGGAGTGGTCAGCGCGGTGCACGCAGCACGACAATCCGAGCAGCTGCGTGAACGCCGTGCAGACGCCGGGCCTGACGCCGCGGCGCCCCGTCGGTCCCGGGCCGATCTACGCATGGACCGACATGACGTACCTGCTCCACAAGCACCAGGTCTCATGGGGTTACTACGTGGTGGCGGGCACAGAGCCGGACTGCGAGAACGACGCGGCGATGTCGTGCACGCCCATCCGGCAGAGCTCGCGCACGCCGGGCATCTGGAACCCGCTCCCGTACTTCGACACCGTCAAGGCCGACCGCCAGCTGTCGAACATCCAGTCCGTCGGGAAGTTCTACGCCGCGGCCAAGGCGGGCACGTTGCCAGCGGTCTCGTGGGTCGTGCCGTCCGGCACCGTGAGCGAGCACCCTCCGGCACCGGTGAGCTTCGGCCAGTCGTACGTGACGAGCCTCATCAACGCGGTGATGCGGAGCCCCGACTGGAGCTCCACGGCGATCTTCCTCGCCTGGGACGACTGGGGCGGCTTCTACGATCACGTCGTGCCACCGCAGGTCGATGAGAACGGCTACGGCTTGCGCGTCCCTGCGATCGTGATCAGCCCGTACGCCAAGCGCGGCTACATCGACCACCAGACGCTCAGCTTCGACGCCTACGACAAGTTCATCGAAGACGACTTCCTCGGCGGTCAGCGCCTCGACCCGCGCACCGACGGCCGGCCCGATCCGCGTCCGACCGTACGCGAAGACGTCTCGATCCTCGGCAACCTCGCCAACGACTTCAACTTCTCGCAGTCGCCGCGACCTCCGACGCTGTTACCGGTTCATCCACCCACGACGCTGACCGGCACCCCCACATCGACGACGGCCTCGCTGCTCGCGGCGATGGGCGGCTGACTCGGGTCACGCCGTCGCGAGCGCGACGTCGGCGCGCCGGCGCCGCCGTCGGATGAACCCGATCGCCCGCATCGCTGCCACGGCGCCGGACACGGCGAGCAGCCACCAGCGAGTGGCCGTCTCGCCGAGCACGACGATGACCGTGCCGATCTTCGGGATGCTCCACGACACGTCGCCGACCAGCGCACCGCGTGCGGTCGACCACTTCTCGGGCTCCGCGTTTGCGTCGCCCTTGGTCGTGACCGTGACCACGTCCCCTGACACGGTCGCGCTCTGCACGCGGTGCGTGATGAGCTGGTGGCGTTCGATGTCGGCAGGGAACGTGACGATCTCGCCCGGCCGCAGGCGATCGGCACGGATCCAGCGGGCCACGACCACGTCACCAACGTTGAGTGTCGGTCGCATCGACCCGGAGCGCACGACCATCGGCCGGTAGCCGAGGAAGCTGAGCAGCAGCGCGCTCCCGACGAGCGCCGACACCGCGCTCACGAGCGCGACCCGGACGGCGGTTCTCACCCGTTCCGCAGCCGGCGCACGATCCGGCTCGAGCACGAATCGGGTCGGCTTCGGCATCGGAGCCGGCGTCGTGTCCAGTCGCAGCGCGCCATCGTCGACGATTCCCGCGGCCGCAAAGAGGTGCCGCACCCACCGTCCACGTTCGTGCGCGTCGAGCTCGAGCGCGAGGCGGGTCACAGTGCGGCCGCCGACATCGCGCACGGCCACGACCCGGGCGTGCATCGGCGGACCTCGAGGATCGTCGTGGTCGTCGTCGAATGCGACCACGACGTCGACGCGTGCACCGCGCTCGAAGCCGTTGGGAGCGCCGATCACGGCGAGGCCCGATGGCGAACCGTCGATCGTGCGCGCCGGCGACCCGCCGACGGTCACAGGGAGCTCGACGCTGATGCGATAGGTGGACCGCTCCCACGCCCGTGCACCAAAGGCACGCAGCGCGAAGACCCACGTGGCCGCCAACGCAACCACGGTGAGCCCCACCGATACCCCGATCGCCGAGGTCGTCGTGCTGTGCCGGTCGAGCAGCGGGAGGGTGGTGAGCAGTGTGAGGACCAGCGCGAGCCACAGCAGCGGCTGTTCGGAGATGTGCACACGCGTGGGTCGCACGCGTCGCGTCAGGGCGGCGGCCAGCGCGAGGAACGAGCCTGGGAGGTCGTAGGCGGCCTCGTGTGCCTCGTCGAGAGGGTGGAGTCCGACGTCGTAGGCGACGCGGCTCGCGAGCCATCGCGTGCACGCGAGCGCGCCGCACATCGCGAAGAACGACACGGGCGAGACTGCGAGCGGGAACCGGCTCGACCGTCCGATCAGCACGATCGCCGCGAGCCACAGGGCGACCGGGTACGCGAACAACGCGCGCAGCAGCGCGCCGGCCGCGACCAACCGCACCCTCGGCGTGCCCGATGCGAACGCGTCGGCGAGATCGGCGACCGCGCCGCGCTCGCGCATCACCTCGGTCGGCCAGAACACGGGCGCGTCGGCGGCGGCCGCCCGACGAGCGACGGGCTCGGCGACCGTGGCGCCGTGCCAACCGGCCCTCGCGCGGTCGCGGAGCCAGCGGCCATCGGGCCGACCCGACTCGATCGGGTGGGCACGCAGGAGATCGGTGCGCACGATGGTGGCGTCGGGCTCCCACGTGATGAGGCCCACGCGCTGCCCGCCGATGCGCATGCGCGCCGCGACCACTTCGCGGTGCCCCGGTGCGTAACGATCATCATTGAACGGTGCTGCGGTGCCGGTGATCCACCCGATGCCACCCGCGCCTTCGGTCGTCAGCCGTGCGGCCGCGCGCTCGCATGGCCCGCGCAGTGGGAATGCGCTCGCGGAGAGCACGAGCACCGCGTCGGTCGTGACGCCCTGCAGCGCTTGGGTCATCGCCTGCGCCATCGTGTCGGCGACGCACTCGCGAACCTCGGTACCAGCAAGGTGGTCGACGTCGTCGAGGAGTGCGTGATGGCGAGTGGTGACCACCACGACCGGTCCCGCCTGGGCGGCGAGCACGATGCTCGCCCGCGCCACGTCGGCCCGCTCGTCGCCCAACCTCACGATGAAGGTGACGGCCTGCCCCGACGCAACGGTGGCGGCGTCGGCGACCGGCCGTCGCCACGTCGTGCCCACGTCGACGACCGCCACCGCGGCGGCCCAGGTCAGCGCGATCAGCACCGTCACGGAGACGGGCGTGAGCCCACGTGCCCACCAGCCTGTGAGCGCGACCGCGGTCACGCTCGTCGCGGCGCTGAGCACCGCGAACGAGCGCACGACCCGGTGCACGTTCAGCTCGCGTGTCGCGGGCTCAGCATCACGCCGCAGTCCGCTGGTGGCGGCGGCGTCGGTCGGTGAGGGTGAGCACGAAGCCGCCGGCGACCGATGCGATACCGAGGTAGATCAGCGGCAACGACGAACCACCCGTGAAGGGCAGCTGCCCGCCACTGCCGCTGTTGACGACCTGGGTGGAGGTCGTGACGGGTTGCGTCGTGGTCGACCCGGGTTCCGTGGTGGTGGTCGACACGGTGGGCGGCACGGACGTCGTGGTGGTCGAGGACGGGACCGTCGGGACCTCGGGCACCGTCGTCGTGGTCGTCACCTCAGGCACCGTCGTCGTGGTCGTCACCTCAGGCACCGTCGTCGTGGTCGTCACCTCAGGCACCGTCGTCGTGGTCGTCACCTCAGGCACCGTCGTCGTCGTAGTCACCTC
>JADGOO010000014.1 GCA_017882905.1 Acidimicrobiia bacterium | reverse complement strand
CGGCTACACAGCCGACGCATCTTCACCGCCACGACGATCGCGGCGCTCTGCGCGGGAGGGCTTGCCGCGACGACGCTTGCGGTGCACGCCCGCAGTGACGCGGTGAACGTGTCCGCCACTTCCTCTAGGCCCGGCACATCCGCGGCGACTCATGCCACGACCACCACGCCGTTCGATCGAACCCGGGTGCGAGTCTCCTTGCATCTCGACGCGGCGTCGCTCCCGAGCGGCGGCTCGATCGGCGCGACGGTCACGTTCGTGAACGAGACGGGCTCGGCGCTTCGCGTGCCGGGTTGTGGCGGCTTCTTCCAGATCGTTCTCGGCGACAGGCGTGGGCCAAGCTCCGTCGTCTGGCTCCAGTGCCTTGTCATGTACACCGTCCCCGTCGGCACCAGCACGGTGCGCGGCGAGCTCCGTGCAACACCGTCTGAAGCGGGCGTCGCCATTCGGCCAGGCGCGTTCTTCGCGTGGGTCGTCTTCGATGATCCGCGGCCCGACGTGTTCGTGGCGGCGCCGGTGCCGGTGCGCGTCGTCGCGCCCGCGGTGGCTGCTCCCGCGCCCCGATGTGCCGTGCACGAGCTGGCGCTCGATTACTACGGCGGCGGCGCGGGCGCAGGAAACGACTTCGGCACGATCAGAATCCGCGATGTGGCGAACGTTCCCTGCACCCTCGTCGGCCCCATCTCGATCGTCGGCGTCGATGCGGCGAGCAGGCCCGTGACGCAATCCGTCTCCTATCCCGTCGACGACCATCTCGTCCTCACCGCTCGCGCTCCACGCGTGCCAGTTGGCGCGAGCGCGCCGGCGGGCGAGGTGGTCGCGGATCTCCTGATCGGCGCGCCGTACCGCGACGACACGTCGAGCCCAGACGGTCTGTGCCACTCCCACCGCGTCGTACCGGCGGCATGGCGAGTGCGACTCTTGAACGGCGCGGGCACGGTCGCCAACACGAGCTTCGACCCGGCCGATCCGCACAACCAGTTCGCGAGTCTCCTCACGTGCGCGGGCCGGCTTGATTCTCCGGATCCGGTTCACGCTGAATAGTCGTGCGCATCGAGTGGTGCGAACGCCGACTCATGCACGATGTTGGGCGAGGCGATCATCGACATCGCTGTCACCGATGGTGTCGGTGCACGCGTACGTTGCGCCGCGTCGATGTAGCGCGCGCGGCGATGCGTCGCGGTGTCGATCGAGTGTCGCGACGGTCGTGCGCGCGTCGCGCGGACGTGCTCGCGCGTCCTGTTCGGGTCCTTCGGCAGCGCGAAATCGTCGATCGCAGAAAAAAAATCTCAGCGCTCGTCGCGCGGCGCTCGACAGGTGCGCGAGCGCGCGAACATCCAGGGGTTCACGCGCTCTCGTGCGCATCGCGACCCGTAGTGCGCGCTCCGTTGCGCTCGTGCACGACACACCGTTCATCGACGTGTCGTCGGCGACTCCACCTCACTCCGCGTGTCCATTCTGACACCTTCGTCGGGTTTGAAGGGGGATACTTCGGCGCGAAACGGAAACGCGCAACATCGCGGGCACGCGCTTGGCGCGGCGCGCGTCGTGACGCGCGCCGTCGTTGTCGTGCTCGTCGACGCATGCTCGCGACGGCGCGCGACGTTCACGCGCTCCGTTGCGCGCTCGAACACGTCGATGACCGCGCAGTGCGCGCATCTGCCGCTTCGCGTGGGTGGAGATGCTTGACCTTTGGGTTGAGATGCGTTCTCATGCACCGGATGGCGCGCGGCGATCGTCGCGTTGCGTGAGATGGAGTTGCTACGTGAACAAGAGCGAGCTCATCGATCAGATCCACGAGTCGAGTGGTCTCTCGAAGACCGACGCGGAGAGTGCGCTCAACGCATTCATCGAAGTGGTGCAGAACACGGTGACGGCGGGCGACAAGGTCACCCTGCCGGGCTTCGGAGTGTTCGCGCCCAAGTCGACGTCGGCTCGCACGGCGCGCAACCCGCGCACGGGCGAGGCGATCCAGGTGCCCGCCGGCAAGTCGGCGAAGTTCTCTGTCGGCGCCAAGTTCAAAGCACAGGTCTCCGGCAGCTAGATCCCCAACCCGGGTAGGGGGCGGCCAGGATGGCCGCGGTTATCCCCGAGTGGTGACAGCAACACACAACAAACCACGGAAAGGTGGTGACCGTGCCTCCGGCGAAAAAGGCAACGAAGAAGGCGGCGGCCAAGAAGGCGCCCGCTAAGAAAGCCGCCAAGAAGGCCCCCGCCAAGAAGCGCGCGGCCAAGAAGACCACGAAGAAGGCGGCTGCGAAGAAGGCTCCGGCCAAGAAGGCCGCCAAGAAGGCCCCCGCCAAGAAGCGCGCGGCCAAGAAGGCGACCAAGAAGCGTGCGGCCAAGAAGGCGCCCGCCAAGAAGCGCGTTGCCAAGAAGGCGCCCGCCAAGAAGCGTGCAGCCAAGAAGGCAACGAAGAAGGCTCCGGCCAAGAAGCGCGCTGTGAAGAAGGCTCCGGCCAAGAAGCGCGCGGCCAAGAAGTAGCGGATCGCTCCGACGATCTGCGAACACGGCGCCCCGCTCCGGCGGGGCGCCGTTGTGCTTCCGGGCTCAGAGCTCCGTGATGAGCTTGAACGACTCGGCGAGCCTGCCGCCGGCAACCGTGGTGTCGGCCCGCACCCGGGCCGAGAACGCGGCAATCTCGCGTTCGGGGTCCTGGTCGATGCCGTGCGTGGAGCGCCACTGGCTCCGGTGGCGCAGGAGTGCCTCGACCTTGGCGTCGAGCGCAGGTTCCGCCACCGGCTCGTGGTGATCCACGACCTCGGCCTCGAAGAGCAGCAGCGCATCGGGTCGATGGTGCGGGTGAGGCTGGTCGGGGAAGAAGTGCGGGTCGCGGGCCGCCACGATCGCGTCGAGCGTGATCCATCCTGCGTTGCGGTGGTCCGGGTGCAGCCGGTACTGCTTCCACGGATCGTGACCGAGCACCACGTCGGGCCGCGCCGCACGGATCACGGCACACACCTCGGCCACGATCGACCGCGTGGTCTCCAGGTCGCCGTCGACCACGTCGAGGAGATGCACCTCGTGTGCACCCAAGGCTGCGGCCGCGTCGAGCTGTTCGGCCCGGCGCGTGGCCACCAGCGCGCCGAGGTCGGCGTTCGCGTCCCATGTGCCCTTCGACCCATCGGTGAGCACGAGCAGGTGGGCTTCGCAGCCGGCCTCGGCCCACCGCGCGAGCGTGGCGCCGCAACCGAACTCGATGTCGTCGGGGTGCGCGCCGATTGCCAGCGCGCGCTTCGGGACTGCCAGCGGCTCGCTCATCGCCCCGACGTGTCTCCTGCAGTGGGTCCGGGGCACGGCGTGAGCGCGTCGAGGGCGGCGAGGTCGGCCGGCTCGTCGATGTCGAAGCCGAGCGCCGCGTCGCGCAGCACGCGCACTTCGAGATCCGCGGCGGCCGCGGCCGCGCAGTGTCGTGCGAACGATCCGGGTCCGTAGGCGAACTCGAACGGGGCGTCGACCGGGATGCTCAGCACCGGCGTGCCGTCGTCGTGGCGGTCGGGCACGAGCACTGCCACGCGCTGCGCGCCGGTCGCGCCCAGCGCGTCGAGGCCGTGCGCGTGGGGGAGGTCGGCGTGGGCGATCACCACACGGGTGGCACCGCGTGCCCGCGCCCACTCGCGGCCCGCATCGGCCGCACCGTCGAGCGTGCCCGGATCGTCGATCACCGTCGCGCCGTGCGCGCGGGCGAACGTCGCGACCTCCGAGTCGTTCGTGACGACAACCGTCGTGAGCGTGCCCGATGCGTCGAGCACTCGAGCGGCCATCCGTGCGACGAGATCGTGACGGGCCACGTCGTCGAGCACCTCGGCGAGGCGGGCCTTGCCGCGCACGAACGAGCGGATCGGCACGACGAGTGCATCGGACGGCCGATCCATGAGGATGCGTATGCTACCGAGGCGTGGAGTGCCTCGACCGGCCGGCCCGTCTCGCCGGCGCCCATGATGGTCGCGATGCACAGGCCGACGTGAGGACCGCGCCATGAAGGTCGCCGTCATCGGGGCCGGCTCGTGGGGGACCGCCGTGGCGTCGATCGCCGCGCAACACGCCCACACGGTGCTGTGGGCCCGCCGCCCGGATCTCGCGCAGACGATCAACGACTCGCACCAGAACACCGAGTACCTCCCGGGTCTGGCCCTCCCCGTGATGTTGCGCTCCACCGCCTCGCTCGAACAGGCGTGCACCGGCGCCGACGTGGTCGTGATGGGAGTTCCCTCCCACGGTTTCCGTGCCGTGCTCGCGCAAGCTGCACCGCACATCGGGACCGATGCCGCGGTGATCAGCCTCTCGAAGGGCATCGAGCAAGGCACCTTGTGCCGCATGACCGAGGTGATCGCCGAGGTGCTCGCCGATCACGATCGGGCGCGGATCGGTGTGCTCACCGGGCCGAACCTCGCCAAGGAGGTCGTCGCCGGTCAACCGGCCGCCACCGTCGTGGCCATGACCGACGCGAGTGTCGCCGAGCAGCTCCAGGCCGTGTTCATGACGCCCACGTTCCGCGTGTACACGAATCCCGACGTGGTCGGCTGCGAGATCGCCGGCGCGCTGAAGAACGTGATCGCGATCGGTGTGGGCATCGCGCACGGCATGGAATACGGCGACAACGCCAAGGCCGCGCTCATCACACGCGGTCTCGCCGAGCTCGCCCGTCTCGGCATCGCCATGGGCGGCGACCCGCTCACCTTCGCCGGCCTCGCGGGCATGGGCGATCTGATCGCCACGTGCTCGAGCCCGCAGAGCCGCAACCGCACGGTCGGCGTGCAGCTCGGTGCCGGCCGCCGACTCGACGACATCGTGGCCGAGATGCACATGGTCGCCGAAGGTGTGAAGTCGACCGAGGCCGTGATCGAGCTCGCCCGCCGCTACGGCGTCGAGATGCCGCTCGCCGACTTCATCGGCAAGGTGCTGTACGACGGCGCCAACGCCGCCGATCTCGTGCCCGAGCTGATGCTGCGCAAGGCGAAGCCCGAGCTGCACGGCATGCGCTGATGCGCGGCAGTGCGCGCCGCGACGCGCCGGGCGCGTCGCGGCGAGGCGCGCCGATCGGCACGCTGGGTGCCAGTCGGATCGTGACCGTCGACACCCGCGCTGGCGTGTACCTACCGACCGAGCGCGCCGAGATCGAGTGGCTCGTGGGCTCTGCCGACCGCTGGCGCCGACCTGGTGCCGAAGCCAGTGTGCGCCAACGCCGTATCGGTGGCGCGCCGGCGGTGGAGACCCGCCTCGCAGTGGCCGGCGGCGACATCGTGCATCAGGTGTACGCCACGGCTGGGCGGATCCCGGTGGCGATCATCGACGTGCGCAACGACTCCGCCGAGGCCGTGGCGTTTGCGATGGTGGTGCGCGGCGAACCAGGGCGCGCTGTGCGCGAGCTGAGTGGTGCCGACGGCATCGTGCTGCTCGACGGGAACCCGATCCTCAGCGCGACCCGCCGCGCGCAGCATGCGGCCACGGCCAACGACGCCGCGCACCTGGTCGAGGTCGTGATGGCGAACGGCACCGCCGCGGGGAGCGACTTCGTGTGCCGGGAACGTCGCCGCGAAGTGGCCGCCGCGCTCGTGTGGGCGATCCCGCACCGCACGAGCCTGCGCGCCGCGATCCCTCTCGTCGCGACCTCTCCAGGCGAGCTCGCCGGCGTCGACCTCGCCGGCGCGCCCGATGCCGCGGCCGCGGTCCGGGGCTGGGATCAGCTGCTCGAGCGCGGCATGCGCTTCGAGCACGACGACACCGCACTCGCCGAGATCGTCGACGCGGCCCGCGGTGCGCTGCTGCTCCTGGCCGGCGCCGATCGACCCCGACCGGGCTCCGACGAAGCGGTCGCCTGCGAGGACTGGGGCTTCGACGAGGAGGCGCTCGCCGTGTGGGCCCATCTCGGTGGCCGGCATCGGCGCGCCGCGGCTCGGCGCGATCCGAGCGCGCACGCGGGCGCGTGGGTACGGCTCCGGAGTCACGTGCAGCAGGCCGCGAGTGGTCCATCGGCGCAACCAGCTCGGCTGTTGCGCGCACTGCACGAAGTGCTCTTGAGGGAGACCGATGCTGGCGTCGAGCTCCTCGGCGGCTTTCCTGCCGAATGGCTCGGCCAGAACCTCGCTGTGCACGACGCACCGTCGCGACGCGGCCCCGTCTCATTCGCAGTGCGGTGGCACGGACCGCGACCCGCCTTGCTGTGGAGCGCGCCCGCCGGCGTGACGCTGCGCGCGCCGCGTCTCGACCCTGCGTGGGAGGCGACGGGCGGCGACGGCGAGGTGCTCCTCGACGCGCCGCGCGGTGAGCTGTTGGCGCTCGGTGTGGCGGCACCCAGCTCCGATGTGTCGGGCGGCGACGAGGCGGCTCAGGAACCGAACCCACCCGAGGCGGGCTCGTTCACCTGATCCTCGGGGTCACGGTGTGAGCCGCACCGTGACGATCTCCCACGCCCGCATCTCGACGCGGCCAGTGAAGCCGGCGATGCGACGGCCGCGCAGGTCGATGATCTCGCCGTGTGCGTCGGCGCCGCCCCGCAGCACACGCGCGGTGCCCGGCGTCGGCGCATCGCGAACGAGGCGCACGATGCAGGCGCCCGTGTCGTCGCGGTGCACCGCCGACACCTCGGCACCGTCGACGCGCAGCACCGTGCCAGTTGCCGGCTGCGGGTCGAGCGGCACCCGCGGTTCGGTGGCGGCATCGACACTCCCGGCCAACGTCGTGCGCAGTGGCACGAGCACTGCGTCGGCGACGGCGTGCAGCTCGGCGGTCTGCCAATCGCCCACGTGCACGAGCACGGCGTACTGCATCTCGACCGGTCCGATGAGCTGCGCGCCCGGTGTCGCGATCGATGGTCCCGCCGGTTCGGCGCGGTACGCCATCGACGACCGCGAGATCCATCCCGTGGACCGCAGCAGCGTGAGCGCGAGCTCCCGACCGCCGTCAACGACTTCGTACTCGAGCAGTCCGTCGGGGATCAGCGCGAGCCCGGCGGCGCCGTCGGAGCAGTCCACGAAGCGCCGCGCGACGAACGTGGGCAGGCCGTGCTCCTGTGGCCCTCCCTCGGCAGTCAGGCCGCGGTGCACGACCGCGAACGCGCAGTCGGCGTCGGAGCCGTCTACAGGAGCCGGCAGCGGGAAATGGGCGCGCAGGCGGTGGTCGCGGCTCGGGTTGTCGAAGCGATGGCCGACCCGCAGCCAAGCTTCGCCGGCGCGCAGCTCGAGCGTGGTGTGCACGGCCACCGACACCGTTGACGCGGCGCGGGCCGTGACCTGCACATGGTCGCCGAGCGCGTGCGTGGGCCAGTCGTACTCCGACTCGATCTCGATGCGGGCACGAACCGGCCCGGCTTCGGTCATCGTCACCCGCACGGCGCGCGGCGCGTCGACGATCACGTCGTCGGGCGGCGGCGAGTAGTTGTAGGTGTCGCCGCCGTCGCCACCGTCGACCAAGCGTCCGAGCCCGGTGACAGTGATGCCCGTGGCCGTCACTGTGTACGTGCCATCGGTCGCGACGGTCACGCTGACGTACTCGTTGTGCATCGTGCGCTCGGCTTCGTCGCCCTGCACTGCGGCGCCCGCCATACTGCCGGCGGGTGTCGCTCCATCCGCGCGGCGCAGCGTGGTCCACCCGAACCCGGATACTGCAGCGACCGCGAACAGCATCGTGCGCCGCGGGCCGCCCGTGATCGTGATCCGCTGCGTGGCACCGGCGCGCCCGCGCTCGTCGACGGCGGCGAGAGCTCGTTCGATCGCGTCGGAGCCGATCGGCTCGTCGTCGTCGGCCGCTCGATGCACCGTGACGGCGTGCTCGCCGGCGGCGTCGTCGTGCATCTCGATGGCGCGGATGCGCATGCCTTCGCCAACCCGGTCGCGGAGCATGCGCAGCAGCCAGTGCACCTTCGTGCCCTGCACCACGGTCGTGGTCGACTCGGCCCACTCCTCGCCCACGATCTGGCCCGGCATCGCGCGACCATCGGGCGTGGTGAGGTGGAACGGCCGGTGCGTGCCCGCGGCCACTTCCACCAGGCCGCCGCGGGCGCGCGCGGTGGGGTTCACGACCACCACCGACCAGGGCGGCGCGTCGACTGCCGCGCCCAGCGAGCGCACGGCGTCACGGGCGACCGCCTCGGCCAGATGGCGTGCCTCGGCGTAGCGGGTGTTGACCGCGGCGACGGTGTCGTCGTGACTGCACGCGCACGACGAATCGTGCGCGCTGTTCAACACGAGCTGATCCCACGCCAGGTCGAGTGCGGCGTGCGGATAGCGCTCGGCGGGGAACAGCAGCGTGGCGAGCGGTTCGGCCACCCGCTCGAGGGCGCGCTCGGCGGCCGCGCACCGCTGGTGCACGTCGATGTGGTTCGACGCGGTGCCCATCAGCACGTTGGCCCGCGCGCCGGAGCGCAGCTCGCCGCGCCACAGGGGAAGCGTGTCGTCGCGCGGCTGGCGTGCCAGGTGCTCGGCGAGCGACACGACGTCGAAGTGGAAGCCGGCATGGAGATCATTCGCGGCCTGCACGACGCGCGGCAGCGCCGGATCGGGCACTCGGTGGTCACCGCCGTGCATGAGCAGCAGGTCGCCCACCAGGCCGTCGCCCACTTCGGCGGCGTAGTCATGCGTGAGCCCGATCAAGCCGGCGCCCGTGTCGGCGATCTGCGCGAGGTTCGCGTACGAGCCGTAGAGGTACTCGACGCGTACGCGGCTCGCGTCGGGTGACTCCCACCAGAAGCCGGTCGTGGTGATCGCGTTCGGCACACCGCGCCAGAGCACCGCGTCGCGCAGCCCTGCGAGCGCGAGCAGCTGCGGCATCTGGGCGATGTGGCAGAACATGTCGGGGAGGTAGCCCACCTCCATGAGGCCGCCGATCTGCGTGGCGCGCCGCAGGCCCATCTGGAGGTTGCGCACGAGCGTCTCGCCCGACACCATCGCCTCGTCCATCAAGATCCGCCACGGCCCCACCGAGAGGCGACCGGCACGCGCGAGACGTTCGATGCGTGGCGCCGCGTCGGGGCGCAGCTCGAGGTAGTCGTCGACGGCCTGGGTCTGACCGTCGAGCAGGAAGCTCCGGTAGCCGGGCTCCGACTCGAGCACGTCGAGCAGGCGATCGACGAGGCCGACGAGGCGGTAGCGGAACGCCTGGAACGGCTCGTACCACTCGCGGTCCCAGTGCGTGTGCGCAACGATCGCGACCCGCTGCTCGCCGGCTACCCGCGGGTCACCCATCGGTCGGATGTTACGAGCGGACCGCGGGCCGGCTGCCAGGAGCGCGCCGAGTCAGACCGTGGCGGCGATGCGGCGCATCGCGCTCGGCGCGACATGCTCGAAGAAACCGCGGTCGCGGGCCAGCACCATCGGGTGCGTCCCCTCCACGGCGCCACTCGGTGCGCATGGCGGTGTGCCCGGGTCGATGTGCACGTCGAGATCGAAGCCGGGATCGGGGTCGAACACGTCGGCCGACAGGCTCCGACCCGCGTTGTTCGCGTACTGGTCGCGTGTGGTGAGCCACCAGCCGTTGCCCCCGGGACCCTCGGGCGGCGCGCCGAGGAAGCGCCATTCGAGCAAGCGGAGGATCGACGTGTGGTCGTAGCGCGTATGGTCGGCGAAGCCGGGGAGCGCGCGCGGCGAAGCGAGGATCGCCGGCACGCGGAACCCGGCCTGACCGAAGTTCTCCTCGTCGATCGGGCTCGCCATCGCGTCGGGCACCACGGGCGGCGCCACGTGGTCGGCGAAGCCACCCCACTCGTCGTACACCACGATGAACAGGCCCCGCGCCCACTGCGGCGAACGTGCGAACGCCGCGAACGTGTCGCGGATGAAGGCCTGGCCGAAGCGGAAGTCGGCGAGCGGATGGTCGTCGTTCTCGTTCGGCTCGGCGAACTTCGGATCCACGTACGACACCTGGGGGAGTGTTCCCGCCGCGCAGTCGTCGAAGTAGTCGGTGATCGTGCGCACCATCGGCGCGGCGCGCGAACCGAACAGCAACGTCTGCGGCAGGTCACTCGCGTAGTCGTGCACGCTGACACCGCCGGCGAGCAGACGGTCGAAGAGCGCCTCCCACTGGAACCCGTTCGGGTCGAGTGAGTTGTCCTTGTGCCCACCCGACTGCGCCGACATCAGATACTCGCGATTCGGGAACGTGGGACCGAGCAGCGATGCGTGCCAGCGATCGCACACCGTGAACCGCTCCGCGAGGTTGCGGTACACGGGCAGATCGTTGCGGCGCCAGGTGGAGAGCGCGAACTCGTCGTTGCCGCTCGCCACATCGAGGAAGCCGTGGTCGCGCTCGGCGCGGCCCTGATCCCAACCGTGGCCCGGATCCGGATGCCCGCAACCACGATGGATCTCGGGGCCCGCGGAGCGCAGTGGGTAGTGGGCGGTGCTGATGACCGAACCGTCGGGCGCGGGATAGGCGAGGTTCTGGTCGCCGATGACCGAGAACGACTTCCCGTAGCGGCGGCGTCCGGCGGCGAGGTAGCCCGGCTCGTGTGCGAGCCAGCCGAGGTACGCGTCGAAGCTGCGGTTCTCCATCATCACGATGACGACGGTGTCGATGCCCGACTCGGCGGCGGGCAAGTCGAGCACGCTGCGGAACTTGGTACGGCGGTGCCCGTCGAGGTTCGCGGCCGCCGCTTCGACGGCGTTCCAACCGAGCGTGGTCCCGACTGCTGCTGCGCCTGCGAGCTGCGCGGAGTGTCGCAAGAACTGTCGTCGATCCATGGTCCAGCCCCCTGTGTGGGCTCAGTGTCGCGCAGGTCAGCCGGTCGCTGCTTCGACGTACCCATCGTGGTCGCGAACCGCCACCGCCCGGGTCGTGCCCTTGGGGTCTTCCCGGCCGAACTCGTTGCGCTTGAACGCCCGGCCGTCGCCCATGATCGACCAGCCGTGGCCGGCGCAGACGAGCTCGCTGCCCTGCACCGTGGAGTCGATCAGATCCCAGTCGAGATGGGGGCAGCGGCGAGCCGCTGCGCACGGCGTGCCGTCGCTCGCTCGCCACACGACGATCTCGTCGGCCGGCGCGTTGTCGCCGACGGCGTCGGTTGCGGGGAGCTCCGCCGCGACGACCGCGCCGCGCGGCAGGTCGTCGCTGCGCAACAGGCGATGCCACATCGACGGGTCACGGTAGCGACCGCTTAGGCTCCGATTCGTGCCGACCTACGCGATGCTCACCACGCTCGGACCCGACGGTTGGGAGACGCTCCGCCAGAATCCCGAGCGCATCCTGCAGGTGCGCAGCGAGGTCGAGGCGATGGGCCTGAAGGTGGTCGCGCAGTACGCGCTGATGGGCCAGTACGACTTCCTCAACGTGATCGAAGCGCCCGACGAGTCGACGATGGCACGCGCGGCCATCATGCTCGCCGCGCGCGGCACGATGCGCACGACCACGCTCGCGGCGATCCCGGTCGAGGATCTCGTGAGGATGTTGCGCGCCGACGCCGATCAGGCGTGACGCGACGCGGCGGTCAGCTCATCCACCACGTCTGGCGGCGGTGCTCCTCGCGCAGATCGGTGCCGTTGAACCACGCAGGGAGCACCGTGCCGTCGGAACGGCGCCGCACTCGATAGCGCTCCGTGTCGGGCGCGCGCTGCTCCTCGGCCACCTCGAACCCACGAGACCACTTCGCCTCGAAGCGGTTGCGAACTTCGACATGCGTTCCCACTCGCACCGTTCGAGGGTAAACCTCTGAACCGCGCTTGTGAACCTCCACGTTGCTACGTTGCGTTGTTGTGATCTCAGCTCCGCGTCCCACGCTTCGCCTCGAACGGCGACTCTGGGAAGCGGGTGACGAGGTCGTGATCGGGATCGACGAGGTGGGCCGAGGGTCGTGGGCTGGTCCGGTCACGGTGGGTGCTGTCGTGGCGCCGGATCGTCACCTGAAGGGTGTGCGCGACTCGAAGCTCCTCAGCCCGAACGATCGCGATCGTTGCGCGATCACCGTGCGCAAGTGGGCGCTGGCGTACGGCGTCGGACACGCCAGTCACGACGAGTGCGACCAGCTCGGGATGACCGAGGCGCTCCGGCTGGCCGCGCAGCGGGCGCTCGCCGAGGTAGCGGCGTGCGGGTTCGTCGCCGACCGGATCGTCCTCGACGGCAAGCACGACTACTTGAGGCTCGGCGCCAAGGTGCACACGGTGGTGAAGGGCGACACGACCGTGCTGTCGGTGGCGGCCGCATCGGTGATTGCCAAGGTCACCCGCGACGCCATCATGGCCGCCGAGTCGGAGCACTACCCGGCCTACGGTTTCGATTCGAACCGGGGCTATCCGGCACCCGTGCACCGGGCCGCGCTGGCTGCCTACGGGCCCTGCTCGATCCACCGGCGCTCCTGGATCTTCATGGATGCCCTGCCCTGGCCGTCGCTCAAGTACGAGCGCCAGCCCCGGCTCTTCTAGATTCAGCCGCGAGGGAGGACCATCCGATGGGCCAGACGATCACGGTGACTGTCACGACCGGGGCTCGCCCCGAAGTTCGCGTGCTGTCGACGAACCGGTCATTCACAGGCATGAAGAACGAGCGCTACCCGTCGGCCGACGTGGCTGCACGCGGTGAGCGCCCGCCCGACGTGCTGGCCCGGCGGCTCTTCGAGCTCGGCGCGCGCTCTGTGACGATCTACTCCAACACCGTCACGGTCGAGGCCGACGTGCAAGCGTGGCCGCTCCTCGAACCGAAGGCCGTGGCCGCCGTCGAGCACCTGTTCAACTACTACGGCGACAGTGCGGGCTGGTCGCCGGAAGCGCTCGCGGCCTACGGCATCGAGAGCAAGCCCTCACCGGTCCAGTAGCGCGGCACCGACCGTGCAACCGGGTCTCGACGACGACGGCGCCACCCGCCCGAACGCCGGCGACTTCGAAGCGGCGGGTCTCTACGACCCAACGGCTGCGAATGCGGCCGAGCGTCTCGAGCTGCTCCAGTGGCTCACGAGCCAGAGCTTTACGGTGGCCGAGATGGTCGCCGCGTGGGCCGACGATCAGCTCACCACGCTGCCGGCGGATCGGGCCCTGCTCGGAGGACCGTTCTTCGATCTCGCGTCGGCCGCGAGCGCGTCGGGTCTCGAGCCCAGCACCCTCGCCAAGGTGCTGCGGGCGTCGGGCTTCGGCCCTGATCGGGCGCGCATCACGGCCGGCAGCATCGAGATGTTCCGCTTGTTCGCCGCCGCCCGCACCTTGTTCAGCGAAGCCGAGGCGCTGCACTTCGTACGGGTCATGGGTTCGTCACTGGCTCGCCTTGCCGACGCCGCCAACTCGTTGTTCTTGCTCGATGTGGAGAGACCGTTGCGCAACGACGCATCGACCTCCGAGCTGCAGATGGCCCAGACCCAGCTGTTCGCGTCGGAGATGCTTGCCTCCGTGTGCGAATCGATCGGCACGCTCTTCCGCTTGCACGTCGACCACTCGATCAGGCACTCGCGCGAGATGCGCCGAGGGACGAGCGAGCTCGAAGTGGTGTCGATGGCGGTGGGCTTCGTCGACCTCGTCGGCTACACGTCGCTTACCGAGATGGCGAGCACGAGTGAGCTGCTCGCGTTGCTGCTCGAGTTCGAGAGCAGCGCGTACGACATCGTCGCCGAGCGTGGCGGACGTGTCGTGAAGCTGATCGGCGATGAAGTGATGTTCACCTCGTTCGATCCGGTCGAAGCGGCCGCGATCGCGCTCGCCCTCGTGGACCGGCTGCGCAAGCGGGGTGATGTGGCACCGCGCGGTGGCGTGGCGTTCGGTGGAGTGTTGGCGCACGGCGGCGACTGCTACGGGCCGATCGTCAATCTGGCGTCGCGCGTGGCCGACATCGCGGTGCCGTGGGAGATCCTCGTGACCGACCAGCTGGCTGCGCGTGTGGCGGGCCGCTTCGCGCTCGAACCCGCGGGGCGCCGCATGTTGAAGGGCATTGCCGAGCCGGTGGCGCTCTCGTCGCTGGCGCCGCTGCTCGGATAGGTCGAACGGCAATCTACCCTGCATTGCTTGGCCCTTTCCCTTGGTTACGAACGTATGTTCGTATAGAATGGTGGCATGCTCGAAACGCTCGTCTCCGCAGTCGACGAGCTCGTCGGCGTCGCGGTCAACGGGATGACCGACGCGGCGATCGGCGCCGAGTACGCCCAGCTCCGCCGCGAGATCGACCGTCAGGAACACCGCGCCGCGGCGTTGTTGGTGGCGGTGCATCAACGCGGGATCGCGTGTGCGGCGGGCGCGTCGTCGACGCCGGCGTGGGTGCAGTGGCAGACCGGGCAACGGTGGCGTGACGCGAAGGTGTCGTTGGATGCCGGCCTGGCGTGTGACGTGTTGCCGTTGGTCGATAAGGCGTGGGCGCAAGGCGAGATCTCCGCATCGGCCGCAGCGGTGATCGGCGCGGGCCGTGTCGATGCGCATGGCGATGTGTACGGGGAGATGGAACAGACCCTCGTGGAGTATGCGGCGGCGAACGAGTGGCGGAGCCTGCACGCGGTCGTGCGCCACTACCGGCGGTATGTGGATGCGCTCGACGAACGCGAACCTTCCGACCGTAACGGGCTGCACCTGTCGAACACGTTGGATCGTTGGGCGCAGGCCGGTGACTTCGACGATCTTGGCGGCCATGTGATCAACACGGCGATATCTGCGGCGATGGGCCGACCGGTCGAGGGTGATGAGCGGACGCCGGCGAAGCGGCGCGCCGATGCGCTGGTCGATGTGGCGCGCTTCTACCTCGACCACGCCGACCTCCCCTTCGAAGCCGGCGAAGCACCCCACGTGTCGATCGTAGTCGACTGGACCACCATCACCGCAGCAGTGCCGACGCCGGCAGTGTTCGATTCGAAAGTGTTCGGGCCGACGCTCTCACCCGCCCAGCTCCGCCAGCTGTTGTGCGACTGCAACGTGAGCCGGATCGTCACCGGCCCCGACAGCCAACCCCTCGACGTCGCCCGCGAGCAACGCACCGCCCCGAAATGGATGCGCAAAGCGTTAGCGAAACGCGACGGCGGCTGCCGCTACCCCGGATGTGAACGACCACCCAACCGCTGCCAAGCCCACCACGTCCAACCATGGGAGAACGGCGGGAACACCGACCTCCACAATCTGGTCCTGTTGTGCTCGTTCCACCACCACACCATCCACCGGCCCGGCTGGACCACCACCTTCGACGGCCACACCCTCACCATCACCAACCCCAACGGCGAACCGATCAGCACCGTCGCACAGCGCCCAGGAGCCGACCCACCCCGCTCGCCATGACATCATCCCTGCCGGTCGGTCCGCTGTTCTCCGATCGGGTCACGATGGTGCACGCATGCATCGGGCCGGTCGTCGGCCGTGATGCGAATCTCGCGGTGATCCAGTTCATCGCCGGCCGCGATCAGTGGATGCCACCGAACCGTCGACAATCTCGTGGTACAGGGCGAGTCGGGTGCGTTGTGCCTCGCGATTCCAATGCGCCGATCTGCGTATACGGCCAGCCCGGAGGATCACCGCATCGGACGGTGACGTCGTGCAGTATGTGCGGTTGACCAGCTGATGGGCCGCGACTCAGTGTGAGCGGCCGCTGGCATGGGGGTGCAACGATGGCGAGGCGCTGGCCGCTGTACGCAGCGATCGCATATGTCGTGGTGGTGCTGGTCGGTCTCTTCGCGGTTCCGGCCGCACCGGAAGTCACGGCGTCCGGTGCAAGGGTCGTGCGCTACTACCAGGACCACGGAGATGGCGTTCGCATCGCGACATGGCTCGCGACGATCTCAGCGATCCCGTTCGTGTTGCTCGTCGCTTGGCTCCGCAGTCGTCTGAGCGGGATCGGTCGCGATGTGCTGCTGTTCGGTGCTGTCGGGTACGTCGTACCGACCGTGGTGTGGACGTGGCTGAGCGCCGGGCTCGCCCTGCACCCGCAGAGCTTGGATCCCCACATGGCACGAGCCGTCTCCGACGTGCACGCTTACTTCGGTCCTGTCCTCACCGTGTCGGTGATACTGCTCATCGCTCCGGTGGGCATCGCCGCGTGGAGGGGCACCGGCGGGTTTCCACGGTGGATCGGCTGGATCACCGGAGTGCTCGTGGTTGAACATCGGCGCATAGATGTTTCGAGATCCTTCGGACGGGACCGTTGACGTGATCGAGGAGTTGGCTGCGCTCGCACCCAAGCTGGCCGATCGGGGCGATGACATCGCCGCAGCGCGGCGGCTACCCGACGATGTGGTCAGCGCGTTGCGTGAGGCGGGAGCGTTCCGCATCGCCGCACCGCGGGCACTGGGTGGGCCCGAGCTGAGCCCGCGTGAACAGACCGAGGTGATCGAGACGTTGTCGCGGTACGACGCGTCGGTGGGTTGGTGCGCCATGATCGGTTCCGACGCGCCCTACTACGGCTCGTTCCTGGCCCCGGACGCGGCGGCAGAGCTGTGGCCGTCGATCGATGCGATCACCGCCGGACAGATCCCGCCCAACGGTCGGGCGCGATCGGTCGACGGTGGATACCTGGTCAGCGGCCGATGGTCGTTCGGGAGCGGATCGACCCACGCGGACGTCATCGTGGGAGGTTGTCTGGTGACGGACGGCGACGCTCCAGTGCTCGTCGATGGCCGACCGGACATCGTGGTCGCGTGCGCACCGGCAACGTCGTGGACGGTGCTCGATACGTGGTACACGACGGGCCTCGCCGGGAGCGGGTCCAACGACTACGAAGCCGAAGAGCTCTTTGTGCCGAAGCGGCATGTCTTTCGCTTCAGCGACCCGGTGCAGCGACCCGAACCGTTGTACGGCTGGCCGGGCATGTTCTTCATCAACATGGCCGGCGTCGCCCTCGGCCTCGCCCGCCACGCCATCGACGAGGCGATCACCGTCACGCGCGAGAAGGTCCTCATGCCGGAGATGGTGCGCCTGTGCGACACGTCCCGTGCCCGCCTCGCGATCGCGCGTGCCGAAGCAGAGCTCGGTGCCGCACGCGCTTACGTCTACGACGCACTCGACCGGTTCTGGGACATGATCGTCGCCGGCCAAGATCTCGATGTCGACATCAGAATCGCGGTCGCGCTCTCGCGCGCGCACTCGTTCCAGATGGCCCGAGACGTCGCCGAATCGATGAGCGATCTGATCGGTGCCGCCTCGATCTACCAGAACCACCCGCTGGAACGGCTCGTGCGCGATGCCATCACCATGAGCCAACACATTGCCACGCAAGAGCGCATGTACGAGATGATCGGTCAGCTCCGCTTGACGGGCACCTCAGCGATGCCCCTCCTGTAAGGCCGAGGCGTACCCGCCGCTCACGTGCACCGCGCCGCGCCGCCGTGGTCCTGCGCTGCGCTGCGACGGCTGGATCCACGAGCTACGGATGGATACGGATCGAACATCGCCGAACGCGGCATCTGAGCTGCTGCGTGTGCTCGTCGGCGAGTTCGCAACGAGTCGCACGTGGCGCCGAGCTGCCGTTCGGCGTTGCCGCGCCCGAGCATCGACTGCATCGGAACATCTTGGAGCGCAACCGGCGTCGCGACTTACATGTGGGCATGCATCGTGAAGCTGTGTCGCTCCGAGCGCTCGTTGCCGCCGACTACCCGGTCGCCCGCCGCCTTGTCGCAAGCGCGTTCGCGGGGGAGCCGTTCGCGGTCGGGATGTTCGGCGAGTCGCAGCTCGACCGGTTTGCCGGCATGTGCCGCGAGTACAGCACCTGGCCGTGGGGCGCGAATCCGGTGGCGGTCGGTGCCGAGCTCGCCGGAACGGTTGTCGGGGTCGCAGTCGCGACGCCGCCCGGTGCATGCCATCTGTGCGACGACTTCGATGAGAGCGAGCCTCCGGAAGCGACGCGGGCCGCGCAGATCGAGCACGAGTTCCAGCTGCGTAGCCGGCGCGCACACCTGGATGCCGGTCTCCCGCCGCACGCGCACATCGCGAGCGTCGCAACCGAGCCGGTGCTCGAGGGCTGTGGTGTTGGTCGCCAGGTTGTCGAGCACCTCGTCGCGCGGCTGTGGGATGCCGGCGCGCGGTGTGCGGTGCTCGAGTGCCTCACGGGTCGGGAGCAGTTCTACGCGAACATGGGCTTCCGGCGGGTCACCGAGTTCGACGATCCTGGCGGCCCCGGGCTGCGCAGCCTCCTCATGCGTCGCGACGCCCCGCGGTAGACGCGTGCGGTCCTGTCGCGGTCTCCTCGTCGATCGATAATGGCGCGCGTGACAACCTTCTTGGTGTGGGTGTGCGTGTATAAGCCCGTGGAGGAGCTGGTCTCGCCCGTGCTGGGCGTGGGCGATGCGTGAGCCGGCGGGCTTTCGGAGCTACGTCGCCGATCATGAGCGTCAGCTCCTCGGTCAGGCGTGGATGCTCGCAGGCAGCTGGCCGGATGCCCGGGATCTGGTGCAGACCGCCTTGGCCAAGATCTGGCCGCGCTGGGAGCGCATCGTCGAGCGCGGAGCTCGGCTGCTCGGTCGGCACCGTCAAGAGTCAGACCGCCCGTGCCCTCGCCCGACTCCGCGCTGCGGCGAGCTCGGTCACCGTTGGTGAGAGAGCCCACCCATGAACGACCCCAACGACGTCGTCGCACTCCGAACGCTCCTGAGCATCCCGATCGCCGTGCCGGAAGATCAGCTCGGGAGCGCGTTCGACGGTGCCGCGCGTCGTGTCCGAACGCGAGTCCGACGGCGCGCCGTCGGTGCGATGCTGGTCGCCGTCGCCGCGACCGGCGGAACGATCGCCGCCGTTCACGCGACCACGGCGAATCCTGTACGAGTGGTGGCGACGGATCGTCCGGAGCGCGGTGGCGCCGCCGTGCTCGAGACACCGCAGACACCCGACGACCTGTTGCTGTTCCGAGTCCCGCCACGCTTGTACGTGGGTGCCGTTCGGTCGACCGTACGGTTGCTTGCCGCCAACGGCGACGGCCGCGTGTACGGATACCGCGACGTGCCCGGCAACTACGGCATCGGCCTTGTGCTCGGACAGAACCCCGAGGACTCGTTCGCGAGCGGCGGCTCTACTCCTGCATCACGGTTCGCTACGAACGGCGTGTTCTTGGGCACCGGCACGCAGACACGCGGCGCGCTGGGTCTGTTCGTACCCGACGCCGCGCTTCGCGCGACCGTCGACGGCAAGCCGGTGGCCATCACGCGCAACGGGTTGCTGGTCCAATACGCGCCCGCGGCGGCGCCGCACAGGATCGTCCTGGTTGGGCGGCGGGGCAGTGTGGTGATCACCGCGCAGGTCACCAGCGACGGCAGTCCCGAGTTCTCCGAGAGCGGATCGTTGCAATGATCTCCTCACGGATGCACTGAGGCGCTCTTGGAGATGCGAACACCTGTTCGGTAAGGTACAGGGATGGCTCTCGCCGCAGCCGACCGTGCTCGGCTCATCCAGCTCGCTCAGGTGGCCCAGGTCGATCGGCGCGCCGCGCCGGTGAGCCTGGCTCGTGACCGGGTGCTGGCGGTGCCGGGCCGGTTCGGGGATCTGCTCGGCGGGGCCATCCCGCGCGGCAGCGTGGTCACCGTCACGGGGCCGGCCGGTGCGGGGGCCACGAGCGCCGCGGTCGCGCTCGCGGCGGCAGCCACCGCGGCTGGTGAATGGGCGGCGTTCGTGGAACCCGAGGGCCGCAACGGTGCGAGCTCCTTGCTCGGTGGGATCGCCGCCATCGAGAGTGGGGTCGAACCGGCGCGCTGCGCGGTGGTGCGGGCAGTGTCGCGGGAGCGGTGGGCCACGGTGGTGGGCGCACTGCTCGACGGGATGCTCGTGGTGGTCGCCGCGATCCCGCCCCGGTTGGCGCTCGGCGACGCGCGCCGGCTGCAGGCCCGTGCCCGTGAGCGCCAAGCTGTCATCGTCGCGCTCGAGTCGGTACCGCGTGCGCTCACCGGTGCCTGGCCTGCCGACGCAACCCGCCGCATCGTGATCGACGGCGTCGAGTGGCGAGGGCTGGAACCGGGTGCCGGGCTGCTCGCGGAGCGGGTCGTGCACGCGCACGTGGCCGGCAAGGGCGCCCCGCCGCGCGATGCCCGCATCGTCGCGTGATGGAGAAAACCCGTGGCGCCCGGACGCAGCGAAGCTGCCGAACGCGTCGCGGGTGGCGAACAGTTGCCGACATGCTCGCGGCACGGGCGGACAACTGCCCGCCGGGCGCGAGCCGAAGGCGAGCGGGGTGGTGAGTGCGAGCATGCGTACGTGCTTCGTGCGGTGTCCGCACTGGGCGATCATCGCGGCGCGGCGGCGGTCGCCGGAGCTGCGTGGCGCGCCGATCGTGATCCACGCACGTGTGGGTGCACGGGATCTCGTGCACGACGCGTCGGAGGAAGCGTGTGCAGCCGGCGTGGAGATCGGCATGCGCTGGCGCGAGGCGCAGGCGCACTGCGGAGAGGCGATCGCGTTCGAAGCCGACCCGTTGGCCGACGCGCGGGCGTTCGAACCGGTGGCACGGGCACTCGAGTCGGTCACCGCCCGCCTCGAGCTCGAGACGCCGGGCAGCCTGGCCTTTCCCACGCACGGCCCGTCGCGCTACTTCGGTGGCGACGATGCGCTCGCGCGCGCGGTGCGCGCCACGGTGCGCGGCGTGCTCGGTGCCGAGGCTCCGGTGTCGGTGGGGATCGCCGATGGACGGTTCACGGCCCGGCTGGCGGCGCGCACCGACACGGTGGTCGCCCCCGGCGGTGCCGCCGAGTTCCTCGCCCCGTTCCCCGTGGCGCGGTTGGGCGAAGCGGCGCTCGTCGGCTTGTTGGAGCGGCTCGGGTTGACCACGTTGGGCGCGTTCGCGGCGCTGCCCGAACATGCCGTGCTGGAACGCTTCGGTGTCGACGGTGCGCGTCGCCACGCGTGGGCGCGGGGCGACGATGTGAGCGCGATGGCGCTCGGTGATCCGCCACCCGACCTCGTGGTCACGATGGAGCTCGATCCACCGGTGACGAGCGTCGACGCGGCCGCGTTCGCAGGCAAGGCCCTGGCCGATCGTCTCGTGGGCGAGCTGGCGGGCCGCGGCTTGGCCTGCACGCGTGTGGTCGTGGAAGCCCAGACCGAACACGGCGAGACGCTCTCGCGCACCTGGGGCCACGAAGATGGCTTCCGGCCGGGTGTGCTCGCAGAACGGGTGCGTTGGCAGCTCGACGGCTGGCTCGCGGCACAAGCCGTCGTGATCCCCGACGGCAACGTACGCGCGCAGCAAGACGCCGACGCGTTCGCCGACGGTGGTCTCGACTCCACGACCGGCGCGCTCACACTGTTGCGGCTCGTGCCCGATGAGGTCGTGCCGATCCCGGCGCGCCAGCTCGCGTTCTTCGGCGGCGATGCGGCGGCCGCGGCCCGCGCCGATCGCGCGTTGAGCCGCGTGCAGGGACTGCTCGGCTTCGACTCAGTGGGCACGTTGGTGGAACAGGGAGGCCGTACACCCGCGGAGCGGATCCGCTTCGTGCCGTGGGGGGAGCCCCGTGAGCCGTTGCGCCCGTTGCGGGTCGGCGCGGAGGTGGCGACGTGGCCGGGAGCGGTCCCGGCGCCGGCGCCGGCGCGGGTGTTCGATCCGCCGCGGCCGGCCGAGCTGCTCGACGCGGCCGGCCTGCCGGTGCGGGTCGGGGGCAGGGGCGAGGCGAGCGCGGTCCCGGCGCGGGTGGGGTGCGATGCGCTGGCGGGGGGAGGCGGACCGGTGCGGGCGTGGGTGGGTCCGTGGCCCGGCGACGTGCGCTGGTGGGATGCGTCGGCGCGCCGTCGGGGCGCACGTTGGCAGCTGGTGGCGAGCACCGTCGCGGGTGACGTGGCGTGCCTCGTGCTTGTCGAAGGCGCCCAGGCGTCACTCGAAGCGATCTACGACTGACCCCGAAGGAGTCGTCGTCGTGGTCAGGCGAGGGAGGTGAGGAGCTCGCCGGCACGGCCGACTGCTGCGGCGTCACCGAGCGGCAGGTTGAAGATCAGCGTGTCGATGCCCGCCGCCGTGAGCGCGCTCACGCGATCGGCGAGCTGCGACGCGGTGCCCACGTCGAAGCGCTCGTCGGCTTCGTCGCCCGCGATCGAACGGGTGAACTCCCGCATCTCGTTGGCTTGCGCGTCGCTGTCACACACGAACAACGAGCTGAGTCGCGTGCGCTTGATGGCGCGCGGGTCGCGGCCGACGCTTGCGCAATGCGCGTCGATCACGCCGTTGAGGCGCCGCACGGTGGCAGGGGAGCCGGTGATGTTGCACATGTCGGCGTAGCGCGCCACGAGCTTCAGCGTGCGCTTCTCGCCCGAACCGCCGACCATGATCGGGATGTTGCCCCGCAGCGGACGCGGCACGTTGCGGGCCTCGTCGATGCGGTAGTAGCGGCCCGCGAAGCTCGGCGCCTCCTCGGTGAACATTGCCCGACAGATCTGCAGCGCCTCTTCGAGACGGTCGAGTCGTTCCCGTGCCGCCGGGAAGTTGAAGCCGAGCGCGAGGTGCTCCTCGTCGTGCCAAGCCGCGCCGATGCCGAGCACGGCGCGCCCACCGCTGATGATGTCGAGCGAGGTCACCTGCTTGGCGAGCATCGCCGGGTTGCGATACGTGACGCCGGTGACGAGCGTGCCGAGCGAGACGCGCGACGTGGACGCGGCGAGCGCGCCGAGCAACGTGTACGCCTCGAGCATCGGTTGCGCCGCGCCGCCGAGCGCGGGCAGTTGATAGAAGTGGTCCATCACCCACACCGACTCGAAGCCGCTCGCCTCCGCGGCACGCACGCGACCGAGCGCGCCTTCGAACGTCTGCGCGTCGGGCGTGCCGTAGGCGAAGTTGGGGAGCTGGAAACCGAAGGTCGTCACGATTCGACGCTACCGGCCGGTGTCAACGCGCACGACGGGCGCGCCACGCGCACGACGGGCGAGGAACACCACGAACCCGGCCAACGGCGTGGAGCGCGACGCTTCCAGGTTGTAGGTGGGGAACGTTGCAACGGTGAAGCCGGCTGCTTCGAGCGTGGCGCGCACGCGCTCCGGGTCGGCGAGGCGCAGCACGTGGCGCTCGTCGACGCGCCGGTAGCGGCCGTCGGGCTCGCGGTAGAAGACCGCGATCTCCCGCACCAGCGCGTCGCCGTCTTCGCGACCGTGCATGCCGAGCGACCACGTGCCGGCATCGTGGAATCGCTCCACCGTCGTCGGTCCGTAGCGCCCGGCGGTGGTCACATCGAAGAGGAAGATGCCGCCGGGAGCGAGCGCGTCGTGCACCCGCTGCGCGAACGATGCGAGCTGGTCGAGCGCGGCCGGGCCCGCCATCGCGTAGTTGAGCGGTTCACCCACTGCGGTGACAGCAACCGCCGGCGGGATCGCCACGTCGAGCAGCGAGCCGAGCACGAACGTGGCGCGCGGCGCGGCGGCCCGTGCGAGCTCGATCATGGACGGCGACATGTCGACACCGACCACGTCGTAGCCCGCGTCGCCCATTCGAGCGGCGAGGATGCCCGAACCGCTACCGAGATCGACGACCGTTCCGCCGGTGAGCCCCGCGTGGTGCAGCTCGTCGATCAATCGCGACGCGGCCTCCGCCGCGAGATCGCCGAAGCGCTCGTCGTGGATGGCGGCCTGTTCGGCACCGTAGAAGGGCTTGTCGTTCATGGGCAGCTGTAGAGCTCGTAGGTTCCGTCGACGGCATCGAGCGTGAGGAACGCGCCCTCGGTGCCATCGCGGTCGAGTCCTTCGACGCGCACTGTGCGGTCGTCGATGTCGATCTGGCCGCCGTAGCGCGCATGGTAGTGACCGTGCACCACGAGCGTCGGGCCGACGGAGTCGATCACGGTGCGCACGAGATCGCGATGCGCGCGGCTCGATGCGAACTCGCGTGCCAGCCACTCGGGGATGTCGGCGACGGCCAGCGATGCCGGCAGGTCGTAGCCGGTGAATGTGTCGTGCGCGAGCACCACGTCGACGGGGGCGCCCACCTCGGCGCGCTCGAGGTCGGTGAGATCGAGCGTCTCGTCGGCGAACCAGTTCACGCCCACCTTGCGCAGGCGCCGGTCGACCGAGTGCGCGCCACCGAGCGCGAGGAAGCGCACGCCACCGAGCTCGAACCGGTAGCCACGGGGCAGGTGCCGCACGCCCGGCGCCACCTCGTACGGCGCCGTGGCCCGCCGGGTGAGCGACTCGTGGTCTTCGTGGTTGCCGTCGATGAAGTCGACGGGGATCCTCGACCGTTCCGCTCCCGCGGCCACGGTCGCAAGGAAGCGTCGGCCCTTGGTGTGACGGGGCCAGTAGCCGAAGTCGCCGAGCTGGATGATGCGCTCGGCCCGACAGCGCAGCGCCGTCGGGACCACGGCCTGGGCCCACCAGGTCGTGTTGGCGTGCGAATCGCCCACCAGCAAGAGCCGCACCACTCCGCTGCACCCTAGAGGGGTTGTGGAAGCGAACAAGTGTTCGATAGCGTGACGGGCCCGAGCGGAGAAGGGGCCGTGCCCGATTCCTACAGCGATTCCTACCTCAATGCTCACCGCGATTCCTACGCCGAGCTGCACTGCCATTCGAACTTCAGCTTCCTCGACGGGGCCAGCCACCCCGAGGAGCTGGTCGAAGAAGCGGCTCGCCTCGGCCTGGCTGGGCTCGCCCTCACCGACCACGACGGCTTCTACGGCTCCGTGCGCTTCGCCGAGGCCGCCCGCCCGCTCGGGCTGCTCACCGTCTTCGGGGCCGAGCTCACGCTCCACGCGCCGAAGCCGGCCAACGGTGTCGCCGACCCGGGTGGCGAGCACCTGCTCGTGCTCGCCGAAGGGCCCGTGGGCTACGCGCGCTTGTCCCGTGCGATCAGCGAAGCGCAGCTGCGCGGTCAGAAGGGCGCGCCGCGGCTCACGCTCGCCGAGCTCGCCGCGGCCGCCGTCGCGCCCGTGTACGTCGCGCCCCATGCGGCGAATCACTGGTTCGTGCTCACCGGGTGCCGCAAGGGCACGGTGCCGGGCGCGCTCGTGCGCGACGGCCCGGCGGCGGCTCGCCGTGCGCTCGACGAGCTGATCGCCGCGTTCGGGCGCGACCGCGTGCTCGTGGAGCTCTGGGACCACGGCGACCCACTCGACCGTCACCGCAACGATGCCATGGCGCGCATCGCGCTGCAGGCTGATGTGGAGGTGATCGCCACCAACAACGTGCACTACGCGGTGAGCGCGCAACGACCGCTCGCCACTGCGCTCGCCGCGGTGCGGGCCCGGCGCAGCCTCGACGAGATCGACGGCTGGTTGCCGGCCACCCCGCTCGCGCATCTCCGTGGCGCAGCCGAACAGCACCGTCGCTTCGCGCGCTGGCCGGGCGCGGTGGCGCGCACCGTGGAGGTGGCCCGCGCCTGCGCGTTCGATCTCAAGCTCGCAGCACCGAACCTGCCCGACTATCCGGTGCCCGACGGCTACACCGAGATGTCGTGGTTGCGCGAGCTCGTGCGGCGTGGCGCGGCGGTGTACTACCCACCCACGCACAGCCACTACGAACAAGCGCAACGGCAGATGGCGCACGAGCTCGCGGTGGTGGAGGAGCTCGGCTTCGCCGGCTACTTCTTGTTGCTGCACGACATCGTGGAGTTCTGTCGCACCCACGACATCTTCTGCCAAGGGCGGGGGAGCAGCGCGAACAGCGCGGTCTGCTACGCGCTCGGTGTGACGAAAGCCGACGCGGTCGCGCTCGGTCTGCTGTTCGAGCGCTTCCTCTCACCCGAACGCGACGGGCCGCCCGACATCGATCTCGACATCGAGCACCAGCGACGCGAAGAGGTGATCCAGTACGTGTACGACCGCTACGGCCGCGACCGTGCTGCGCAGGTGGCGAACGTGATCACGTACCGGCCGCGCTCGGCGTTGCGCGAGATGGCCAAGGCGGCTGGTGTGGCACCGGGCCAAGCCGACGCGTTGGGCAAGTGGGTGGATCGTTGGAGCTCGAGCCGGGAGGCGTTCGACGAGCTGCTCGAGAGCCAGGGCGCCGATGCACGTGCTGGCGCGGCCGCGCCGCATCAGCGCGTCACGGCCCGCCACGAGCGCCGGTTCGTGCGCAACGCGCGCGGCGACCAACCGATGTCGGGTGTCGACGTGCCCGATCTCTCCACCACGCGCCCGCCGTCGATCCCGTTGCTCGCGCTCGAGCTCGCCGGCCAGGTGCTCGACTACCCGCGGCACCTCGGGATCCATTCGGGGGGCATGGTGATGGCCGACCGGCCGCTCGTGGAGTTCTGTCCTGTCGAGTGGGCGCGCATGGAAGGCCGATCGGTGCTCCAGTGGGACAAGGACGACTGCGCGGCCGCGGGGCTCGTGAAGTTCGATCTGCTCGGTCTGGGCATGCTCACGATGCTGCACCTCGCCGTCGACATGATCCGCGACACCGAGGGCATCGACATCGATCTCGCCACCATCCCCCAAGATCCCAGCGTCTACGACCTGTTGTGCGCGGCCGACACCGTCGGCGTGTTCCAGGTGGAGAGCCGGGCGCAGATGGCCACGTTGCCGAGGCTGCGCCCGCGCTGCTTCTACGACCTGGTGATCGAGGTGGCGTTGATCCGTCCCGGACCGATCCAGGGCGGATCGGTGCACCCGTACTTGCGGCGCCGCAACGGTGAGGAGCCGGTCACCTATCCGCATCCGTTGCTCGAGAAGTGCCTGGAGAAGACGCTCGGCGTGCCGCTGTTCCAAGAGCAGCTCATGCAGATGGCGATCGACGTGGCCGGCTTCACGGCCGCCGAATCGGATCAGCTCCGCCAGGCGATGAGCTCGAAGCGCAGCCAGCAGCGCATGGCCCGGTTACGGGGCCGGTTGCTCGACGGCATGGCGGCACGGGGCATCACGGGCGCGGTGGCCGACGACATCGCGCACAAGCTCGAGGCGTTCGCGAACTTCGGGTTCCCCGAGAGCCATTCGGTGAGCTTCGCCTACCTCGTGTACTCGAGCTCGTGGATCAAGTACCACTATCCGGCGGCGTTCGCCGCGGCGCTGCTCAACGCGCAGCCGATGGGCTTCTACTCGCCGCATACGATCATCCGCGACGCGCGCCGCCACGGCGTGATGGTGCTCGGCCCCGACGTGATGGCGTCGCGTCGCGACGCGATCCTCGAGCCGCGGCCACCCGACGATCCGATCGGTCTTCCGTTGCCGGGTCATCACGGAGAAAAAAGCGTGCACGCGATCCGCCTCGGATTGCGCAGTGTGCGGGGCTTGCACGATGCGTTCCTCGACCATGTCGACGACGAGCGCGCGCTCGCACCGTTCCGCGACATCGAAGATTTCGTGCGCCGTACGGGCGCCACCGTCGACACGTTGGAGGCGCTGGCCACGGCCGGCGCGTTCGAGCAGTGCTTCGGTCTGGGGCGGCGCCGCGCGTTGTGGGCTGCGGGTGCGTTGCGCAACGCGCGCTCCGAGGTGGGGCGCGACGGCACGGTGCGCGCCACGCTGCCCGGCCTGTTGCCGGGCCTCGACGCGCCGGAGCTGCCCGGGATGAGTGAGGTCGAGGAGGTGTCGAGCGACCTGTGGTCGATGGGCTTGTCGGTGGGGCGTCATCCGACCGAGTTCGTGCGCGAAGAGCTGGGCCGCCAGGGCGTGGTCACCGCGGCCGCGCTGCGCGAGCTGCCCGACCGAACGGTGGTGGAGGTGGCGGGTGTGGTCACGCACCGCCAGCAGCCCGAGACGGCGAAGGGCACGGTCTTCATCAACCTCGAAGACGAGACGGGTCTCATCAACGTGATCTGCAGCAAGGGTGTGTGGAAGCGCTTCCGTACGGTGGCGCGGGGCGCCTCGGCCTTGCGGGTGCGCGGCGTGCTCGAACGTCATCAGGGTGTGACGAACCTCGTCGCGGGCCGGATCACGCGCCTCCCGAGCCCGCTCGCCGCGGCCCTGCGATCCCGCGACTTCCACTGAACTCACCCCGAGCCGGCGTCGCGCACGCGCGCCAGGCGCGCACATTCGCCGCCCGTTGGTGACTGTGGCAACTAGCCTGTGGCCGCTTTCCGCCGATGAGACCGATGACGATGAACGAGCCCCCGGATCCCACGTGCTTCGCCGTATCCGCCGCCTGCCGGCGCGATTCGTCGCGCTGCTACGCGCGGACGCTGCCGGCGTCCGCGCCGGCTTCGGCGCGCTCCTGATCAGCTCCGGTGGGGATCTCCTCGCCGGCATCGCACTCGGTCGCCTCTCCGACACCCTGAAGCAGCTGCCTGCGCTGCTCGTGCTCGTCCCCGCCGCGATCGGGATGCGGGGCAACGTGATGGGGGCGCTCGGCAGCCGCCTCGGCACCTCGATCCACGCGGGCACGTTCCGCCTGTCGCGCCGGCGCGAGACGATCGTGGGCCAGAACCTTGCCGCCGCGCTGTCGCTGTCGCTGTCGACATCGCTCGCGCTCTCGTTCTTGGCGCGCGGCATGGCGCTCGCGTTCGGTCTCACGTCGATCTCACTCCTCGACTTCGTGGTGATCTCGGTACTCGGCGCCGTCTTCTCGTCGTTCGTGGTGATGGCGCTCACGGTGGGCGTGGCCGCATTGTGCGCGAACCGCCGTTGGGATCTCGACAACGTTGCCGCGCCCATCGTGACCGCAGCGGGCGACATGGTCACCTTGCCGAGCCTGTGGATCGCCACGTTCTTCGTCGGCTACCACGTGCTCACGTTGTCGATCGGAACGGTGTGTGCGGCGATCGGTGTCGTGTCGCTCGTGCTCGCGCTGCGCTCGAAGCTGCCGATCCTGCGCCGCATCGTGCTCGAGTCGGCCCCCATTCTCGTGATTGCCGGCACCGTCGACGTGTTGAGCGGTGTGCTGCTCGAGAAGCGCTTCGAGAGCTTCCTCGTGTTCCCCGCACTGCTGGTGATGCTGCCTGCATTCTTGGAGGACTCCGGCTCGCTCGGTGCCATTCTCAGCGCCCGGGTCTCCACCAAGCTGCATCTCGGAACGCTTGGCGAGACGCACCGACCGTTCCGCAGCGCCGGCGACGACTTCATGCTCGTGTTCGTGTACGCCGTGCCGGTGTTCCTACTGCTCGGCGTGTCGGCCACGGTGGCGGCCTCGGTCACGAACCAGGCGAGTCCGGGGATGGCGAAGATGATCGCCGTGTCGATGCTGGGTGGCCTGTTCGCCACGATCTTCGCCAGCACGATCGGCTACGTGGGCGCCGTGCTCACGTACCGGTTCGGACTCGATCCCGACAACCACTCGATCCCGATCGTGACCTCCACCCTCGACCTGCTCGGCGCGTTCTCCCTGATTCTGGCCGTGGTGCTCCTCGGCCTGGCGCACGCGCCCCACGTCCACGCCGCTGGGCATCTTCTCAGCGGACTGCACGCCCTCACCCACTAGCCTCGATCGGCACTCCCTTATGGACGAACGACCACGAAATCTGAAGGCCATGCTCGCGGAGGCGAAAGACACCTCCGAGCTGATGGTCGACCTCGCCTACGCGGCGCTCTTCTTCGCCGACGACGAGATGGCCGAAGAGGTCATCGACCTCGAACAGCAGCTCTCCGAGCTCGTCCACGAGATGCGCGCGATCTGCGTGCTCGCGGCGCGCTCGCCGCGTGAAGCCGAGCAGATGTCGGGTGTGCTGCACCTCGGTTCGGCCATCGAGCGCATGGGCAACGCCGCCGTCGATGTGGCCAAGATCGTCACGCATCAGCTCGGCATCCCCACGTCGCTCGTCGCCGACCTCGCCGCCGCGCACGAGATCTCGCACCGTGTGCGCGTGCGGGAAGCCAGCGCGCTCGACGGCCGTTCCCTCGAAGCGCTCGAGCTACCCGTGGAGACGGGCTTGCGCGTCGTGGCCATCCGCCGCGCCCGCAAGTGGCTCGTCGACCCCGACGACGACGAGGTGCTGCGCCCCGGCGACGTGCTGATCGCGCGCGGCCCCGCCGACGGCATCCCCGAGCTGCGCGAGCTGGCCGGGGCGCCCGAGTGGCGGGTGGCCGTGCCCGAGGAGAACACTGCGCTCACCGACCTCGACCGCGCCGTCGACGTGCTCGTCGAGATGAAGAACGTGTCGGAAGCCGCCGTCGGCCTCGCGTACAGCGCGTTGATCTACAAGGACGCCGGGCTCGCGGCCGAGGTCACTGCGCTCGAGGACCGCCTCGACGAGATGCGCGAGCACCTCGAGCTGTGGGTGCTGCGCGCCGCGGCCGAGACGGTCGACCCGTCGCCACTGCGCGGCCTGCTGCACCTCGGCGCGTCGGCCGAGGAGATCGGCGATGCCGCGCAGCAGATGGTGTGGCTGATCGAAGCGGGCGAGGAGCTCCACCCGGTGCTGCAGGCGGCGCTGGGCGACACCGACGACGTGGTGATCCGCATGCCGGTCGCGGCCGGCAGCGCGCTCGACGGCAAGCCGCTCCGAGGCAGCCAGCTCGGCGACGACACGGGCTTCTTCCTGCTCGCGTTGCGTCGTGGCGGGCGCTACCTCTACCGACCGCGGCCGGGCACGAAGGTCGAAGCGGGCGACGAGCTGTTGGCGCGTGGTCCGTGGGAAGGCCGCGACGACCTGGCCGAGCAGTGCGGCTATCGCCTCATCGACGACGAGGACACCGGCGAGATCGAGCTGCTCCCACTCGTCGCGAGCTAGCGCTTCGAGCAGTTGTACGCGTCGGTGCCCACCTTGGTGCACGTGCCGTACTTGTACTGCGCGAAGCCGATGGTGCCCACGATCGACACGATGCACACCATCGCCGCGAGCGCGAACGCGGCGGTCTTGTTGCGCACGCCGTGGGTGGGGTGGAGCATGAGCCAACCCACGAGCCCGCCGCCGATGAGGCCGCCGAGGTGCGCGCCGACCGAGATGTCGGGCAGCGTGAACGTGATCACCAGGTTGATCGCCAGAAGCGGTCCCCAACCCGTCTGGTAGAAGCGCACACCGCGCTGCCAGAGCGCGATCGTGGCGGCGGCGGCCATTCCGAACACCGCACCCGAAGCGCCGCCACTGAGCTGGTTGGGGCTGAGGACCATCGCGCCGAACGAACCGGCGAACAACGACACCGCGTAGAGCGTGAAGAACCGGGACCGGCCCACACCCGGCTCCATGTCGACGCCGAGGCGGTACAGGATGAGCATGTTGAACAGGATGTGGATCGCGCCGAAGTGGATGAAGGCGCTCGACACCACGCGCCACCACTCGCCGGCCGCAACGGCAGGTCCGTAGAGGCCGAGGTTGGCTTCGACGGGACCGGCCGAGGTGTTGCCACCGAAGAGTCCGCCGAACGACGAGCCGCGTGCGATCTCGATCGCGAACACCAAGATGTTGAGGGCGATGATCACCTTGGTGATCAGCAGCGGGTCGCGCAGCGCACCCTTGAGCTGGTCGGTCACCGGGAGCTGCTCCGACTTCACGCACTCGGGGCAGTGCGCGCCGACGGGCGCGTCGCGCAGGCACTCCCAGCAGGCCGGCCGTCCGCAGCGCGTGCAGCGCCGGCCGGTCTCCCGATCGGTGTGGCGGTAGCAGGTGGTGGGGGCCGTCGTCTCCGGTTCCGACATCCGCTGCTCACGCTAGTGAACGCAACCGCCTGAGCTCGGGCGGAGGGCCGGGAGTGACGGCCGCCACGCGGATCTTGGCGTCGACGGCCACTACGCCCTGCTCGTGCACGATCACGGGGTTCAGGTCCATCTCAGCAAGCTCGGGAATCTCGTCGGCGAGCCGCCCCACGCGCAGCAGCAGGTCTTCGAGCGCGGCGACGTCGGCGAGCGGGCGACCGCGGTAACCGAACAGCAGCGGTGACCCGCGCAAGCCGCGCACGAGGTCGTGCGCGTCCTGGTCGGTGAGGGGCAGGATGCGCAACGACCGGTCGGCGAGCAGCTCGGCGGTCGTGCCGCCGAGGCCGAACAGCACGAGCGGCCCGAAGCTCGGGTCGTGGAGCACGCCGGCCAGCACCTCGACACCGGGCGCCACCATCGGCTCGACGACGGCACCGCCCATCTGCGCGCCGAGGGACGTGTGCATCGCTGCGAACGCGTCCCGCACCGCGGCGGCGTCCTGCAGCGCGAGCGCGACGCCACCCACGTCGGTCTTGTGCAGTACTGCCGGCGACGCCGACTTCAGGGCCACGGGGAAGCCGAGCTCGCATGCCGCGACAACGGCTTCGTCGGCGGTGGCCGCCAGACGCGAATCCACGAGCGAGATCCCGAACGCGCGGAGCAGCGAACCCGCTTGCGCGACATCGAGCCACACACCCGCTTCCTCGGTCACGCCGGCGAGCGCGGCGTCGATCACGACACGTGCGGCAGCCACGTCGACGCCGGCGAGATCGGGGACCTGGCCGGTGGGTCGCGCCCGCCACTCGGCGAGCGCGCTGGCGCGTCCGAGGGCGCGGGCGGCCGATTCGGGAAAGGCGTACGACGGCACGGCGCGGCCGCCGGAGTCGCCACGAAGTCCTTCCGGGACACCGTCTTGGCCCAAGAAGCACGCCACGATCGGCTTGTCGAGCGCGGTGGCCTCTCCCGCGGCGCGGCGGATCGCCTCGGCCACATCGTGTGGGCGCGTCACGAGCGGCGGCACGAAGTGCACGAGCACCGAATCGATGCCGGGATCGTTGAGCACGACGCGCAGCGCGCGCTCGTAGTGATCGGCCGACGCCGACGCGATGAGGTCGACCGGGTTGCGCACGGCCGCGCCCTCGATGAGGAACGACTCGAGCTCGCGCTGCGTCGCCTCGGCCAGCTCCGGCACCTCGAGGCCCGCACCGCCGCATGCGTCGGCGGCGAGGATGCCGGGGCCGCCGGCGTTGCCGACGATGGCGACGCGACGCCCCGCGGGCAACGGCTGGTGCACGAACAGCTCGGCCACATCGAAGAGCTCTTCGAGCGTGTCGACGCGCACCACGCCGGCTTGGCGGAAGAGCGCGTCGACCGCTACGTCGCTGCTGGCGAGCGCGGCCGTGTGCGACGACGCAGCCCTGCGCCCCGAAGCGGTGCGACCGCTCTTCACCGCCACGATCGGCTTCGAGTACGCCACCCGGCGGGCGATCCGGGCGAACTTGCGCGGGTTACCGAACGACTCGAGGTACAGCAGGATCACGTCGGTGTCGGGGTCGTGCTCCCAGTATTGGAGCAGGTCGTTACCGGAGACATCGGCCTTGTTGCCCACCGACACGAACTGTGAGATGCCGATGCCGCGCCGCGCGGCTCGTGCGATGAGCTCGATGCCGAGACCGCCCGACTGTGACGAGAACGCAACGCGACCTGATGCAGGGAGTGACGGTGCGAACGTGGCGTCGAGGCGCACCGCTGCGGCCGTGTTGACGATGCCCATGCAGTTCGGGCCGATCATTCGCATGCCGAGCGCGCGGGCGCGCGTCACGAGCGCATGTTGGGTGGCGCGCCCGTCGGGTCCCGTCTCGGCGAACCCGGCGGTGATCACCACGAGCCCGTGCACGCCCTTGGCGGCGCATTCCTCGATCACGTTGGGCACGGCCGCGGCGGGCACGACGATCACGGCGACGTCGACGGCGTCGGGAATGTCGCCGACGGTGGGATAGGCGCGTACGCCCACCACGGCTTCGGTGTTCGGGTTGACCGGATAGATCGTGCCCGTGAACTCGTACGCGAGCAGGTTGCGGAACAGCTCGTGGCCGATCGTGCCGGGTGTACGGCTGGCGCCGATCACCGCGACCGACCGGGGTGCGAGCAGACGGGCGACCGACGCCGCTTCGCTGATCGTCTCGCGGGCTTGCGACTTCGCGACCGAGGATTCGGTCGGCGCGATCGAGAAGCGCACCCGCACCGAACCCGATTCGAAGTGTCGCTCGACCTCCCACCCGGCGTCGGTGAACACGCGCAGCATCTTGTGGTTGTGCGGCAGCGTGTCGGCGACGAACTTCGTGATCCCGTGGGCACGTGCGTATGCGGCAAGGTGCTCGAGCAGCACCGTCGCGATCCCGCGGCCCTGTTGGTCGTCTTGCACGACGAACGCCACCTCGGCCACATCGTCGTGGTCTCGGCCGAGGTCGTAACGGGCGATCGCCACGATCTCGTCGTTGAGCAGCGCGACGAACGCAAAGCGCTCGTGGCCGGCATGATCGGTGAGTCGTTCGAGCTGCGCCGCGGTCGGTCGTGGAACGGGCGAGAAGAAGCGGAGGTAGATCGATTCTGCGGAGAGCCGCTGGTAGAGGCCGACGATCGCGTCGGTGTCGGAGACTGCGAGCGGCCGCACATGGAGCGTGCCGCCATCGGCCAGCACGACATCGCTCTCCCAGCTGCCGATAGGGACCTCCGGGTCGGGACGCATCGTTGCACGGTAGATCCGGTACGGTCGCTCCCTATGGTCGACACGCAGCGCGCGACGTCGACGACGCGTCCCGAGGGCCTCACCGACGCCGAGGTCGCCACCCGGGTGGCGCGGGGCGAGACGAACGAGACGGGCGACCGCACCAGTCGCACGATCGGTGAGATCGCTCGCGCCAACGTCCTGACCAGGTTCAACGCGATTCTCGGCGCGATGCTCGTGGTGATCCTGGCCACGGGTCAGATCCAAGACAGCCTGTTCGGCATCGTGCTGGTCGCCAACGCGACGATCGGCATCTACCAGGAATGGCGGGCCAAGCGGGTGCTCGACCGGCTCGCGGTGCTGAGTGCTCCGGTCGCGCACGTGCGCCGCAACGGCGAAGTGCTCGACGTTCCGGTCGCCGCCGTCGTGCTCGGCGACGTGATCGACCTGAGGTCCGGCGATCAGGTGCCCGCCGACGGTGTCGTGCGCGACGCCGCCGGCATCGAGGTCGACGAGTCGCTGCTCACCGGAGAGAGCGACCCGATCGTCAAGGAGCCCGATGACGAGGTGATGTCGGGCAGCATCGTCGTGGCGGGCTACGCCACGATGCAGGCGACGCGAGTGGGCGCGCAGGCGTACGCACAACAGCTCGCGCACGAGGCGCGGCGCTTCGGGCTGGTGCGTAGCGAGCTCCAAGAGGGAACAAACCGCATCCTGCGCTACGTCACGTGGGCGATCGTGCCCGCGTTCGCGCTCCTCTCATGGAGCCAGCTGCGGCTGCACGCAACGTGGAAGGCGTCGGTGCAGGGCATCGTCGCCGGTGTGGTCGCGATGGTGCCCGAAGGGCTCGTGCTCCTCACGAGCCTGGCGTTCATGCTGGCGGCAGTGGCGCTGGCGCGGCGCAAGGTGCTCGTCCAAGAGCTCCCCGCCGTGGAAGGGCTCGCACGCGTCGACATCGTGTGCATCGACAAGACGGGCACGATCACCGAAGGCATCATCGAGTTCGACTCGCTGGAGACCATCGACGCGTCGGGCGGGCGCGGCAGCCCGGACGGCAACCGGAATGAGATCGATGCCGCGCTTGGCGCGCTCGCCGCTGACGAGCACGGGAATGCGACCATGCAGGCGATCGCCGATTCGTTCGCCGGGAGCGACGGCTGGGGCCGCCAGTCGTCGGTGGCGTTCTCGTCGGCGCGCAAGTGGTCGGGGGCTTGCTTCGCGGGCCACGGCTGCTGGGTGATCGGCGCGCCCGAGATGGTGCAGCCCGACGCCGCGTCCGACGACCCGGCAATCTCGCGGGCACTGGCGCTGGCAGCAGAGGGGCGTCGCGTGTTGCTGCTGGCATCGACCGACGCCGCGCTCGACGGTGATGTCCTCCCCGAAGGGCTGGTGGCACGCGCACTGGTCACGTTCACCGAGCGGATCCGCTCCGACGCCGCCGAGACGTTCCGCTACTTCGCCGATCAGGGCGTGGGGCTGCGTGTGCTCTCGGGCGACAACCCTCGCACGGTGGGTGCCGTGGCGCAGCGGGCCGGCATCCCGGGCGCCGAGAGCGTGTTCGACGCCCGTGAGCTGCCCGACGACGCCGACGAGCTCGCCGACGTCCTCGAGAGTCACATGGTGTTCGGCCGCGTCACTCCGCAACAGAAGCGGTCCATGGTGCGCGCGCTCCAATCGCGCGGCCATGTGGTCGCGATGACAGGCGATGGCGTGAACGACGCGCTCGCGCTGAAGGATGCCGACATCGGGATCGCGATGGGCAACGGCGCCGCGGCGACACGGGCGGTCGCGCAGATCGTGCTCCTCGACAGCAGCTTCGCCACGATGCCTGGCGTCGTCGCGGAAGGTCGGCGGGTGATCGCGAACGTGGAGCGCGTCTCGAACCTCTATGTGACCAAGACCGTCTACGCCGCGATCATCGCCATCGTGGTCGGCATCACCGCGTGGGCATACCCGTTCCTCCCACGGCACCTCACGATCGTGTCGACACTCGCGATCGGCGTGCCATCGTTCTTCCTCGCCCTCGCGCCGAACAAGCAGCGCTACGTACCCGGCTTCATCGCGCGCGTGATGCGCTTCACGATGCCGTCAGGGGTAGTGATCGCGGCTTCCACGCTCGGCGTGTACGGCATCGTGCGCACGCTCGACGGCGTGCATCTGCGCGAGGCCCGCACGTGCGCCATGATCGTGTTGTTGGTCGCCAGCCTCTGGGTGCTCGTGATCCTGGCGCGCCCGTTCACGATGGGCCGCGCGGTGCTGGTCGGTGCCATGGCGGCCGGATTCGTGCTCGCGTTGAGCGTGCACTTCCTGAGGCACTTCTACGAGCTGTCGATCCCGAGCGCGGGTGTCACGTGGGTGGTCACCGTCACGGGAGCGGTGGTCGCGGTCAGCGCGCTCGAGGTGAGCAGTCGGTGGCACCAGGTTCGGCGGGCCCGAACGGATTGAGCGCGCCCGAGCGGCGTCTCAGCCGGTGGTGGTCGTGACGCCACCTGGCGTCGTCGTCGTCGTCGTTGCGCCCGGCACCGTCGTGGTCGGCGGTGGCGTACCGGCGCCGACGAGCACCACGTCGGGCAGCATGTCGTAGTGCCAGTAGTACTGCTCGCGCGCGAGCGGCTTCCCGGGCTGGGTGATCTCGCGGTAGAAGCGAACCGTGTAGCCGGCGTGTCCCGCGGCCAGGTCGTCCTGTTCGCCGGCTTTGAGCGTCGCGCAGATGTTGGTGGGGTCGTCGGCGGCGTGCTTGGCGGGGCACGGCACCACTTGGCGGACGATCGGCACGGTGGCGATCACGTCGATGCAGCGCGGATCGTTCGCGGTGTCGGTCTCCGGTCCGACTCGACAGGTGCCGTTCACCTCCTTGACGACCTTGCCTTCGCGGTTGCCGAACAAGGTGACCGTGATCGACGTATCGGTGTACGACGTGCGCACGAGCACGCCGTGCTGCGAGTTGTTGCGCCAGCGCAGATCGAGGTACGGGTAGTTGACGGTCGCCTCGCGGCCCATGGGGTATCGGTCGAAGTAGATCGTGTGTGGCTGGTGCTCGACGATGTCGAAGCCGCCCCACCATGCGGCGTTGAACGTCGTGGTCGAGATCTGGCTGACGCCACCACCCACATCTTCGGTGAACTCGCCGTAGTACACGGGCGCGACGGCGAAGCCCCGCGCGATCGTGCGCGGTCCGACCACGCCATTCAACGAGAAGATCTGCCCCGGCTCGATGACGGTGTTGTTCATCAGATCGGCGGCCCGATGGATGTTCTGTACGCGGGCCGCGCAGCACGGATGGTGTGTGGTGAAGGTAGAGACCATCTCCGTGATGCCGAGGCGTTGCGCCCAGGCCGTGTCGTGCACCGGGTGGCTCGCGGCCAAGCCCACCGTGATGGTGCGGTGCCCGGCGAGGATCGCCCGTCCGGCCGCGGCCAGATCCGGACCACGACCGTCACTCGATGGCACGACACTGACGGTCAGGTCGCCGTGCACGTCGAACGACGCCGGCACGGCCGGTGCGCCGATCGGACCGAGCTGCGGCTCCAGCGTGCGACCGAGACGGTCGGCGTCGATCGTCAGCTCGAGGCGCCCGGCTCCCACGCGGGTGCCGAGCGCGGTGGCCAGCTGCGCGGAGGTGATCGTGAACGTGTGCCCGTCGCTGTGCACCGTGTAGCTGCCCGTGAGCACCCGTCGGGCCGCGGCCGCGGCCTGCTCGGCTTCGGCGAGCGACACGGCCGGATCCACGTGGGCTTCCTTCAGCGTGAGCACGGCGGGCGGCGTTCGCGCGACGAGGGCGGCAGTGAGGGCCCGGCGCGCCGCGGCGATGTCGATGCCCGTGCCGCTCGTAGGCGGGAGCACCGTCACGCTGTTCGGCGAGATCTGCACTGCCGCGTCGCGCACGCCCTTGCTCGCAGCACGCTGCCATTGGTCGAGCAGGTTGTCGATCGCGTTGGCCTCGTACGTGACTGCGATCGGGATGTGGTCGTTGCGGAGCCTGCGCAACACGACGCCGGCGACCACATCGATCGGGTTGCGGCTCCTCCCGTCGTGGCGCGCGGCGCGCAGCGTCCGGGCCAGGTCGAGCCGCAATCCGACCCGACGCGCGGTTGCGGTGAGCGACACGGTTCCGGCCCGGGCGTGCACCGTGCGGGCGTTGATCGTCCGGGCGAGCGCCGCGATGTCGTGCAGCACGCGCGCTTCGCTGTGGCCTCCGGCCGGCACGCCGTCGACGGTCACCCCGGGAAGCACATCGCCGCGGTAGGTCACCCGCTCGACGACGGCGACGAGCACGAGCACGGCGACGACGATGATCGAGCCGAGCGCGATGCGCCAGGGCCAGTCGTCGGGGGGACGCCAGGCGCGAGGTCGCGGCGCGCGCAACGAGACATCCGGGGCGGGAAGGGTCACGCGGTCGGTCAGGCTACCGATCGACTCCGGCAGACCAACACGCGGGCGGACGGCGCGCGAGCATGAGCAGGTGGACCCCACCGCTCGGCCGGCCGACACCGAGCTGGTGACCGCCGGTGCGCCTCCGTCGGGTCCCGCGACCGACCACGAGATGATCGACGCGGTGTTGCGGGTCGCGGGCGCGACCGATGCCGATCTCGCGCAGGCACGCGACGAGGGCTGGCTCCCGTTGCTCGCCCTCGACCGCACGCTCATGCCCGGTCGCGGCCGCTACGACCTCGACGGTCTTGCCGCCGCGGCGGATGCGCCACGCGAGGTCGCGGTGGCGTTGTGGCGGGCGCTCGGCTTTCCCGACGTGCCCGACGGTGTCGCGGCCTTCACGGAGAGCGACGCCGCGATGATGCGCGCGCTGCTGGCCCGTGGCGAGGCGCGCGGTCCACTCGAACCGGCCGCACTCGCGCGCCTCGAGGAGCAGGTGCGCGTGATCAGCGGCGCGTTGGCACGCATCGCCACGCTCGAAGCCGAAGAAGTGGCGAACGCCGAGGCGGCGTTGCGCGATGCGGGTTGCACCGACGAGGAGATCGCGCTCGCCATCGTCGACGCACTCGACTGGGACAACCTGAGCTCGCTCGTCGACTACGCCCATCGAATCCAGCTGCGCGCGGCCCTGTGGCGCCGGCTCGCCCTCCCGCAGCATGCCGGAACGCCTGAGCTCGCAGTCGGCTTCGCCGACATTGCCGGCTACACCGCGATCTCCGAACAAGTCGACGAGACCGAGCTCTCGGCGCTGCTCTCGCGCTTCGAAGGCCGCGTGTACGACACCGTCGCCGGACGAGGGGCCCGCATCGTGAAGAGCATCGGCGACGCCGTCATGTTCGTGGGTCTGCCCGCGTCGGTCGCGCGAGTCGCGCTCGAGCTGTCGGAGCCCTACGAGGGCCTGCCGTCGCTGCGTCAAGGCGTCGCGTATGGACCGGTGCTCGCGCGCGACGGCGACTACTACGGGCCGATCGTGAACCTGGCGAGCCGCCTGAGCGACATCGCCAACCCGGGCACGGTCCTCGCCACCGAGGCCATGCGCGACCAGCTCGTCGACGACGAGGAGCTCCGGTTCCGCGCGCTGCGCTCGCGGCGCATCCGCGGCATCGGGGAGGTGCGACCGTACGCATTGCGGGCCGGGACGCCCTCAGAGGGCGGATAGCCTGCGGAACATGGCCGAACCGCTGTGCTTGATGCAGGTGCACGCGCATCCCGACGACGAAGCCTCCAAAGGTGCCGGCACCACCGCGAAGTACGCCGCGGAAGGCATCCGCAACGTCCTTGTCTGCTGCACCGGCGGCGAAGAGGGCGACATCCTGAACCCAGCGATGGAACGCCCCGAGGTGCGCGAGAACCTGCACGAGGTGCGCATGTCCGAGCTGCGAGAAAGCGTGCGCATCCTCGGCTACGACTCGTTGCGTGTGATGCCCTACCGCGACTCGGGCATGCCCGAGACCGAAGCAAACGCGCGCCCCGACAACTTCTGGAACGCACCGCTCGACGAATCAGTGGGTGAGCTCGTGCGCGCGATCCGCGAGGAGCGCCCGCAGGTGATCATCACCTACCACGAAGACCGCGAGTGGTATCCGCATCCCGATCACATCCGGGTGCACGAGATCTCCGGACCCGCGTTCGACGCGGCGGGCGATCCCGATCGGTATCCCGACGCGGGTGAGCCGTGGCAGCCACTGAAGCTCTACTACGTGGCGTGGTCGTTCTCGCGGGTGAAGGCACTGCACGACGCCCACCTCGAGCTCGGTCTCGAGAGCCCGTTCGAGCGCTGGTTCGAGGGTTCCTTCCCCGACCGCGACGATCGCTTCACGACCCGCATCGACGTCGGCGACTACATGGCCGAGCGTCGCAACGCACTGCTCGCGCATGCCACGCAAGTGTCGCCCGACGGCTTTTGGATGAAGCTCCCCGACGACGTGGTGCGCCGCGTGCATCCGTGGGAGGAGTACATCCTCGCCCGCAGCCTCGTCGACACGGGTGTCCCCGACGGCGAGTTCGAGACCGACCTGTTCGCCGGCATCCGCGCCCGGGCCGGCGAACGCGCCTGACGTGGCCGCCGCGTCGCCTGTGCCGGGCTCCGTCGTCGACTACGTAGTGCAACAGGGCAAAAAGGAGCTCGCGCGGCACCGCGTGCGCGTCGACGGCGATCAGGTCACGAACGCCGACGACGCCGGAGACGCAGAGGCCGCCGTCACGTTCACGCTCACACCACCGCTCGCCGATGCGGTGGCGAACGGGTCGCTCCGTCTCGATGTGGGCTTCATGCGCGGCGACGTGAAGATGGCCGGCGACTTCGGTGCGCTGTTGCGCGTGCTTCCGGTGCTCGCTCGCTCGCCCGGCCTCTAAGCGCTGCGCTGCAGCTCGCGCAGCTCTCGGAACCCGATGCGCGTCGCGCCGGCCCGATCGAGCATGCCCGTGAGCTCGTCGCCGCTGGTGAGGAAGGCATGGTCGTGGACGCGTTGCTGCCAGTCGGGGTGCGACGCACGTAGCTCGTCGGTGTCGACCGCGGGATGCAGATAGATCTCTGTCACTCCGGGCCGCAGATCGGCGAGCGCCGAATCGATCGCGGCGCGCGAGCCCACACCGGTGCGCACGAAGTGGTCGGGGAACACGATGCCTTCGGCGGCCGCGAGATCGCGGTATGGGAACCCGACCACGCGTTGCGCGCTGGCGCCGGCCATGCGCAGCGGCAGGTCGAAGTCGACGGCGAGCTCGAGGTACACATCGAAGAACTCCGGGCGGAGCTGCACCGTGCCCATGTGGCTGTCGAGATGACTCACGTCGAAGCCCCACACGATGGCCCGTTCCACCTGCGCACGCAGCTCACGGCGCGCTTCTTCGATGTCGGCGTGGTCCCACACGTCGGTGATCGTGCGCGGGAAGCCGCCGTCGCCGTCGAACAGGCTCGGCGCGTGCGTGATCGGTCCCCAACGGTACGTGTCCCACTCGGCATTCAACGTGAGGTGCACGCCCACGTCTTCGCCCCGGTACATCGCCGCTGCGTCGCGAGCCCATGGGCACGGCACCATGAGCGACGCACTTGTGGCCCAGCCGTTGCGCAGCGCGTCGTACACCGCCACGTTGGCGGAGCGTGACGAACCGAGATCGTCGCAGTTGATGATGACGAGCCGGGCTTCGGGATCGTGCCCGAGGCGGGCGGCGAGGGAGTCCATTGTGAGCGAGGCTACGACTCCCGCGAGTGGCCCATCGCGTCGCGAGTCGTGAGGAGCGTGTCCACGAAGCGGCGGCCACGGCGATAGCTCATGGTCTCCAGGGTGACGATCCCGCCACCGTCGAGCACGAACAGCACCCGGCTGGAGACGGCACGGCGCGACGCGGCGGCCTGCACGACGCGCCGCAGGGGGAGCGAGCCGGCCAGCTGCTTCGGCCGCCCGCGCACGAACGTGGCGCGATACACGAGCAACCTGCGCTCGCTCACGCCGAGGAGCATCGCCATGCCGGCCACCGGGAACCCGACCGACGCCGCGTGGTGCTGCCATTGCAGGTAACGGCCCACGCCGGTCATGCGCGGACGGTGCATCGCGCTCATGCCGCCCATGCTGCCGCCCCGCAGGATCGAGCCCATCGTGGCGGACGTGGGGGTGGGTGTCGGGCGCCGGTCGGAGCCCGGCAGGTTCAGCTCACGTTCGAAGCGACCGGCATACGACGCGTTCAGCTGCGCGAGGATCGATTCGCCCGGTTCGAGCCCGAGCGGATCGTCGTTGTCGTCGTCGAGACCGCGCGGCGCGCTGTCGTCGTCCATCGCCGGATCGCGCCGCGGCGCGGATCAGCCGACGCGCTCGATGAGTGTGCCGGTGCCGAGACCGCCGCCGCAGCACATCGTCACGAAGCCGAACGTGCCGTCGGTGCGCTCGAGCTCGTGGAGGGCAGTGGTGATGAGCCGTGCGCCGGTGGCACCCACCGGGTGGCCGAGGGCGATCGCGCCACCGTTCGGGTTCACCCTTGCCATGTCGGGCTTGACTTCGCGTTCCCACGCGAGCACCACCGATGCGAATGCCTCGTTGATCTCGATCGTGTCGAAGTCGCTGACGGTCATGCCGGTCCGTGCCGTGATGCGCCGTGTCGCGTCGATCGGCCCGGTGAGCATGAGCACCGGGTCCACGCCCACGAGGCACTGATCCACGATGCGAGCGCGGGGCCGGAGGCCGAGCTCCTTCGCTTTCGCGGCGCTCATCAGCAGCACCGCGGCCGCGCCGTCGGTGATCTGTGAGCTGCTGCCGGCCGTGTGCACGCCGTTGTCGCGTGCCACCGGCTTGAGGGCGGCGAGCTTCTCGAGCGACGTCTCGCGCAGACCTTCGTCGCGCGCCACGTGATGCGTGGTGCCGGTCGGCTTGCCGTCGGCGTCGACGTCGGGCGCGTCGATCGGCACGACCTCACGCTCGAAGCGTCCCTCGCTCCAGGCGCGCTGGGCGCGCTGCTGCGACTCGAGGCCGAAGCGGTCGCAGTCGTCGCGGGTGACACCCCACTGATCGGCGATGCGCTCGGCGCCCTCGAACTGCGATGTGACCTCGTAGCGCTCGAAGTAGCTCTTCGGGGTGGGACGGCCGAAGTCGCCGCGCACGGCCGCGCCGAGCGGAATACGCGACATCGATTCCACGCCCGCCGCGACGGCCACGTCGACCACGCCGGCCTTGATGAGCGTGGTGGCGAGGTTCGTGGCCTGCTGGCTCGATCCGCACTGGCTGTCGACCGTGGTCGCGGCGACGCTCATCGGGAAGCCGCCCGTGAGCCAGGCCGTGCGGGCGGTGTTGAACGTCTGCTCGCCAACCTGGCTCACACAGCCGCCCACGATCTGACCGACCTCGGTCGGGTCGATGCCGGAGCGCTCCACGAGGGCCGTGTACACCGAGGCGAGCAGGTCGGCCGGGTGCACGGTGGAGAGGCCGCCGTTGCGGCGCCCGAGAGGGGCCCGCACGGCTTCGACGATCACGACATCGGTGTCGGCAAGAGTCATGGCCGCGATCGTACCTGGGGTCGATCCACGGCTTTCTTCCTCCCCGGCGACCGAATGGGGTCCTCCCAGAGGACCAGTGCGCGGGCTGGGGTGTCAGGGGGAGGGGGTGAGGATGACCTTGCCGTACGTCGCGTCCGACGCGACGAGGTCGTAGCCCTGGGTGGCGTTGGAGAGGGGCAGGACCTTGTCGACGATGGGTTTGATCGAGCCCGACGCGAGCAGCGGCACCACATCGCGGGCGAACGCCGCGGTGGCCGCCGCCTTCTCGGTTGCGCTGCGGCTGCGGAGCATCGTGCCGTGGATCGCGAGGCGCCGCTGCATCGTCGAGAGCACGTCGAGCTGCGCGCGGCCGCCGGCGAGCGTGCCCACCAACACGATGCGACCGCGCATCGCCGCGGCCGCCACATCGGCCTCCACGTACGCGCCGCCGACGAGCTCGAGCGTGACGTGCGCGCCGCCACCCGTGACGTCGCGCACCTCGGCCGCGAGCGCACCGATGTCGAGGGCACCATCGCTCGTGGTCGGCACGACGATGCCGTGATCGAGACCGAGCTCGCTCCCGCGTTCGAGCTTGGCGGCCGTGCGCGTCGTGCCCACCACGCGCGCGCCCATCGCCTTGGCGAGCTGCACGGCCGACGTACCGACCCCGGAGCCGACGGCGTGCACGAGCACCCACTCGCCGGCGGTCAGACCCGCGATCGTGACGAGGGCGTCGTGCGCGGTGACGAACGTCTCGGGCACGCCGCCCATGGCGACCAGGTCGAGCCCGTCGGGTACTCGGGCGCAGTGATCGGCCCGAGTGACGAGCAGCTCGCTCTGGCCGCCACCACCGACGACGCCGAACACTGCGACGCCGACCGCCAGGTCGTCGACGCCGGCACCGACGGCGTCGATGGTGCCGGCGAACTCGAGCCCAGGGATGTCGGCCGGCGTGCCGGGCGGCGCCGGATAGAAGCCAGCACGCTGCAGCAGGTCGGCGCGGTTGATCCCGGCACCGGTGACGCGCACGCGCACCTCGCCTGCACCGGGCTCGGGTGTCGGGTGCTCGCGCACCTCGACACGACCGTCGACGACCGTGACTGCGCGCATCGCGCGCAGGCTACGGCGCCGGCTTTGGCGCGGGCGCCGGCTGCGGGACCGGCGTGGGTGTGGACGTGGGCGTCGAGACGAGCTGGGCCGACAGCGCGCTCGCATCGACGGTGCTCCCGACCCCCGACGCGTCGGTGGCGTGGAACCGGTAGACGGGGATCACGAAGCGACCGTTGCGGCCGTCGGCCGTGCCGTCGGCGACGACGAGTGCGATCGCCACCGAGTCGACGACGGCACGCGTGGGGGGGATCGTCGGCGTGGTGCTCGACGAGCCGGGAACCGGCGCGTCGCTCACCGGTGTGCTCGACGCGCCGCCGGCGGCGAGCGGTCGCACCTCGCCCGGTGTGCCGGGCACGGTGTTCCGGCCGGCGCGCACGTCGGCGAAGGCGTCGTCGATGGAGCGCAACGGGTAGTCGCCGAGCGCCACGAGCGTGGCGAGCGGACCGCTCGCGCCGAGCACTGCGCCGTGATTGCCGATCTCGACGTACCAGTCGGCGCCGTTCAGGTCGTGGCCGTCGACCACCCGGTGGAACGTGACCGACCGTGACGTCGCCGAACTCGGCAGCAGGTTCGGCGCGACGCAGGACGCGTTCGGCGGGCACGCGGCGCCGACGCTCACGGTGCCGTTGTCGGCGACCTCGGCGCGCCACTCGCCGTCGAGGATCCCTGCGTCACTCAGGATGCGGCGCACACGAGCTTCCGCAGCGGCGGGGGAGGGAAGATCGGCCGGCGCAGTCGACGTCGGAGCCGGTGTGGACGACGCTGCGGGGATCGTCTGCGGTGTGACGGTCCCGCCTCCGCCGCTCGACGGCTGGGAAGTCGCGGGCGTCGGCAGATCGGGAGGGATCACGGTGCTGGTGCCGCCCGTGCCGGTCGAACCGGTGCTGCCGCCGCCCACGGTGCCCGTCCCGCTGCCGGTGCTCCCCGGGCTCGATCCGCGGCCCGCGCCGGCGTACAGCGACACCATCGGAACCACGCCCGTCGTGTCGATCTGCACGATCTGCTGCGCGCCGGTCACGGTCCAGCCGTTGGCATCGTGCTGGAGTGTGCCGTCGATGCCGAACGCGTGTGCCGTTCGGCGGACCACAGCCTCGTCGACGGTCGCGCCACGCAGCTCGTGCACGACGGCGTGCGCCGGGAGCGCGGTCCACGGGCCGGAGTGCACGTAGTCGACGAGCCGGTACGGCTGCATCACACCCGGCGCGACGGCGACGCCATCGGCGGCGGCCGACCGGCTGGTCGACTGCAGTGCGAGCACCGGCAACGACGTGTGGTCGGAGCGCCCGGCAAACGCGACGACTGCGCCGACCACCACGGCGGCGGCCGTGACGGCCGCGAGGACGCCGCGCCCGCCCCTCGAGCGCTCGGGAATGCCCTCGAGCGGTGCCTCCGGGATGGCTGTCGATTCGCTCACGGGGCTCCTCCATGGTCGGGGCACCGGGTCGGTGGCCCACCCGTTGTGACGCTCGTCGCCCTGCGCCGGTTCCCACCCTGGTTCCGACCAGTCGCCGGGCCGAGCGGTGCCGCCCCGACGGTACGGTGACGCCCGTGGTCCGCCTGGGATTTGCCGACGACGAAGGCAACGAAGTCGTCCTCGACCGCCGTGAATCCGCGTCGCTGCTCGCACTCACCGGCAACCTCGAAGCGGCCACCGTCTCGGCGTGTCCCGACTGCCCGTGCCGCATCGTCGCGGCCGTCGCGCTCGTCGACCTGCTCGACGCGGCGCCGCCGCATCCCGCGAGCACAGCGCTCGTCGACCTCGCCGACGACGCGCCCACGCTCCACATCTACGTGACCGATGTCGACGGTGAGTGCGAGCATCCGCGCTGGCTCGATCCGGGATACGAAGAGTGGGCCGACGTGACCGGCGAGCCGGTGCGGCCTCACCCGCGCAACTGAATCGGAGTCACGCGAACGCGCACAGCTCGGCGAACGAATCGCGCAGCATGTCGACGAGCAGCTCGGGCTCGGCGAAGGCCATTGGGTCGATGTTGAGGCCGATGTGCAGCTCGTCGCAGTACGAGAGCAGCGTGGCGTTCAGCGCGCAGCCGGTGCGCGGGCCGAACGGGTAGCTGGCGATGATCCGCCGGCCCGCGAGGTACAGCGGTACGGGCGAGCCGCGCAGGTTCGACGCCGCGAAGTCGATCGTGCGCGTCTGGCCGCGCGTGAGCGCCACGAGCATCGCGGTCGGCAGACCCAGGGCAAGCCCGGCGAGCCCTTCGGCCGATCCCAGCGCCGGCTCGCGCTTGGTGGCGTCGAGACGATCGTGGGTCTGCGCGAAGCGCGCGGCCACGTCGTGGAGCGGTTGGATCGGCACGAGCACACGCGACGGCACGAAGCTGTTCGCGGCGACGTCGCCGCGCGCTCGCGTGCTCACCGGCATCGCCATGCGCAGCTCGGTGATCGTGCTGCCACTTGCTTCGTGGTAGCGGCCGAGCGCCCCGGCGACGGCAGTGACGAACGCGTCGTTGATGCTGCCGCCGAGTGCGGTTGCGGCGGCCCGAAGCGCCGGCATCTCGATGATCAGCGTCTCGAAGAACCGCCGCAGCGAGCGGTCGTCGATCACGTCGGAGCGGGCCCGTTCGGTGACGACCACCTGGCGGTGCAGCGAGCCGGCCAACGCGAACGCCTCGCCGACTCGTTGCGGGACCCGTCGGGGGTCGCTCACGAAGCCGAGCGCGCCCCCGGCGGCAGCGCGGGCGGCATGCAGCGGACGAGTGGCCACGTCGACCAGCGCATCGCGAGTCACGGTGAACGGCGTGACGGTGTCGTGGTCAGGCGCGGCGTCGACCTCCTCGGAGGCGTCGACGGGCGCGGGCGGGTCGGTGCGCAGGTCGACGATCTCGAGCGAGAGGCGCAGGCCACCCACCCCATCGGTGATCGTGTGGTGCAGCTTCTGGAGCATTGCCGACCGGCCGCCCGAGAGCCCGTCGAAGACCGTGAACTCCCACAGCGGACGGGCCCGATCGAACGGCGTCTCGCTCAGCGCGCCGGCCGCATCGAGCAGGTCGCGCATCGTGCCTTCGCCCGGCACGCGTGCGTGGCGCACGTGATAGTCGAGGTCGAGATCGGGATCGTCGGCCCACTGCGGCGCCGCGAGGCGCAGTGGCGGCGTGACCACCCGCTGGCCGAGACGCGGGATCGCCACCACGGCGTGCTCGACCTTGGCGCGCAGGCGCGCCACGTCGAGTGGACCGTCGACGATCGTGAGGTTGCAGAAGTCGCTGCGGAGCGCGGGGTCTTTCTCGACGGCCCACATCAGCGCTTCGGCGGCCGACATGCGGACCATGGTGGTGGCGTCGCTCAGCGCGCGACGCGCGTCCGCTTGAACTCGTTGAGCCTCGACCAGTCGAGCCATTCGAGCGAGCGGGTGAGGTCGTCGACGCGGCCGCGTTCCATGTAGCGGATGAACGTCGCTTCTTCGCCCTCGATGAACGTGGGCACGCCGAAGACGGCGAAGCCGTCGACAGCTTCCACGTGCTCCTTGGCCAGCGTGGCCAGCGGTCGACCGCTCGCCACGACGTCGGCGACGGCATCGACGTCGACGCCGCTGGTGGCGACGGCTTCGCGCACCGTCTCTTCGAGATGCAGCTTCTTGGCGTGGTCGTGGCGGGCCGCGAAGAGGGCCACGTGCGAGTCGAGGAAGTGCGCCGGGAACTCGTCGCGCAGCGCGATGCCCCAAGCGAGTGCCAGGACGCCGCCCCCACGTTCCGCCGCGGGCCGCTCCCACACGGGGGCATCGCCTTCTTCCACGTGCACCTGGTCGAGCGAGAAGGGCACGAAGCGCCACGTGACATCGGGTAGCGCTCCGGACTGGATCGCGTTGACAACGGCTTCGTGGGCGTTGCGGGCGAATGGGCAGCGGTAGTCGAACGTGACACCGATGTCTCGACTCATCGCGGAAACGCTACCCGCACCACGCGGCCGATCAGACAGCCCAACGCGGCGCCCGCCACCACGTCGGAGGTGTGGTGCATGCGCACGTAGACCCGACTGGCCGCGACTACGGCAGCCAGCACGTACCAGGCGCCCGAACCGGTGTCGTCGGCGAGGATCGTCGCCGCGCAGAACGCCGAACCGGCGTGGCCCGACGGGAACGACGTGGTGATCGGCACCCGCATCCCGAACGGCAACGGCCCGCTCGCGACCTCGGCCGGTTGCGTGGGCCGAACCCGCCGGAACAGCGACTTCACGACCCCGTTGGTGAGCGCGGACTCGACCGCGAGGGCGCCCGACAGCCGCGCGACGGGCCGCCACGAGCCGGTCTGCGCACCGCGCGTCGCGCTGATCGCATGCCACAGCAAGCTGTGATCGCACGCCGAGCCGAGCGCGTAGGCCACCTGGTCGAGCGCCGGATTGCGAACCGAGTCGACGGCGCGCGCCGTCGCGGCATCGACGCGACGGACCAGGTCGCGCACGTCAGGCGACGGTCAACGGCAGCGACAGCGGCGGCCGCTCGACAGCAGCTTCGGCGCGCTGGCGCATGACCACCTCGGCCTCAGCCGGATCGCCGCCGTACGACGGGCAGAACTCACGGAAGCTGCAGAAGTCGCACAGTGCGCTCGGACGCGGCCGGAAGTCGTCTCGCGAGCAGGCGCGTTCGACCGCCATCATGATCGCCTTCGACTTCGAGACGACGGAGCGCACGCTGCCCTCCGACGGGCGGGCGATGATCGCTTCGGGCTTCGAGAGGTAGAGCAGCTGGACCCGGGCGGGGCGGCGCCCGAAGTTCTGCTCGCAGAGCAGCGCGTACAGATGCACGCCGGCCAGGCTCTGTTCTTCCCAGCGCTCGCTCGGTGTGTTCCCCGTCTTGTAGTCGGAGATCACGAGCTCGCCGTCGGCATCGAGCTCGAGGCGGTCGATGATGCCGCGGATCACGACACCGTCGAGCTTGGCGTCGAGCTTGATCTCCAAGCCGATGGGCCGCACGCCCGCGGGGTCTTCGAGCTCGAAGTAGTTGCGCACGAGCTTCTCTGCGTCGGAGCGGAACCGCTCGAGCTCTTCCGCGCCGAGGTCGAGGCCGCTGAACTCGGGATGCGCGGCGAGCTCGGCGGCGGCGCGGTCGAGGTCGGCGAGGGCGGCCGTGAGCGTGCGCTGCGGACCGGGCCGGTCGAGCAACAGCTCGAGCGCCCGGTGCACCAGGGTGCCCTTGCTGGCCGGCGCCGAGGGCGGCTCGGGGAGGCGTTGCACGTAGGAGAAGCGGAACGCGAGCGGGCAGCTCGTGAACGCTCCCATCGAGCTGGGCGAAAGCCGCAGCGGTGCCTCCCACTCCACGCTCTGGACGATACCGGAGGGGTGTGACAGCGGCGCGGAGCGTCGCGGCGCCGAAGATGCTGCGGTGGCTCCCGGCCAGCCAGAATGGTCGGCGATCACCCGGTCGTCATCAGGAGGTTCCATGAAGATCGACAGCGGACTCGGCGGTGCCGACCTCGCGGAGATGGCCGCCCGCGCCGAGGAGCTCGAATCCCTGGGCTACGACGGTCTGGTCACGGCCGAGACGAGCCATGACCCGTTCCTGCCGATCGCGGTCGCGGCTGAGCACACCACCACCGTCGAGCTGGCCACCGGCATCGCCGTCGCGTTCGCCCGTTCGCCGATGACGCTCGCCGGCACCGCCTGGGACCTGAACCTGTACAGCCAGGGTCGCTTCCTGCTCGGCCTCGGCAGCCAGATCCAGCCGCACATCACGAAGCGGTTCTCCATGCCGTGGTCGCACCCCGCGCCGCGCATGCGCGAGCTGGTGCTCGCCATGCGCGCCATCTGGGCGTCATGGTCCGACGGCGCCAAGCTCGACTTTCGCGGCGAGTTCTACACGCACACGCTGATGACGCCGTTCTTCAACCCCGGACCGAACCCGTACGGCGCGCCGAAGGTGTTCCTCGCTGCCGTGGGCGAGAAGATGACCGAGGTCGCGGGCGAGGTGTGCGACGGCATCCTCATCCACGGGTTCACCACCGAGCGGTACGTGCGTGAGGTCACACTGCCCGCCGTGGAGCGTGGCCTGGCGCGGGCCGGTCGGACGCGCTCCGACTTCCAGGTGAGCGGCCCGCTGTTCGTGGTGACGGGATCGAACGAGCAGGAGATGGCCGCGGCCGAAGCCGCGGTGAAGCAGCAGATCGCGTTCTACGGCTCCACGCCCGCGTACCGCGGCGTGCTCGAGCTGCACGGCTGGGGCGACCTCCAACCCGAGCTCAACACCCTCTCGAAGCAGGGCCGATGGGAGGAGATGG
>JADGOO010000131.1 GCA_017882905.1 Acidimicrobiia bacterium | reverse complement strand
GTCGCAGAACTGGCGGTGGTCGCGGTTGGCGGCGCCGTTGAGCAGCACCATGACGCTGCCCTCGCCGATCTTCTGGCCATAGTGCTCCACGTCGCTCGCGACGTAGCGCGCTTGCACCGGTGACGGCGCTTCGTACCGCAGGATCTCCTCGATCGCCTTCGGCACGAGCGTGCGGTCGGCGGCGATCTCGCGACGCTGGTCGGGATGCTCGGCGAGGAGCTTGCCGGTCCAGCTGATCAGCCGCGTGGTCGTCTCGTTACCGGCGCCAGCGATCAGGTTCACGTAGGTGAGCACCTCGGCGCGGGTGAGCCGGCGGATCGTGCCCGTCTCGTCCTCGAACTCCGCGGTGAGCAGCTCGGTCATCAGGTCGTCGGAGGGGTGCTCCGCACGCCAATCCACGTACTCGGCGAACATCTCACCCGTCTGGTCGGCATGCGGGTCCATGCCCTCTTGGCCTTCTTCGAGGCGCATGCCCTCGTCGAGGCGGTCGCGGATCGCCTCTTGGTCCTGTTCGGGTATGCCGAGCAACATGCCGATCGTGCGCATCGGCATCTGCGCTCCGAGGTCGCGCACGAAGTCGAAGCCGCCGCTGCCGACGAGCGGGTCGAGCGACCGCGCACAGAACTCGCGCACCTTTGGCTCGAGTGCGTTCATCTTGCGCGGCGTGAACACCCGGGACATCAAGCCCCGGTGCACGTCGTGGATCGGCGGGTCTTCGAAGAGGACGAGGCCCGGTGGCACCTCGAACTCGGCGCGGATCAGCTCGAGGATGGAGCCACGCCCCGACCGGTACGTCTCCCAGTCGATCAGCGCCGGCTCGACGTCGGCGAAGCGGCTCAATGCCCAGAAGTCGAACTTCTCGTTGTAATACAGAGGCGCCTCGTCGCGCATGCGCCGCCAGATCGGATACGGATCCCTGTCGATCTCGAAGTCGTACGGGTCGTAGTAGATCTCGCGGTTGCGGGTCGTGGTCATGTCAGAACCGACCGAGGAGGAAGTTCGCGATCGGGGTCGCGTCGGGGAACGATCCCGTGATCGCCGACGGGAAGTACCCCGAGTCGGTGATCATCGTCGTGCCCGTGATCACCGACGCCGCGTCGCTGCAGAGGAACACGAGCGGGTAGGCCTGCTCGAGCGGCGTCGAAGCCTCGACGCCGACCGCGGAGCGGTAATCAGCACCGAAGCCCAGCCACATGTCCTCGTTGGCCCGCGCGAGCGGCGTGTCGGTGGGGCCGGGACAGATCGCGTTGATCCGGATCCCCTGCTTCAGGAACGACATCGCTTCGCGCGCCACGTACGCGCAGATCGTCTGCTTGCTCCACATGTAGTCGGCGTGGCCGTGCTCCGCGATCCACTGCGCGGCAGAGTCGAAGTCGGGCGTGTCGAGGTACTCGTTGAGCTCCGCGAGGTTCGCCTCCCACCCGAGGCCGGCGGCCGACGAGATGAACCCGATCGAGCTCCCCCGGCCGAGCGCACCGCTCGCCAACAGCTTCTGGATCACGTGACGATGGCCGATGAAGTTGATCTTCTCGATGCCGGGCGTGCCGTCGGCGACGCCCGCGCACGAGAAGAGCGCATGCACCGGACCGCCGCACTGCTCGATCGCCTGGTCGATCGACGCGCGATCGCCGAGGTTCACGTGGATCGCCTTCGCACCCGGCAGGGTGACCTCGGCGAAGTCCATGACGACGACCTCGGCTCCGGCATCCTGCACGAGCTGTGCCACCGCGGCGCCCATCCCGGTTGCGCCACCCACCACGAGCACGCGCTTTCCATCGAAACGGAACGCATCGAACAAGGTCATCGGTTCTCCTTCAGGAACGACGTTGCGATTGACAGCACGGTAAAGCCGACCGCTCAGCCCGCGGGCTCCGCGAACGTCTTGAGCTCGAGGAACTCGACCAGACCGGCGGTTCCCATCTCGCGGCCGATGCCCGACTGCTTGTAGCCGCCGAACGGCGCGTCGGGCGCGTAGTAGATGCCGCCGTTGACGCTCATCGTGCCGCTGCGGATGCGGCGGGCCGCGCGCAGTGCGCGCTCCCGGTCGGCACTGAGCACCGAACCCGACAGGCCGAAGATCGAGTTGTTCGCCACGCGCACGGCGTCGTCGTCGCCGTCGTGCGGGAGCACCACGAGCACGGGTCCGAACAGCTCGTCTTGTGCGACTGCGGAGTTCTCGTCGGCGCCGACGAGCAGGGTCGGCTCGTAGAAGTAGCCGCGCGGCAGGTGCGCGGGGATGCGACCGCCGGTGACGGCCTTGGCGCCGTCGGCGATGGCGCGATCCACGTAGCCGGCAACCTTCTCGCGCTGGCGCGCGTTGATCAGCGGTCCCATCATCGTGGCCATGTCGGTGGGGTCGCCGTACTGCACCCCTTCGAGCATGCCGCGCGCCGTGTCGACGACCTCGTCGACGCGGTCACGAGGCACGACGAGCCGCGACGTGATCGCGCAGCCCTGCCCGGAGTGCGACACGGCCGCGAACGCGCAGAACATCGCGGCCATCGCCGGGTCGCCGTCGTCGAGCATCACGAACGCCGACTTGCCGCCGAGCTCGAGGAAGACGCGCTTCACCGTGGCGCTTGCCGCGGCCATGATCTGGCGGCCAACGGGCGTGGAGCCAGTGAACGACACGACGTCGATCGCAGGGTGGGTGGTGAGGAGCTCGCCGACGGCAACATCCGACGACGTGAGCACGCTCACGACACCCGGCGGGATGTCGGTGGCCTCGGCGATCAGCTTGCCGAGCGCGAGCGCGGACCACGGCGTGTCGGGCGCACCCTTCAACACGACTGTGCAGCCCGCGGCGAGCGCCGGCGCGAGCTTGGCGAGGGCGAGCTGGATCGGGTAGTTGTACGCCGCGATCGCCCCGACGACGCCGGCCGCCTCCTTCTCGATCCACCGGTGGTTCTGGATGCCGAACACCTCGCGGTCGCCGAGGTCTTCCACGAACTCGTAACCCTCGAGCAGATCGGCGTACCAGCCGACCACCGCGGTGGGACCGTCGAGCTGCGGGCCGAACGTGCTCGAGAGCGGCGCACCGACCTCGTGCACGAGGATCTGGCGCAGCTCGTCGGCCTTGTCGACCAGCGCGGCGTGGAGCTGGCGCAAGCAGTGCATCCGGAACGCGGGATCGCGCGACCACTCGGTGTCGTCGAACGCGCGGCGGGCCGCGGCGACCGCTCGCTCCGCGTCACCGACAGTCGCGTCGGCGGCGGTGCCGAGCACCTCTTCGGTGGCGGGGTTCACGGTCTCGTATGTCGCGCCCTGCGTCGCGGCGACGAGCTCACCGTCGATCAGCAGTCGCTCTTCGTGCCACGTGGTCACTGTTGCGCTCCCCTGTTGGCTGGTACCGGCGCGCGCCTCACGACGCCCGCTGGTGCCGGTTCCGATAGGCCGATTACGCTAGGCGAGAACAACTCTCTCGCCAAGAGCATGCGTCGTTCTCAAACGGAAGGGCCACCGGTGGAGTCAAGCGCATCGGCGCCCTCGATGGAACGCTTCCGCCACGACCTTCACGCGTGGCTCGACGAGCACCGCGACGAGCTCGCGCCCGATTACGAGCGGCCCGGAACGCTCGACCAGCACATGGCGCAGATGCAACGGGTGAAGTCGATCCTCCACGCCGCCGGCTGGATGCGCTACGGCTGGCCCGAGCGCGTGGGCGGACTCGGCGGTTCGCCGATGTTGCGCACCGAGCTCGGCGCCGCGCTCGCCGGGCGCGACATCACCGACCCCGGGCTCTTCTCACTCATCGAGGTGCTGGCGCCGACCGTCATCGACTTCGCGCCCCAAGCGCTCGCGGCCGAGATGGTGCCGCGGCTCTTGTCGGGTGAGGAGATGTGGTGCCAGGGGTTCTCGGAACCAGGCACCGGGAGCGACCTCGCCTCGATCCACTGCCGCGCCACGCCCGACGGCGACCCGGCGACTGCCGAGCAATGGATCATCAACGGCCAGAAGGTCTGGACGAGCCTCGCGCAGTACTCCGATCGTTGCGTGCTGCTGACGCGAACCGGCTCACCAGAGTCTCGCCACCGCGGCATCACCGCGTTCTTCGTCGACATGAACACGCCGGGCATCACCGTCGCGCCCCTCGAGATGATCAACGGCGAGCACGAGTTCGCCGAGGTCTTCTTCGATGATGTGGTCGTGCCCGCCGATCGGATGCTCGGATCGCTGCATGGCGGCTGGGCGATCGCGATGAGCATCCTGCCCTTCGAGCGGTCGTCGTGCTTCTGGCAGCGCATCGCCTACCTGTATCGACGCTTGCAACGGCTCGTCGACGTGGGGCGCGACGACGACCGTACGGCCGAAGTCGTCGGCAACGCGTTCGTGCAGCTCCACATGTTGCGCAGTCGGTCGCGCGTCACCCAGCACCGCCTCGCGTCGGGCGAGACGCTCGGCGCGGAGACGTCGATCGACAAGGTCCTGGTCGCAACGGCCGAGCAGTCCACGTACGACGCCGCGCTGCGGCTGCTCCCGGAGGCGATCGCGCTCGACGACTCGGTGGCAGGCGAGCTGTGGCGCAGCGAGTACCTCTACTCGCGCGCGGCCACCATCTACGGCGGCACGGCCGAGGTGCAGCGCAACATCATCGCCCGCCGGCTGCTCGACCTCGGGGCCGACGAGTGATGGACGCAGCAGAGCGGGCGCTGCTCGCCGAGACGGTCGCCGACGCACTCGCCGCGGCTCCCGGCGTCGATGTGGTCGCGACCGACCGCGTCCTCGCCGAGCTCGGCTGGCTCGACATGCTCCGAGAAGAGACCGATGCGGCGATCGAGATCGTCTTTCGCGCGCTCGGCAGCACGAACTGCCATGCGACGCTGCTCGACGATGTCGTCACGCACGCACTCGCGCTCGACGCCGGCCCCGACATCGCGGCACTGCTGCCGCCGTTCGGCCGCTGGCACGCTCCGGGTCGCATCGAAGGCGAGCGCGTCTCGGCCGACGGCATCATGACCGACCGCGCCACAACTGCCCAGCACGTGCTCATCGTGAGCGCGTCGAGCGACGGGCTGCGCGCGGCATCCGTGAGCGCCGACGCGATGTCGCTCACGGCAGTGCGTGGAATCGACCCCGACGCGCACGTGCACGGCGCGTCGGTCGACGCCACGCTCGACGCCACGTTCGATGGGGGATCTTCGATCGATGCCGCGTCGTGGGCCACCGCGGTCGCACTCGCGCAGCGAGCACTCGCCTACCAGATCGCCGGCGCGAGCCGCACCATGCTCGACCTCGCGCGCACGCACGCCGTGGAGCGCGTGCAGTTCGACCGCCCGATCGCGCGGTTCCAGGCGGTGCGTCACCGCCTCGCCGAAGCGCTCGTCGCGACCGAGGCCCTCGACGCCGCGCTGATCTCCGCCGCCGACGAACCCGGCCCGCAGACCGCCGCCCTCGCCAAGGCCATCGCCGGCCGCACCGCACGCACGGTCGCGGGCCACTGCCAGCAGGTGCTCGCCGGGATCGGCTTCACCACCGACCACGCCTTCCACCGGTACCTGAAGGCAACGATGCTCCTCGACGGCCTGTTCGGCTCGGCCGACAACCTCGTGCTCGACATCGGCCGCGGTCTGCTCGCCACGCGTCACGTGCCGACGCTGATCGAGCTCTAGGGGCGCTCCGTCCAGGCCGGCGGCCCCGCGCGGAGATGGCCCGCGCGGAGATGGCCCGCGCGCCCACGCGCCAAAGCGGAAATGGTCTTCTCATTTCTGGAGATCGCTGCTACCATCAGGGAGTCCCCGGACCGGAGGAAGCGACGCATGCCGCACTTCACCAAGCCCGACGAGGGCAGCTGGACCGAGCACTATCCCGAGCTCGGCACCGCGCCCGTCTCCTACGCCGACTCGATCTCGCCCGAGTACTACGAGCTCGAGCGCGACGCGATCTTCGGGCGCACGTGGCTGAACGTCGGACGGGTCGAACAGCTCGCGAAGAAGGGCAGCTTCTTCACCAAGGAGCTCGACGCGGCGCGTACGTCGGTCATCGTGGTGCGGGGCATGGACGACGAAGTGCGCGCGTTCCACAACATCTGCCGCCATCGCGGCAACAAGCTCGTGTGGTCCGACTTCCCGCGCGAAGAGACGAGCGGGGTCTGCCGCAACTTCACGTGCAAGTACCACGGGTGGCGCTACGGCCTCGAGGGCGAGCTGACCTTCGTGCAGCAAGAAGAGGAGTTCTTCAACCTCGACAAGGCCGACTACTCGCTCGCGTCGGTCCAGTGCGAGGTGTGGGAAGGGTTCATCTTCGTGAACCTCGACCCCTCGAACACCACCTCGGCGCGTGAGCACCTCGGTGAGCTCGGCAAGGGCCTCGAGGGCTACCCGTTCCACGAGATGACGCAGGTGCACAAGTACCGCGCCGAGGTCGGCAGCAACTGGAAGCTGTTCATCGACGCGTTCGCCGAGTTCTACCACGCACCCGTTCTGCACGCGAAGCAAGCCGTCGCCGACGAGTCCACGAAGCTGCAGAGCTACGGCTACGAAGCACTCGCGTACGGCCTCGACGGTCCGCACGGCATGGTGTCGTCGTGGGGCGGCATGGCGCCGCCCAAGGACCCGAGCATGGTCAAGCCGATCGAGCGCGTCGTGCGCAGTGGGCTCTTCGGTCCGTGGGACCAGCCCGACATCGCCGGTCTCGACGAGCTACCGCCCGGTGTCAACCCGGCGCGCCACAAGGCGTGGGGCGTCGACTCATTCGTGTTCTTCCCGAACTTCATGATGTTGATCTGGAAGCCGGGTTGGGTGCTCACGTACCACTACTGGCCCACGTCGTACAACACGCACATCTTCGAAGGCACGTGCTACTTCGTGCCGCCCAAGAACGCGCGTGAACGCCTCGCCCAGGAGCTCGCGGTGGTCACGTTCAAGGAGTACGCGCTCCAGGACGGCAACACCCTCGAGGCCACACAGATGATGCTCGAATCGCGCACTCCGGTCGATCGCTTCCCGCTGAACGATCAGGAGATCCTGATCCGCCACCTGCACGCGTCGGTTCGACGCTCCGTACACGAGTTCCAGCAGCAGTCGGCCAAGACGCCGGCACGCGACCGACACGAGGAGATGCGCCGATGAGCGACACACCCGTCATCCCCGCGGCCTTCGCCGACCTCGTCCCGTTCGCGGGCTGGGCGCTGCCGACCGAGCGCGAGCGCTACAACAAGCGGATCGCCAGCACGATGGACCAGCTGCAGTCGTTCTACGACACGCTGTTCCCTCGGCTCGACGACGCCATCGCGCACATCGATCAGTTCCCCCTCGACGATCTGCCCGACGACGCCAAGCACCTCCTGTGGATCTGCTGCGCGCTCGTGACCGTGTCGTTCCCCGTGGAGGTGTGGCGCCAGGCACGCGTCCCCGACAGCGGCGCGTCGAGCTTCGACGCGGTGCTCGAACCCGCGGTCTGAGCGGCGCTCGTGGCCACGTTCGTCCTCGTCCACGGCGGCGGCCACGGCGGCTGGTGCTACCGCTCCGTCGCGCGCATCCTGCGCGCCGCGGGCCACGACGTCGCCACGCCCACGCTCACCGGTCTTGGTGAACGAGCGCACCTGCTGTCGCCCGACATCGATCTCGACCTGCACATCCACGACGTCGTGTCGGTGCTGCACTACGACGACCTGCGCGACGTGGTGCTCGTCGGGCACAGCTACGGCGGCATGGTGATCACGGGAGTCGCCGATCGCGTCCCCGACCGCATCGGCGACCTCGTGTACCTCGATGCGGCCACGCCGGTCGACGGCGAGTCGCTCGTCGACGTAGCCGGGCCGATGATGCGCGTGGCCCGCGAGTTCGGGACGACGGTCGACGGCGTGGAGCTCGTGCTGTTGCCCGACGCCGACCAGGTCGCGATTCGCTACTACGGCGTGACCGACCCCGAGACGAGCGCGTGGATGGCCGATCGACTCACGCCGCATCCCTGGAAGTGCTTCGAACAACCCCTCCGGCTCACGAACCGGGCCGCGCTGGGCGCCATCCCGCAGTCGCACATCGTGTGCACATCGACCCTCGCCACCCGTGATCCTGACTTGATGGCGAAGGCGCGCGCCGCCGGACGACTGTGGGACATCGACACCGGCCACGACCTCATGATCACCGAACCGCAGGCCGTCGCCGACGCGCTCCTGGAGATCGCGACTCACTAGTCGCCGCGACGCCCCTTTCCAACGAGTCCCTCGCGCCGTGGGCCTGCGGCTCCTCTCGCTGCGCGACTCAGTCGTTACGGTAGATCTGGCCGCCCTTCATCACGAAGCTCACCTGCTCGGTCACGCCAATGTCGCCGAGTGGGTCGCCGGGCACGCCGATCACGTCGGCGAGGAGGCCCGGCTCGAGCCGGCCGCGGTCGTTCACGTCGATGAGCTCGGCCGACACCGTGGTGGCGGCGCGGATCGCCTGCAGCGGGCTCATCCCGCGCGCCACGAGCGCGATGAGCTCCTTGGCGTTGCGGCCGTGCGGGATCGCCGGCGCGTCGGTGCCGCACGCAACCTTGACGCCGCGCTCGATCGCTTTGCTGATCGTCATGCGCGCCCTCGGGAACACCTCGGCCGCCTTCGCTTGCAGCTCCGGCGCGGCGTGCGACACGTCCATGCCGTCGGCGAGATACGTGGTGGCCACGAGGAACGTTCCACGCTCGACCATGAGGTCGAGCGTGGCGTCGCTCGCGAGCGAGCAGTGCTCGATGCAGTCGATACCCGCTTCGATCGCGGCACGAATGCCGTCGTCGCCGTGCGCATGCGCGGCGACCTTGAGCCCGGCGCGGTGGGCCTCGTCGGCGATCGCGGCGAGCTCTTCGTTCGAGTACTGCTGCGCACCCGCGGGCCCCGTGTGCGACATCACACCACCCGACGCGCAGACCTTGACGACCTTCGCACCGTGCTTGATCTGGTAGCGGACCGCCTTGCGCACCTCGCTGATGCCGTTCGCGATCCCCTCCTCCACCGTGAGCGGCATGATGTGAGGCGCGAAAGCCTGGAACATGGTGGGATCGAGATGGCCGCCCGTGGGCGTGATCGCGTGCCCGGCCGGCACGACACGCGGGCCGTCGATCCAACCGAAGTCGATGGCCTTCATCAGCGCGACGTCGAGCAGCAGTCCGCCGGTCTGGATGAACAGACCAAGGTTGCGCACCGTGGTGAAGCCGGCGTGCAACGTTCGGCGCGCGTTCGCCACCGCGCGCAACGTGCGCAGCGCCGGGTCGTCCTGCACCGCGTTGAGCGGGCTGGCATGGTCCGGCCCGCCGAGCAGCAGGTTGACCTCCATGTCCATGAGGCCCGGCAACAGCGTGATGGCGCCGAGATCGACCACCACCGCGTCGTCGGGCACCGACTTCGGCGCCAGCTCCACGATCCGACCACCATCGACGAGCAGATCGCCCGGCTCGACGTACTGACCGCTCGTGACGTCGAGCAGGCGGGCGGCACGCACGAGGATCGGCGGCTGCGGAGTTCGGGGACGCGCCATGCCTGCACTCCTAGCGCCGCGACGGGCGTTGCGAGAGACGTTGCGGCGGAAACCGTACTCTCCTAGAGTGCGAACGTGGTAATCAACGACCTCGACGCGATTGACTTCTTCCGCGGCGACGAGCTCATCGAGAACCCGTACCCGTACTACGAGCACCTGCGCGCCCAGTGCCCCGTGCAGCGCGAGCTCCACCACGACGTCGTCATGGTGACGGGATACGAAGAAGCGATCGAGGTGGTGCGCGACACGGCGACGTTCTCGTCGTGCAACGCGGTCACCGGCCCCTTCCCCGGCTTCCCCGTGCCCCTCGAGGGCGACGACGTGAGTGCGCTCATCGACCAGCACCGCGACGAGCTGCCGTTCAGCGATCAGCTGCCCACACTCGATCCGCCTGTGCACACGGCGCACCGCGCGCTGCTCATGCGCCTGATCACGCCGAAGCGCCTCAAGGAGAACGAGGCGTTCATGTGGCGACTTGCCGATCGCCAGATCGACGAGGTCATCGCCGCCGGCACCTGCGAGTTCATCGCCGACTACGCGAGCCCGTTCGCGATGCTCGTGGTCGCCGACCTGCTCGGTGTGCCCGAAGCCGATCACGAGCTGTTCCGCACGGAGCTGGCCGGCGGGCGCCGCACCGGCCGCACGATCGGGAGCACCAAGGAATCGATGGGTCACGGCCCGCTCGAGTTCCTCTACGAGCAGTTCACGACGTACATCGAAGACCGCCGCCGCGAGCCGCGCCACGATGTGATGACCGGCTTGGCGACCGCCACGTTCCCCGACGGCTCCACGCCCCCCGTGATCGACGTGGTGCGCATCGCGGCGAACCTGTTCGCCGCCGGCCAGGAGACCACGGTCCGCCTCCTCGGCACAGCCCTGCAGCTGCTCGGCGACCGACCCGATCTGCAGCAGCTGCTGCGCGATGACCGCGCGCGCATCCCGAACTTCGTCGAAGAGACGTTGCGGATCGAGAGCCCGATCAAGGGCGATTTCCGTCTGGCGCGCCGGTCAACGACGATCGGTGGTGTCGCCATCCCGGCCGGCACGACGGTGATGATCGTGCTCGGTGCGGCCAACCGCGATCCGCGCCGCTTCGAGCATCCCGCCGACTTCGACGTCGAGCGCGCCAACGCGCGCCAGCACGTGGCCTTCGGCCACGGTGTGCACACGTGCCCGGGCGCCCCGCTCGCGCGCGCCGAAGCGCGCGTGAGCATCGAGCGCCTCCTCGACCGCATGGCCGACATCACGATCTCCGAAGTGGAACACGGCCCGCCCGACGCGCGCCGCTACGCGTATGCGCCCACCTACATCTTGCGCGGTTTGCGCAGCCTGCACCTCGACTTCGAAGCGAGCAGCTCATGACCGACCAGCAACGGACCGCCGACCTCGTGGAGCTGCACGCGTTGTGCGCGCGCTACATGGCGTACACGAGCCAGTTCATCGAAGATCAGTGGCTCGACGTGTTCACGCCCGACGTGCAGTACAGCGCCTTCGGCACGCCGTACAACCTCGACCGGTTCCCTGCGTTGCTCGCGGCCGCGCCACGGGGCCAGTTCATCGGCAACGTGCCCGTCGTCGACTTCGATGGCGACGACCGCGCCACCGGCATGCAGCACTTCGTGTTCATCGACCAGATCACCCATGCGATGCGAATCGGCTGGTACCGCGACGAGTACCACCGCACGCCCGACGGCTGGCGCATCCACCGCCGCTCCACCACGTTCATGCGCAAGAGCGGCGACGTCGACTCCGGCCGCCAGCACGACCCGTTGGAGGGCACGCAATGAAGGAGCCGCAGGCCGACGGTGCGACGGAGCCGCTGGAAAGGGCCGTCGCGGCGACTCATGAGAGCGATTTCCCCAACATCATCAGTGTCGACGACCATGTGGTGGAGCCCGCGCACTTGTGGCAGGACCGGCTGCCGGCGCGCATGCGCGAGCGCGGCCCCCGAGTCGAGCGGGCCCGGTGGGGCGACATCGTCCTCGGATCGGGCGCGTCGTACAAGCAGGAGATGAGCGACGACGGTCGCTGGGGCGACTACTGGCTCTACGAAGACCGGCTGCTGTACCTGCACAAGCGCCACGTCACGATCCCGCTCGATGCCACCCCCGACGGCGACTTGGCCCGCTTCGACCGCAGCAAGATGTTCATGGGCGCCATCACCTACGAGGAGATGCGGCCCGGTTGCTACGAGCCGAAGGCGCGCGTCGAAGACCTCGCCGCGTCGGGAGTCGACGGCTCCCTCGCGTTCCCCACGTTCCCACGCTTCTGCGGGCAGACGTTCAAGGAAGGTAACGATCTCGAGCTCGGCCTCGAGTGCGTGCGCGCCTACAACGACTGGATGATCGACGAGTGGTGCGCCGGCTCCGACGGGCACCTGATCCCGCTGTGCCTGATGCCGCTCTGGGACGTGGAGCTCGCGGTTGCCGAGATCCAGCGCAACGCGGCGCGCGGCGCGCACGCCGTGTGCTTCAGCGAGATCCCCACGCACCTCGGTCTGCCGAGCATCCACACGGGCTACTGGGACCCGCTCTTCGCGGTGTGCCAGGACACGCGCACCACCCTGTGCATGCACATCGGTTCGTCGTCGAAGATGCCCGCTGCGTCACCCGACGCGCCGCCGTCGACCGAGACGATGCTCGGGTTCTACAACTCGATGGCATCGCTCGGCGACTACCTGTTCTCGGGCGTGCTCGTGCGCTACCCCGAGCTGAAGCTGGCGTACTCCGAAGGCCAGATCGGCTGGATCCCCTACGCGCTCGAACGGGCCGACAACGTGTGGGAGTACCACTCGAGCTGGACCGACGCCAAGGCCACGATCCCCGAACGTCCGTCGTCGTACTACCGCGGTCGCGTGTTCGGGTGCTTCACGACCGATCGCCACGGCATGGCGTCGATCGCCGAGGTCGGCGAGGACAACATCTGCTTCGAGACCGACTACCCGCACACCGACACGACGTGGCCGTTCGCGGCCGAAGAAGCGGCACGGATGACGGCGGCACTCACCGACGAGCAGCGCTACAAGGTGCTCCGAGGCAACGCCATCCGCATGCTCGAGCTCGACAGGACCTGACACCGCGACAGCCTCGATGGAAAGGGCCGTCGCGGCGACTCATGTGGAGCGAAGGCCGCGGAGGCAGAACTCCCAGGTCTCTTCGGCTGAGAGGCGCATCCGCGGGTTCTGGATGAGCCGGTTGCCGAACCAGCTGTACATCACGGTCTGCTGGACGAGCGCGGCCGCACGTCGCGCGTCGGGGACCGAGATCAGGTTGGCGCGCGCCGCGTCTTGCACGAGCTCGAGTAGCAGGAACGAGACCGGCTCCATCGCGCCTTTCACGCGCTCGGGATGGTTCACGGCGAGCTGCACCATGAACTCGGAGATCGGTCGGCGGTTGTGGGCACCTCGCTTGCGCGGCTTGTCGGGCGGTTCGCACCACTCGTGGAGCCGGATCGCGTAGGCGTGCAGACGAGCCAACGGCTCGGTCTCGGCATCGACGACCTCGCGGATGTCGTCGGTGGATTCGCGGACCGTCTCTTCGAACAGCGCGAGCAGGAGCTCGTCCTTGCCGTCGAAGTACTGGTAGAAGCCACGCAGCGATTGACCCGAGCGGTCGATGACCTCTTGGATCGTGAACTCCGTGGAACCCTTCTCGTCCATGAGCTCGAACGCGGCGTCGAGGAATCGCTGCGCTCGCTTCTCCGCACGCGAACGGGCCGAGTCGAGGCTGCGTGAGACCGCGCGCTGACGCCATGCAGGCTCGGTCCCTTCGGGAGTTGCGCCGGCTTCGGCCATGTCAGAACCCGCCTTTCACTGGCGAGAGAAGGTACCCACGCACGCGTGTCACTCCGCCGACTCGGGGAGCGTGATCGCCGCCGTGTCGATGCCCGCTTCCAGCTGCACTCCGAAGGTCCGGAACGCCATCGCAAGACAGGTGTAAGCACCGACGACGAACACCAATTCCACGAGCTGACGTTCGTCGAGGTGCTCGGCGAGCGTCGCCCACGTGTCGTCGTCGACGCGGAACGTGTCGAGCAGCTGGTCGGCGGCGGCGACCAGTGCCACCTCGACCGGCGCAAGGGCGCTGGTATCGTTGCGGGCCACCGCGTCGACCTCGTCGGGCGTGATCCCGAACCGCGGCGCGAGCTGGACGTGCTGCACCCACTCGTAGTTCGAGCGCGTGCGCCACGCCACTCGCAGCACCATGAGCTCGCGCCACCGGTCGGTGAGCGCAGGCTTCCAGAGCAGCACGTTGTTGAACGCGAGCCACGGACCTGCGACAGCCGGGTGGTGCATCATCGTCGTGATCGCGTTCGGGAGCCGGATGGCGTCGGGGCCGTTCGACAAGAAGCGCTCGACGGTCTCGTTCGAGAACGCACCGCGCAGCGCCGCGGGCACGTCGTCGTTCCACTGTTCGCGCGTCAACGGCGCGAGACGCGGCGCGACGGGCTCGGTCACAAGTACCAGCCGCCGTTCACGTTGAGCGCCTGGCCGGTGATGTAGCCGGCTTCGTCGGAGCACAGGAACGCGCAAGCGGCGGCGATGTCGTCGGCGGTGCCCGCTCGGCGTACGGGCGTGCGCGCGGCCACGGCCTCGAGGCTGGGCAGGTCGCCCCGCTCCTCGGCGCGCCGGGCCATCGGCGTGAGGATGAAGCCGGGCGGGATCGTGTTCACGGTGATGCCGTTCGGCGCGAGCTCGAGGGCGAGCGCCTTGGTGAGAGCGATCACGCCACCCTTCGACGCCACGTAGTGCGCCATGCGCGCCGCGCCCGATTGCGCGCTCGACGACGAGATCGTCACGATGCGGCCCCACTTCGCCGCGAGCATGTCGGGAACGGCGGCCTGCACACAATGGAACGTGCCGGTGAGGTTGACGGCGAGCATGCGCTCCCAGCTCTCGACCGTGATGTCGGTGAAGGCGTCGAAGCGATCGAAGCCCGCGCTCGTCACCATGATCTCGATCGGCCCGAAGCGCTCGCGCACCGACGCGAGCGCGGCGTCGACGGCGCCGCGATCACTCACGTCGACAGCGGCACCCATCGCGACGTCGGCGCCGAGCTCGGCGGCGGCACGCTCGGCGCCCTCGCCGTCGAGGTCGACCAGCGCGACCCGGTCGCCGCGGCCCGCGAGCCGCTGCGCGATCGCCAACCCCATACCCGACGCGGCCCCAGTGACGACGGCGACCCGACCCATCGCTGCTCCTCCAAGTGCGTACGGCGCAAGCTCCCTGCGCCGCGCGCGGCCGCAGGTGCAAGATCACTCTCCAATTGGGAGAATACCATTGCCGCCTCGACCGGCGCGGGCCTAGCGTCGGCCGGCAACGACGATGGAGGCGGCTCTGTGCGCATCGGCCTGATGATCGGCCCCGAGCGGGGGCACGGACACGACAAGGTCGACCGGCTCGTCGCCGCGGCCGAGACGGCCGAGCGCGAAGGGTTCGCGTCGGTCTGGGTGCCGCAGGTACCCAACGACCTCGACGCGCTCACCGCGATCGCGCTCATCGGCCGGGTGACGACCCGCGTCGAGCTCGGCACGGCGGTCATGCCGATCCAGACCCGCCATCCGATCGCGATGGCACAGCAGTCGCTCGCGGTGCAGGCCGTGTGCGAGGGGCGATTCACACTCGGCCTCGGGCCGTCGCACCACTGGATCGTCGAAGACATGCTCGGGCTGTCGTACGACAAACCCGCCGCGCAGGTGCGCAACTACCTCGAGGTCCTCAACGCGGCGTTCGCGGGGCCGGGCCCCGTCGACGTGGAGAACGACGGCTACCGCGTGCACAACGAGCTCGACATCACCGACCTGCCGACACCCGTGCTGCTCGCCGCGCTCGCGCCCGTGATGTTGCGCATCGCGGGCGAGATGACGTCGGGAACGATCTTGTGGATGGCCGATGAGCGCGCGATCGGCGAGCACGTGGTGCCACGCATCACGAAGGCCGCGGCCGGCACCGGACGCGCCGCGCCGCGCGTCGTCGCCGGTATCCCGGTGGCGCTGTGTGCCAACGACGAGGTCGCCGGCGCGCGCGAGCGGGCCAATCTGGTGCTCGGCCATGCCGAGTACTCACCGAACTACATCCGGCTGCTCGAACACGGCGACGCGACCGATGTCGGCGACGTGCTCGCGGCCGGCGACGAGGCCGCGGTGATCGCACGGATGCGCAGCTTCCGCGATGCGGGCGTGACCGATCTCGCGGTGCGCATCCTGCCGCTCGGTGGCGACCGTGCGGCCCGCCTCGAGTCGTGGGCGAGAACCGAAGCGTTCGTCAGCTCCCTCTGTCCCCAGCTCTGACCCTCCCAACCGCGCCCTACTCGCGCGCACGGGTCGTCAGATGACCCCTGCGCTCACCAGAAGGCAGAAGCCGCAGACTCAGTTATCACGCGTCGTAGTTGACGACGGCGTGCTTGCTGGTGGGGAGCGACTGGCAGGTGAGCACCCAGCCGTCGGCCACTTCCTCGGGAGTGAGGGCGTTGTTCACCCGCATGCGGACGGTGCCTTCGTCGAGGTGCGCCATGCACGTGGCGCAGCTGCCAGCTTCGCAGGAGAACGGCGGGCTGAGCCCGGCGCGGCGCGCCGTCTCGAGCACGGTGTCGCCCGCCTGGTAGCTCACGGTGTGCTTGCGGCGCCCGAGCTTGATCACGAGCGACTCGGTGGCCTCGGCTTCGGCCGCCGCGGCCACTGGTGCGTCGCCGGGCACCACGAAGCGTTCGATGAACACGCGATCCGGTGCGATGGCGAGCGTTGCGAGTCCGGCTTCCACGGTGTCCATGTAGGGCCCGGGACCGCACACGTAGAAGTCGGCGCCTGCGCGATCACCGACGAGATCGGCGCAGTGCGCGGGCTCGAGGTACCCGCTCGCGTCGTCGAGGTGCTGGTGGATCGAGAGGCGGTCGCCAGCCGCGGCGCGCAGCCGCTCGAGCTCGGCCGCGAAGATCACCGATCCGGCGTGCTGGTTCGCGTAGACGAGCCGGATCGAGCGGCTGGTGCTCGCCAGCGCGCTCTTGATGATCGAAAGGACGGGTGTGATGCCGCTCCCTCCGGCGAAGGCCACGATCGGCGTCTCGCGCGGGTGCAGCACGAAGAGACCGGCCGGCCGCATCACGTCGATGGTGGTGCCGGGCACGAGTGCGTCGTTCATCCAGTTCGACATCACGCCGCCGGGCACTCGCTTCACGGTGGTGGTGAGCGGCTCGCCGGCAGCGGGTGCGCTCGACATCGAGTAGCAGCGCACCACCGACGCGCCATCGATCGTGGCGCGGAACGTGCAGAACTGGCCCGCGGCGTACGCGAACGTGGCCGCGAGGTCGTCGGGTACGCCGAACACGAACGAGCGAGTGTCGGCCGTCTCGTCGACCACGTCGACGACGGCCAGCTCGTGATACTCGTGATCGGGCAGCATCGGGTCTCCGGCGCAGCGCGCTGGCGAGAAGTACACTCTCCAATTAGGTTAGTGCCATTCTCACCCCAGCGCCTCGCCGCGCTCGGCCCGAGGAGACGGTTCGCCATGGTCGACGACGCGCGCTGGCCGGTGCGCCCGATCCCGTCGGCACTGCGCGAGCGCTACCTCGCCGACGGCTCCTGGACCGACGACACCCTCGGCGCGCTGGTCGACCGATCGCTGTGCGCCGCGCCGACGGCCACCGTCGACATCTGGTCGGAGACACGCCGCTGGCACGGCACCTATGCCGAGGTGCGCGTCGACGCGCTTCGGCTCGTCGCGGCATTGACCGCGGCCGGTGTGCAGCCCGGCACCGTGGTGGCCTTCCAGCTCCCGAACTGGCGCGAGGCAGTCACCGCCTTCTACGGCCTGGCCATGGGCGGCTACGTGCTCGTGCCGATCGTGCACATCTACGGGCCGAAAGAGGTGCGCTTCATCCTGCGCCAGAGCGGCGCACGGGTCTACGTGTCGACCGACTGCTACGGCCACGTCGACTACCTCGACATCGTCGACGGCGCCGCGCCGAACGAGCTCCCAGATCTCGAGCTCCACGTGGTGCTCGGCGAATCGAATGCCGCTGACGATGTGACACCGGGCGCCCGGGTGCGCCGCGTCGCGTGGGACGCGTTCGTGGCGACCGCGCCGGCGGAGTCGATCGCGGCCGTCGACCCCGACGATGTGTGCGTACTCGCGTACACGTCGGGTACGACGGCCGATCCGAAAGGCGTGATGCACACGCACCGCACGCTGCTCGCCGAGCTCGTGCACATGCGGCCGTGGATCACGCCGGGTTGGCCCAACCTGATGGGCTCGCCGGTCACGCACGCCACCGGCATGCTCGGCGCGGTTCTCGCGCCGATGGAGCAGGGCCAACCGATCCATCTCATCGATCGCTGGGACCCCGAACGCGTTCTCGCGATCATGCTCGAGGCCGACGTGGGCGCAGGCACAGGCGCGTCGGTGTTCCTCGCGAGCGTGATCGATCACCCCGCCTTCGGGGCGGAGCACGCCAAGCACATGCACCGTGTGGGCCTCGGCGGCGCGCCAGTACCGCCGGCGCTGGCCGAGCGCGCGGCCGCGCTCGGCATCGCGATCATCCGCGCGTACGGCTCGACGGAGCACCCGTCGATCACCGGCTGCACGTTCGACGATCCGTTCGACAAGCGACACGGCACCGACGGCCGCGCCATGACCGGAGTCGAGCTCCGCCTCGTCGACGACGACGGTCACGACGTTGCTCGCGGCACGGCGGGAGAGATCTGGTCGCGCGGCGCCGACCTCTGCGCGGGCTACACCGACGCCGCACTCACTACGGCGATGTTCGACGCAGACGGCTGGTATCACACGGGCGACATGGGCGTGCTCGACGCCGATGGCTTCCTCACGATCACCGATCGGATCAATGACGTGATCATCCGCGGTGGCGAGAACATCTCGGCTGCGGAGGTGGAGACGGCCATTGCCGCACTCCCCCAGGTCGCGGAGGTCGCCGTGGTGGCCGCACCCGACGACCGTCTCGGCGAGCACGCGTGCGCGATCGTGCGGCTCACGCCCGCGGCAACGCTCGATCTCGCGGCGGTCACCGAGCACTTGCAGCACGTCGGCCTCGCCCGCCAGAAGTGGCCGGAGGAGCTGCGGATCGTGCCCGACTTTCCCCGCACTGCTTCCGGCAAGGTCCGCAAGGTCGATCTGCGCGCGCAGCTGCGCGCCGCCGAAGGGCACAGAGAGCCACCGACGACATGAGCACCGACACGTACCGCACCATCGACGTCTCCCCCATCGCAGGCGCGCTCGGCGCCGAGATCACCGGCGTCGAGCTCGCGCATCTCACCGACACCGTCGTCGACGAGGTGCGCCGCGCATGGCTCGAACATCTCGTGGTGTTCTTTCGCGGTCAGGTGCTCACGCCGGAGCAGCTCCTCGCCTTCGCGCGGCGAATCGGCGAGCCGGTCGAGTATCCGTTCGTGAAAGGCATCGACGGCTTTCCCTACATCATCGCGGTGAGCAAGCTGCCCCACGAGACCGTGAACTTCGGGGGCATCTGGCACAGCGACACCGTGTACCTCGAACGCCCGCCGATGGCCACGATGCTGCTCGCTCGTGAGGTACCGCCGTTCGGTGGCGACACGCTGTACTCGAACATGTACGCCGCCTACGAGGCGCTCTCGCCCGGCATGCAGCGACTCCTCGACGGGCTCACGGCCGTGAACAGCTCGGCGCTCGCCGACGTGTCGAAGACCCGCGAAGATCGCATCCGCGACAGCGGCGCCGACGCGGGGCGCGAGTACGTGGCGGAGCACCCGGTCGTGCGCACACACCCCGACACCGGACGCAAGGCGCTCTACGTGAACGTCGCGCACACCGCGCGCTTCACCGACATGACCGAGGAAGAGAGCCGACCGTTGCTGCGCTACTTGTTCGAGCACGCGGTGCGGCCGGAGTTCACGTGCCGGTTCCGCTGGCAGGTGGGCTCACTCGCACTGTGGGACAACCGCTGCGCGATGCACAATCCGGTGAACGACTACCACGGCCACACGCGCACGATGCACCGCATCACGCTCGCCGGCGACGTGCCGCGATAGTGGGCGGGCTCAGGCTCGGTCATTTCTCAACAGCAGCACGCCCGACGGGATGCCACCGCCCGAGGTGACCACGGCCGTGCGCGCGTCGGCCACCTGGCGCTCGCCTGCCTCATGGCGCAGCTGCGTGATCGCCTCGTAGAAGAAGCCATAACCGTGGGTGCGGCCTTCCGACAGCTGGCCGCCGTGCGGGTTCACGGGGATCTCGCCGTCGAGCGCGATGCGGCGGCCCTGGTCGAGCCAGTCGGCGGCCTCGCCCAACCCGCAGAAGCCGAGGGCTTCGAGCCAGGTGATCGCGTTGAACGTGAACCCGTCGTAGACGAGCGCCACGTCGATGTCGGCAGGGCGCAGGTCGGTGCGTGTCCAAAGGTGGGCGGCCTGACCGAGCACCTGCGGCTCGTGCGTGATGGTGTCCTGCTCCCACGAGATGCGCTCGGTGATCTGTGTGCCGACGGCCTCGACGTGGATCGGCGGCTTCGCGAGATCGTCTGCGACCGAGGCATCGGACACGATGACTGCGATCGACGCGTCGCACGGCACATCGCAGTCGTACAGACCGAACGGTGTGGTGATGGGCCGAGCCGAGAGGTAGTCGTCCATCGACATCGGGTCGCGATAGATCGCAGCCGGATTGCGCCCGGCGTTGGTGCGCGCGTTGAGCGCGATCCAGCCGAGCATCTCTCGCGTCGCCCCGTAGCGGTGCAGGTATTGGTTCGCGTTCATGCCGATCCAGTGCGCGGCCGACATCGCCCCGAACGGCGCGCGCCACTCGTACAGCGGTCCGGAGACGCGCGATCCGCCGCCGGAGCTGAGCCCGAGGGCGGCGTGCGTGGTCTCCCACACCGTGCGGAAGCACAGCACGTGGCGGCACAGGCCACTCGACACCGCGAGCATCGCCGCGATCACCGATCCACCCGGTCCGGGCAGCTCGCCGCCCCCGTTGATCCACGTGGGTCGGAGGCGCAGCGCTTCTTCGATCGCGGTGGTACCTCCCTCGCTGATGCCCACACCGGACACCGAACCGGGATACGTCGAGAGCCCATCGATGTCGGAGAGCTCGAGCCCGGCGTCGGCCACCGCGGCAAGGCAGGCGTCGACGGCGAGCGACAGTGGATCGCGCATCAACCGACGACCGATCGCCGAGCGCCCCACCCCCGACAGCACCACGCGGTGCTCGAAGCGCGAGTCGCTCGCCGGCGGACGCGACGTGGGGCGCTGCGGCTCCGGCACACGATCTTCCGTGGCGTCGCGACCGGTGGGCGCGAAGAGCGGGACCCACACGTCGTCGTTCTGCTCGAAGCGGACCTCGACTTCTTGGCCGATATGCACATCGCCGGGTTCGCACGCGACGAGGTTCGTCGTGAGGCGCACCATCGCGTCTTCGGCGAGCGCCACGTTGGCGATCACGTACGGCGGCTCGAACCCGGGCAGCCACTGGTGCGCGTTGATCGTGAAGCCCACGACGGTGGCGCGCCCCGACACCACCGACGGCTCCCACTCGAGGCTGCGGCACGCCGGGCAGATGGGCACGGGCGGATGCACGTAGGTGCGGCAGTCGGAACACCGTTGGATGCGGAGCTGCCCGTCGGCACCGGACGTCCAGAACCATTCGTTGAAGGGCGTGAGCTGGGGCAGCGGTCGCACGTTCACTCCTCGGGATCGACGGCGGGGTGGGAACCGATCGCGTGCAGGCAGAACGCGACAACATGCTGGATCTCGCGGCGGGTCGGTCGCACACCGCGGCGCAGGTAATCGGACAGCTTGCCGATCGTCGCGTAGCAGGCGAGCGACGCGTCGAGCTCGGGGGCGGTGCTGTCGAGCGCGGCGAACGGAGCGCACAGCAGCTCGGCGAGCGGTTCGTTCATCGATGAGTGGCCCGACGCGAGGCCTTCGCCCACGCCGCCCGCGTTCCAGAGCACCGCGAGCGTGGCCGCCGCGATCTCGGCGTCGGCCGCCTGTGCGAGCACGCCTTCGACCCACCGCTGCACCGCGATCTCGGGCGACGTGGCCTTGCCCATCTGGTGCGCGAGGTAGCTGCGCAAGCGCTCGGCGCCATCGGCGAGGATCGCGGCCACGAGCGCGTCCTTCGACGGGAAGTGCCGGTAGAACGCGTCGTTCGACAGGCCCGCCTCGGCAACGATGTCGGCGACCCGCGGCCGCGACGCCGTGCCCGAGCGGCGCATCACCGTCATGCCCGCGTCGAGCAGCCGCCGCACCTCGTTCGAGTAGGTGGCGCCCCGCTTCTCCAACGCCCGCCGCGCGATTCGATCCGCCAAGCCGTCAGGAATTTGATTCTCTTGCACCAGAATCATATTCTGACACGACGCGAGAGGAGCCGCAATGAGTTGGGACTTCGAGACCGATCCAGAGTTCCAGGCGCAGCTCGACTGGGTCGACGCGTTCGTGCGCGACCAGGTGGAGCCGCTCGATCTGGTGTGGCCCGGACTGCAGTTCACGCCGCTCGACGCGGCCCGCCGGCGTGCCATCGACCCGCTGAAGGACGAGGTGCGCAGCCGCGGGTTGTGGGCCACGCACCTCGGTCGCGACCTCGGCGGCCAGGGCTACGGCCAGCTGAAGCTGGCGTTGCTGAACGAGATCCTCGGCCGTTCGTCGTGGGCGCCGATCGTGTTCGGCTGCCAGGCGCCCGACACCGGCAACGCCGAGATCATCGCCCACTACGGCACGGCGGAGCAGAAGGAGCGCTACTTGCGCCCGCTGCTCGACGGCGAGATGTTCTCCTGCTACTCGATGACCGAACCGCACGCGGGCGCCGATCCCACGATGTTCACGACGCGCGCCGAGAAGGACGGCGACGAGTGGGTGATCAACGGCTGGAAGTTCTTCTCCTCGAACGCGAAGACCTCGTCGTTCTTCATCGTGATGGCGGTCACGAACCCCGAGATCAGCGCGTACCAAGGCATGTCGATGTTCCTCGTGCCGAGCGACACGCCCGGTATCAACATCGTGCGCAACGTCGGCCTCGCGGGCGAGACCCGCGACGAGGGGTCGCACGCTCTCATCCACTACGACAACGTGCACGTTCCCGCCGATGCCGTGCTCGGTGGTGAGGGCCAGGCGTTCGCGATCGCGCAGACTCGCCTCGGCGGCGGCCGCATCCACCATGCGATGCGCACGATCGGCCTGGCACAAAAGGCGCTCGACATGATGTGCGAGCGGGCACTGAGCCGCAGCACGCAGGGCAGCATCCTCGCCGACAAGCAGTTCGTGCAGGGCTACATCGCCGACTCGTACGCGCAGCTGATCCAGTTCCGCCTCTTCGTGCTCTACACCGCGTGGTCGATCGACAAGCACAACGACTACCGCAAGGTACGCAAGGACATCGCAACCGCGAAGATCGTCATGCCGACCGTTCTGCACGACATCGCGTGGCGAGCGATGCAGGTGCACGGCGCGCTCGGCGTGAGCAACGAGATGCCGTTCTTCTCGATGATCCTCGGCGCCGGCGTCATGGGCCTCGCCGACGGACCGACCGAGGTGCACAAGGTCACGGTCGCTCGCCAGGTGCTGCGCGGGTACAAGCCGAGCGACGACCTCTGGCCGACCCAACACATCCCGAAGCTGCGCGACGCCGCGCGTGCCAAGCTGGCCGAGTTCCTGGAACACGAGGTGGGCAACCTGTGAGTGATGACCCGACGATCAACGTCGACCGTCTCGGCGCGTGGATGGACGAGATCGGCCTGCCCGGCAAGGGTGAGCCGATCGAACACCGCTACATCTCCGGCGGATCGCAGAACGAGATCTACGAGATCCGCCGCGGCGAGCTGCACTGCGCGATGCGCATCCCGCCTGCGTCGGCACCGGCGTCGCGCGACGAGGGCATCGTGCGCGAGTGGCGCATCATCGAGGCGCTCGACGGCACCGACGTGCCGCACACCGAGGCCGTCGCGGTCTGCACCGATCCCGCGATCATGGGCCGCACGTTCTACCTGATGGGCTTCGTCGACGGTTGGTCGCCGATGGGTCTCACCGATGGCTGGCCGGCACCGTTCGACGCCGACCTCGACGCGCGCAAAGGTCTCTCGTACCAGCTCGTCGAGGGCATCGCACTGCTCTCGAAGGTCGACTGGAAGGCGAAGGGGCTCCACGACCTTGGTCGTCCCGACGGCTTCCACGAACGCCAGGTCGATCGGTGGACGGCGTTCCTCGAGCGCATCAAGGGCCGCGAGCTCCCCGGCTTCGCCGAGGCGTCGGCCTGGTT